>NZ_JBIAQV010000048.1:9813-48825 GCF_042889305.1 Streptomyces sp. NPDC002619 | reverse complement strand
GTTCAGCAAGACCCGGTTCGGCATCTACACCCGGGCTGCGGCCGAGACGGAGAAGGGCCTGACGCTGATCGGCCGGTCACCCGAACGGATCGCCGTGATCAACTGGGTGCTGGGCTCTGCCATCGCAGGGCTGGCGGGCGTCGCGGCCACCCAGATCGCCGGGCTGCAGATGTCCAACCTGGTGCTGCTGGTCGTGCCCGGCCTGGCCGCGGCGCTGGTCGCCCGGTTCTCGTCGTTCACCGTCGCCACCCTGGCCGCGCTTGTCCTTGGGGTGCTGCAGTCCCTGGTCCGCGGCTACTGGACGCAGCCGGCCCTGACTGACCTGATCCCCTTCGGGATCCTGGTCATCGTGCTCATGGTCACGGGCCGGCCGATCCCGGACCGCGGCACGCTGGCCTCGTCGCCGCGGACGCCCGAGGTCACGCCGGCCAGGCCGACGATGAGCGCGGGAGTCGGGCTGTGCCTCGCCGTGCTCGGCCTGATCTTCTTCGGCCAGGAGTACCGGAGCGCTCTGATCATCTCGATCATCACCGCGATCATCGCCATCTCGCTGGTGATCGTCACCGGGTATGTGGGCCAGGTGTCGCTGGCCCAGTTCGTCCTGGCCGGCATCGGGGGGTTTGCCACGTCCCGGTTCGCCCATGACCTCGGCTGGCCGTTCCCTGCGCCGCTGCTGGCGGCGATGGTGGTCAGCGCCGTGGTGGGCCTGGTGGTCGGCATACCGTCGTTGCGCGTGCGCGGCTTCAACCTGGCCGTGCTCACTCTGGCGGCGGCGGTGGCCGTCCAGTCGGCGCTGTTCAACAACATCAACATCACCGGTGCCGGCGGCGGTAACCCCGTACCGGCGCCGAGTCTGGGCGGCTTCTCGCTCAGCCCCTTCGGCCACCCGGTCCGGTTCGGGGTGATGGTGCTGTTCGTGCTGGTGCTGTGCATGGCGGCGACCGCGTGGCTGCGCAACAGCCGCCCGGGGCTCAGGATGCTCGCGGTGCGGGACAACGAGCGGGCTGCCGCCGCGGTGGGATGGGATGTCAGCCGGACCAAGCTGCTGGCCTTCACGATCTCGGCCGCGCTCGCCGGCGTCGGCGGTTCGCTGCTGGTGTACCAGAGCGGCGTCGTGGTGGCTGACCAGTTCACGCCACTGGCCTCGATCCTGTTCGTCGGCTACCTCTATGTGGCCGGCATCGGCAGCCTCTCCGGGGCGGTGGTGGCCGGCCTGGCGGCACCGGGGGGCCTGATCGTCACCTGGCTGCAGTTCCTGCTGCCGGTCGGAGACATCCAGTACTGGGTGAACCTGGTCTTCGCCGTCTTCGTGCTAATCGCCGTGGTCAAACAGCCCGACGGCATCGCGCCGTTCCACGGTCGGCAGCTAGCCGCCGTGCAAGCGTTTGTGCTCCGCCGGATCGGCCGGGCGCGGACCGAGCCTGGGCCGACGCCGACCACCGAAGTGGCCGGTCAGGACGGCGTCCCGGAGCAGCGCGAGCGTCGCGAACCCGCCGCGGCCGACGCCCGCGAACCCATCCTGCGCGTCGCGGACCTCACCGTACGGTTCGGGGCGGTCACCGCGCTCGACGGCGTCGCTCTGGACGTCGCCGCCGGCCGCGTCACCGGCCTGATCGGGCCGAACGGGTCGGGTAAATCGACCTTCGTCGATGCCGTGTCCGGATTCGCCCGCAACACCGGCGGCATAGCGTTGCGGTCAGTGAGCCTCGACCACAAGACCCCGCACTCCCGCGCCCGCGCCGGCCTGGCCCGCACCTTCCAGGGCTTGGAACTGTTCGAGCAGCTGTCGGTCTACGAAAACGTGCTGAGCGGCGTTGCCACCGCCGCGGACCGCGGCCGGTCCACCCGCGTCGCGGCCCGGCGCCGGGTCGAGGGCGAGCTCCGCCGACTGGGACTGCAGAGAGTGTCGCAGCGCAGGCCGGCGGCGATCTCGGCCGGCCAGCGCCGCCTTGTCGCGGTCGCACGCGCGGTCGTCAGCGAGCCGGCACTGCTCATCCTGGATGAGCCTGCCTCAGGGCTCGACCGGCAGGAACGCGAAGTGCTGCGCGGCCGGCTGCACGAGCTGGCCGACTCCGGCGCCTCGGTGCTGCTCATCGAGCACGACGTCAACCTGGTCTTCGACGTCTGCGACGACGTGTACGTCCTGGACAACGGTCGGCTGATCGCGTCCGGGCCGGCGGTGACGGTGCGCCAGGACCCCGCGGTGATCGCCGCCTACCTCGGCGACGCCGAAGACATCGACGTCCAGGGACTGGAGGCGTCACTGTGACCAGCCTGCTTGAATTCGACGACGTCTCGCTCGGCTACGGCCAGGTGCCCGTGGTCACGAACGTGAATCTGCATGTGGAACCCGGCGAGATCGTGGCGCTGCTCGGGCGCAACGGCGCCGGCAAGACCACCACGCTGCTGACGGCCTCAGGGCTGGTCGCCCCCATGGCCGGGCGGGTGCGACTGCTGGGCCAGGAAGTGGACACCCGGCGGCCGCACCGCAACGCGCAGCGCGGCCTTGGCCACGTACCCGACAGCAGGTGCCTGTTCACCCGGCTGACAGTAGCCGAGAACCTTCGGGCAGCGGCGCCGCCTTCACGGATCAAGCAGGCGCTGACCTACTTCCCGATGCTCGAGCCGCTCATGGGGCGGCGGGCCGGCCTCCTGTCCGGCGGCGAGCAGCAGATGCTCGCCATCGCCCGCGCGGTCGTTGCCGAGCCCAAGGTATTGCTCATCGATGAGATGAGCATCGGGCTGGCCCCGCTGATGGCCCGGGCCGTGCTGGAACGACTCGGCGTCATCGTGCGCGAGCTGGGTGTCGGGGTCCTGATCGTCGAGCAGTTCGTGCACATGATCCTTCGCGCCGCCGACCGTGCGTATGTCTACGGCGACCAGGGCGTGGCACTGAGCGGATCGGCGCAGGAGGTCCTCGGCCGTATGCCCGAAGTGGAAGCGGCCTACCTCGGCCAGCAGGGATGACGCAGCCCGTGCAGCAGCATCCAGTGTGGAACAGAAGCTAGGAAGGTGATCGCATCCATGATATATTATAAGATATATGCTGGGTCATTGGCCAGTCCGTGCCCGGCTGAACAGCGGCATCACGCCAGCGTGCCCGGCCATGCTCCGACTTCGGGAAGGTGAGTCTGTGACACCCCAGTCGGACGTAAGTGACCTGTCGAAGCTGTTCTCGCCCCAGCACATCGCGTTCATCGGTGTCTCCCGCCGCGAACGCACCCTGGGCGCAATGGCCCTTGAATTCGCCAAAGCGCGGCCCGGATTGGCCCGGCTGTCAGTCATCCATCCGGAGCTCGCCGAAATCCAGGGCGTGCAGTGTGCACGCAGCATCGCCGACCTTGACTCCGCCGTCGATGTCGCCTTCATCTCCGTCCCCGGCGCCGCCGTCGGGTCGGTCATCGAAGACTGCGCTGCCCACGGTGTGCCCTATGCGGTGATCGGCAGCAGCGGGTATGCCGAGACCGGAAGCGAGGGAGCCGACCGGCAGGCCGAGCTGGTGGAGACGGCCCGGTCACACGGCCTGCGCCTGCTCGGCCCGAACTGCAACGGGCTGTGGAATGCCATCGACGGACTGTCGCTCGGTTTCAACACCAGCCATGAGCACGCTCTGCGCCCCGGCGGCGTCGGCGTCGTAGCGCAGACCGGAGCCGTGCTCGGCTCATTCATCGCCGGTGTCCAACGCGCCGGCGGCGGCATCTCCTACGCGGTGTCCACCGGCAACGAGGCCGACATCGATGCCGCCGAACTCTTCGAGTTCATGGTGCATGACGACCGGTGCCGCGTGATCGCCCTGCTGCTGGACACCATCACGCGGCCGGACGTGTTCGAGCGGGCCGCCCGCCGAGCGGCCGAAGTGGGCAAGCCGGTGCTGGCGGTGACCTTCGGCAAGAGCCCGAAGGGCCGCCATGCCGCCGAGTTGCACAGCGCGCGCGTCGCCGGCGGCGGCCGTGCCTTCTCGGCCTGGCTGCGCTCGCTCGGCATCGTCGAGACCAGCGACCTGGAGAGCGCGATGTTCGCCCTCGCCCTGCTCGACAACGGCGAGCCGTTCGACGCTGACCTGGCCGTCATCTCGACCTCAGGTGCCGGTGCCGCGCTGATCGCCGACCTCGCCGCTGACGCGGGGATCACCCTGCCCGACTTCAGCCCGGACACCCTTGCCGAGCTCGACAAGCTCCTCACCTTCACCAAGCCGTACAACCCGCTTGACCTCGCTGGGCACGGAAACGACCCGCAGTGGCTGGCCCAGGCGTTCGATGCGATCTTCTCCGATCCGGCCATGCATGCCGTCGCCCTGATGTCGACGCTGCTGCCGCCGAAGGCCAGGGGAATCGCACCGGTCGTCAGCGCGTTCGCCGCGGCGAAGGCCAAGCACGCCGCCAAGTCGGCGTGCGCCTACGCGGTCGGCCCCTTGGCCGAGGAGCACCGGGCCGATCTGATCGAGGCCGGGGTCGCCATCGCCGACAGCGGCCACAGCCTGGTCGGCGGCCTGCACACCGCCGGCCTGGTCCGCACCTACGCGGCCGCGCGCGCCGGGAAGAACCGTACGCGGCCGGCCGAGGCGGCCGGCGAGCGCTGGCTCGGAGAGACCCCCGCGCCGGGAACCTCGAAGCTCGTCCTGCACGACGCCGCCCGCTCCGAACTGACCCGGCTGGGAATCCCGTTCCTTGAGGAGAGGTCGGTCACCGGCGGTGCCGAGGCGCGCAAGGCGTGGCTCACGCTCGGCCGGTCGCCGGTCGCCATGAAGATCATGGACAGCAACATGCCGCACAAGGCGAGTTCCGACGGGCTCGTTCTGGGTGTCGCCGGCGAGGACGAAGCCGCGCAGGTGGCCGAGCAGTTGATGTCGCGGGCGGTCGCCGGTGACGCGCGGGTGCTCATGCAGACGATGGCGCCCATCGCCGTCGAACTGTTCCTCGGCACGGTGGATGATCCGCAGGCCGGTCCGGTGATCGCTTTCGGCCGTGGCGGGAGCGCCGTCGAGGAATCCCCGGACGTCGCGGTGGAAGTCGCCCCGGTGTCCCCGGAGGAGGCGGCCGACATGATCAGTTCGGTGCCGGTGGTCGTCGCGGCGCTGACGGGGCTGGCGCGCCGCACCGGCCGCGCGTACGACGCGCTGGTCGACGAACTGTCCGCGGTCATATCCACGCTGTCCCAGGTCGCCGCCAATAGCCGCGCAACGGTGCACTCGATCGACGTCAACCCGCTCGCCTACACCGAGAGCGGGCAGATGGCCGCGATCGATGTTCGGGTTCAACTGCGGCCGGTGATTGCGGAATAAGACAGCTTTCAGGCGAGCAGTCCGGGTGATGAACGGCAGTAAGTGAGGAGAATTTCAATGACTGAAGAAGACCCGGTCCTTTACGAGGTCAAGGACAAGATCGCGACCATCACGCTGAACCGCCCACACCGGCTCAACGCGATGAACGTAGCCATGGTGGACCGCCTCCCCGAGATCTTCCGGCAGTTTGATCGTGACGACGACGCCCACATCGCCATCCTTCGCGGCAACGGCAAGGCGTTCTGCGCCGGCGGCGACCTAAAGGAGATGTCCGAGTCCGGCGCGCAGCATATCTTCGAAGAGACCAAGAACCTGCGGGCGGTGCGATACCCGAGCGCGACCTACCAGTTCGAGAGCAAGAAGCCGATCATCGGGGCGATCCACGGCTGGGCCCTGGCCGGCGGATTCGCGTTGTCGCTTGCCTGCGACATCCGCATCGCGTCGGAGGACGCGACATTCGGCATCTCCGAGGTCAAGGTCGGCCGGGGAGCGCCGTGGGCGGTGCCCCTGCTCTGGGCGGTACCGTCCGGGATCGCCCTCGAGCTGCTCCTGCGCGGCAATCACATGTCCGCCCAGCGCGCCTATGAGGTCGGCTACGTCAACCACGTCGTCTCGAAAGAGCAGCTCTACGAGACGGCCTGGTCCATTGCCGAGGAAATTCGCGACAATGCGCCCATCACCGTGCGCGCGAACAAGCAGTTGATCCACCGGGCCATGGACGTCGGGCGGGCAGCCGGATTCCTCCTCGCCGACGAGCTGAGCGCCGCCATCTACACCAGCGAGGACTGCCAGGAGGGTCAGCGCGCCTTCCGCGAGGGCCGCAAGCCCAACTTCCAGGGAAGGTGAGTCGCGATGGCGGACAGCAGCGCGTACACGCCGCGGTGGCGGTCGGCGGCGCAAGCGGGCGAGAAGGTCTTCCTCGCCGAGACGTTTCTGCGTGACGGTGCCCAGGCCATGCCGGACTCAGCGCTGGCCTACCTGACGGTCGAGCGGAAGCTCGACATCATCCGCCGCCTGTGCGAACTCGGTATGCCGGGCGTCGAGGTGGCCAGCTTCGCCCACCCACGCGTCCTGCCGCAGTTTGCTGACGCCGAGGAGATCCTGCAGGGGCTGCCGACCGGGTTCGACACCGTCTTCCGGGCGGTGACGCCGAACCTGCGCGGCCTGGTGCGGGCGGCCGGCGCCGGTGCCGCCGGCCGCGTGGGCATGATCGGCATGATCTCCTGCAGCGAGGAGTACCAGCGGCGCAACGTTCAGAAGACGATCGACGAAGGCCTGGCCGAACTCGAGAAGATGGCGGCGTTCGCCAAGGCCGAAGGAATCACGTTGCTGGGCGGCGCGGGCGTCGCGTTCACCTGTCCCTACCAGGGCCCGATCGACCCCGAGCGGGTGTACTCGATCGTCGCCAGCCTGGTCGAGATCGGCCTGAGTGAGATATGGGTCGGAGACACCTTCGGCATGGCTCCGGCCTCGGACGTCTTCGACATGGCCACCCAGTTGCGGTCCCGGTTCCCGGACGTTGCCTTTGGACTGCACCTGCACAACCGGCACGGCCTGGCCATCGCCAACGTCCTTGCTGCGCTGGACGCCGGGATCCGGATGTTCGACACGTCGATGTTGGGTGTAGGTGCCGGAAGCGTCATCCCGGGCAACCGCACGGAGATGGGCAACGTCGCCACCGAGGAGGTGGCCGGGCTGTGCCAGGGGCTCGGCTTCGATCCCGGCGTTGACGTGACGTCGATCTGCCGGCTCGCGCTCGAACTGTCCGACAAGACCGGCATCGCGGCCCGCAGCCGGGTCCTGAATGTCGGTATCTGACATGTCGGCGGACCTGGCCATGGTGACCGCCGCCCTCAACGGCGACGCCTTCGGCGGCGCTGCGGAGGGCGCGCCGGCCGCCGACACCCGTATCGCGTCCAAGGACGTGGTGACCGGGTTCACCCAGGTGCGCCTGAACCCCATGCCTGCCTGGGGCATCGAACGGCTCACGCAGCTCGGCCGGGGCCGGGCTACCTACCTCCTGACGCTCGGCACGGTCTCAGCACCGGCGAAGCCAGGGCATGGCAGGTTGTTCGGGACGTGCGTTCCGCGCGCCCAGTTCGCCGCCGCCGTCGAGAAGTCGGCAGCCCGCATCGTCCAGGCGCCGCAGCCGATGAGCGTCGGGATGACGGCGACCACGCAGCAGGCATACCCCGCGATCCACAACGGCACGGCCGAGTCAGCAGTCGACGCCTTCTCCAGGGCCTGGGTCTTCGACGACCACTGGACTGCCCTGGCGGCGCTCAACGCACCGCTGGGCTCGGCGACATCTAACGAAGGACCCGGATGATGACATCGCGCCCCCTGCGCTCGTCGCTCGGCTGGAGCACCCCGAGCGAGATCTACGTGTACGGCCGTGACCTCCCCGGTGAGCTGCTCGGCACCATCGACTTCGGCGGGATGACCTTCCTCGCGCTCACCGGCGCGATGCCGACACCACCGCAGGCCCGAATGTTCAACACGCTCCTCGTCACACTCGTTGAGCACGGCCAGACGCCTAGCTCCATCGCCACCCGCATGACGTTCCTCGGCGCACCGGAATCCCTCCAGGCCGCCGTGGCGGCCGGGCTGCTGGGTCTGGGCAGTGTCTTTGTCGGAAGCATCGGCACGGCAGCGGAGATGCTCAGCGAAGCCGTCGCTGAGAGCTCGGCCGGAACGTCTGGCACCGAGGTCACCGAGCGGGTCGTTGAGCGGTTCTTGTCCACCCGGGTTCCTCTGCCCGGGATCGGTCACCCCAAGCACAAGCCGATCGACCCGCGCACCCCCCGCCTGTTCGACATCGCCCGCGAGACCGAGCAGTTCGGCGCAGCCTGCCAGATGATGCACGCGATCCAGGCGACAGCGGAGGCGAAGAAGGGCCGGGCCCTGCCGATCAATGCCACCGGCGCCATCGCCGCGATCGCGGTCGACCTCGGGCTCACGCCGCTGCAGGCCCAGGGGCTCGGCATCGTCGCCCGGTCAGCCGGCCTGGTCGCGCACGCCATGGAGGAGATGCGCGAGCCGATCGCGCGCGAGATCTGGGAGCGCATCGACGGCGAGGTGACTGAGGGCCAACTGGCGCAGCGCGCCGAGGCCAACGGTGGCGTGCGGAAGGAGGGTGTCGGCTCATGACCGGCCATCAGGGAGAGTTGCGCTTCGACGGCCAAGTAGCGATTGTCACCGGGGCCGGGCGAGGGCTGGGACGGGCCCACGCTCGCCTGCTGGCCCAGCGCGGCGCTGCGGTGATCGTCAACGACATCGGCGGGTCCGTCGACGGGGCGCAGGGCCGCTCAGGCGAGGACCCGGCCGCGACGGTGGTCGGCGAGATCGTCTCCGACGGTGGGGTGGCGCTCGCCGACCATAGCGACGTGTCCGACCCGGTGCAGGCCCAGGCACTGGTCCGTGCCGCGGTCGACGCCTATGGACGGGTGGACATCGTGGTGGCGAACGCCGGCATCCTGCGGCGCCGGCCCTTCGCCGAGACCACCATCGCAGATCTCGACGCATTGATCGCTGTCCACCAGCGGGGGACGTACTCCGTCTGCCGCGCGGCGTGGCCCCACATGGCGGCCCAAAAATACGGGCGGATCATCACCACCATCTCGTCGGCGCTGTTCGGAATCGACAACTCCGCCACCTATGCCAGCGCCAAGGGCGGAGTCCTGGGCCTGTCGAAGGTGATGGCGATGGAGGGCGCCGACGTCGGCATCCGGGTCAACATGCTGGCTCCGGTCGCCAGTACGCGCATGACGGCGAGCGGGCCGGCTGGGGCTCGGTTCGCCGGGAACGAGATGCTCTCGCCCGACCGCGTGGCTGTCCTGGTCGCCCTCCTCGCGCATGAGTCGTGCCCCATGACCGGGGAGATGTTCATGGCCTCCGGGGCGCGGGTGTCGCGGCTGTTCCTCGGCCAGACGCCTGGTGTGGCACTCGGTGAGGACCCCACGCCCGAGACGCTGCTGGCCAGTTGGCCGGCCGTGGTGAGCACGGATGGATTCACGGTGCCGCAACCACGGCGAGAGGGTGTGATCACCGCCGCGGCGGCCGGTGAGGCCAAGCCCGGCAACTGAGGCGGGTCGGGTGTTGATGGACGCATCGGCCTGTAGGGCAGTGCGACGAATATCCAAAAGGTTGGCCGGTCACTGGTCAACTGCGGTGAGGAGCAGGTAATGGACGGGAACTGGGGCCGCTGGGGGAAGGAAGACCAGGCCGGTGCACTGAATCTGATCGATGCGCGCAAGCGGCTGTCGGCGCTGTCGATACCGCAGCGCGGCGAGGTGTACTCCCTGGGGCAGGACATTCGTCCGGATGGCGTGCCGATGGCGCCCGACGGCGTGCGGGGCTTCTTCATCCGGCCCCTGCACATGATGCTCTACGACGGCGGCGACGAGGCATCGGGATGCTCGACCCGCGGCGACAACTACTTCAGTTCCGAGGACTACCTGGGCATCCGCATTCACGGCTCAACCACCCACGTCGACGCCTTGTCGCACGGCTGGAAGGACCAGACCCTCTACAACGGGTTCAGCCGCGACACGGTCAACAGCTTCGGCGCCAGCAAGCTGGGCATCGAGAACGCGCCCCACTTCGTGACCCGAGGGGTGCTGTTCGACGTCGCCCGCAGCAAGGGCATCGATCACGTGGACATCGACTACGAGATCACCGTCGACGACCTGAAGGCGTGCCACGATGTGGCGCTCGAGCCTGGTGACGCAGTACTTGTCCGCACCGGCTGGCACTCGGTGTACTACTCCGACCCCGACAGCTACAACCAGTTCGCCTGGCCGGGGCTGGGCATCGACGCCGTCCGCTGGCTGGCCAGCCAGGACGTCGTGCTCATCGGGGCGGACAACATCGGCGTCGAGATTGCTTCACCCGTATTCATTCAAACCGGCTCGCGCGGCCACGGGATGCTGCTGCGCGACTACGGCATTTACATCTTGGAACTGCTGAACCTGGAGGAGTTGTCCGCGAGCGGAGCTGTCGAGTTCCTCTTCACGATGGCTCCGCTGCGCATCGCCGGCGGTACCGGGAGCCCGGTGAACCCGCTGGCGGTCGTCTGAGGCGCGGCTCGGGCCGCGCGAGTTGGGAGAGGAACATTTCATGACACGGATCCGGCGCTCGTTCATGATGACGCCGCTGCTTGACGACTACAAAGTCCGCAAGGCGGCTGACTGTGCGGTGGATATCGTCGTGCTCGACCTCGAGGACGGCATCCACCCGGACCGAAAGGTTGAGGCCCGCACACGCGTGGTCGAGCTGCTGCACAGTGTCGACTGGCACGGTAAGGACGTGGTTGTCCGGGTCAACGCGATGCAATCCTCGGCGGCTCGGGAGGACATCCTCGCCGTCGCCCCCGCCTGTCCGGCGGCGATCTGGTTGCCCAAGGTCGATACCGCCGGCGAGATCGAGGAGGCACAGAAGATCATCGACGAGTGCCCGGGCGCGGAGCCGGTGAAGCTGTGGGGCCTGATCGAATCGGCCAAGGGTCTGGTGAATGTGGAGCAGATCGCGGCGGTACCGGGCCGGCTGGAAGCCCTGGTGCTGGGCCCGGGTGATCTGGGCGCCGACCTGGGACTCAACGTCCGCCGCTACACGATGGCCGGCGACAAGGGCTTCCGTGAGGAGGTTCTGTACGCCCAGTCGAGACTGGTCGCGGCGTGCCGCGCGTTTGGTATCAGCCCCATGACTGGTATCCCGACCATCCTTCGTGACCCGGAAGGAGCAGAACGCGAGGCCCGCTACCTGCTGCGGCTCGGTTTCGAGACCATCTGCGCCTTCACCCCGGCGATGGTGGACGCGGTGAACTGTGCCTTCATGCCTGAACCGGAGGATCTGGAGTGGGCTGAGAGCGTGCTGGCGGTGCAGTCGAAGAAGAACGCCGAGTCATCGACGGTTGGGGTCGTTGGTGGGGCGATGGTCGACGGGCCGTTCTTCCGGGGTGCCCGGCAGATCGTGGCTCGGGCGGAGGCGGCCCGGTCCGGCGGTCCGGACGCTTCGGTCGCGGCGAGCTGAGGACGGACTGACATGCACACTTATCCGACCCGTCCGGGGCTTGATCCGGTCGAGGCCCTGGAATCGATCGTTCGGCCGCAGTCGGTCGTTGTCATCGGCGCGAATGAGGTCGAGGGCAAGCTGACCAGCGGCTCAGTACGCAACTTGCTGCGCCACAAATACAGTGGCCGCCTGTATGTGGTGAACCCGAACCGTTCTTCTGTGTATGGGGTCAAGACCCTGCCGTCGGTGGCTGACCTGCCGGAGGTGCCCGACACCGCGGTGATCGTGTTGTCGGCTGCCCGCGCTGTGCAGGCGCTGGCCGAATGCGCTCAGCTGGGGATCCGGACTGCCACGTTGGTGGCGGCCGGGTTCGGCGAGGCCGGCGGCGCCGCCGGGGGGGCCGCGACCCGGCAGGCACTGGTGGAACTGCTGGAGCAGACGGGGATGCGGATTCTGGGCCCGAACACCGCCGGGCTGTTCAATGTGGTCGACGGCTATGTCCCCCGGGCCGCGCACAACCACCCGGCGGACCTGCTGGCGGGCCGGATCGGCGTGGTGGCCCAAAGCGGCGGATTGTGCAACACGCTGGTCAACCGGAGCATCAGCAGTGGTGTCGGCATTGCCATGGCCGTCTCGACCGGCAACCAGCTCGACCTTGATCTGTGGGACGTCGGTGACTATCTGCTGAGCCAGCCGAGCGTGGACGTTGTCACGACGATCATTGAGGGGTTCAGCGCGCCGGCGAAGTTCGTGGAGTTCGCCCAGCGGGCCCAGGCCGTGAACAAGCCGATTGTGGCGCTGAAGCTGGGGCGCAGCGAGGCGGGCCGGCTGGCGGTCGCGACGCATTCCGGGTCGGTTGCGGGGGCGGCCGAGGTGCAAAGCGCGGTCTTGCGTGACCTTAACGTGATCCAGGTTGATGAGCTTGACGAACTGTGGGAGGTCGCCTCGCTGATCACCCGGTGGGGCGTGCCGAGGCGGCGGGCGCACCGGCTCGGCGTGGTCACGCCGTCGGGGGGAGACGGAGCGATCGTGGCCGATGAGGTGTCCCGGGTGGGCCTGAGTATGGCTGAGCTGTCGCCGGGGACCTGTGAGAAGTTCGGCCAGATCGCGCCCGAGGTCACTCCGGCCAACCCGTTCGACACCCAGGCCGCCCTGGCCGTGTCCGCGCCCGATTCGCTGTCCGGGCAGATCGCGGCGGTGGCGGGTGACGGGGGCACCGATGCCGTCTTGCTGGCGCTGCCGGTGCTTGCCACCGAGGGGGCGGTGGCCTCCCTCGGCCCGCATATTGAGGGGCTGCGGGCATCCGGGCAGAGGAACATCGCGGTGTCGGCCTGGATGGCCGGGGATGCCACGTCCGGCGCAGTGGGGGTGATCCGGGAGACTGGATGGCCGTTGTTCGACGGCTCGGTGCGGGCGGTGCGGGCGATCGCCCACTACGACGGCTATGCCCGCCGCTGTGATCAGCTACCGTCGATCAGCGCCGATTCCGTACGGGCCGCGGCCGGCGACGATGCCCCGGCGGAGTTGCTGACCTACTGGGCCGCGCGGCAGCTGCTGGCCGATCTGGGAGTGCCTTTCAACCGGGCCGTGCTGGCTGGTGACGCCGAGACGGTGGTGCGCCGGGCGCACGAGATCGAATTCCCGGTGACACTCAAGTTCAGCAGCAACGCCTTCACTCACAAGGCCGACGCCGGCGCGCTGCTGCAGGCTGTGAGCGACGACGTCACGATTCGGGACTTCGCCGACTCCGCGCTCGGGCGCTGGCCGGTGCACGCCGCCGACGAGGGCGTCACCGTGGAGGAGCACGTCTACTCCAACTTGCCCGTGTTCATCGGCGGGCACCGTGACGCCGAATTCGGGCCGGTGATCCTGGTCGGTCTGGGCGGCGGGTTCGCCGAACCGTACAGCGACATAGCGAGGATCCCGGCGCCGGCCGACGCCGGTCAGGTACGCCGCGCCCTCGACACCACGACGCTGGCGATCCTGCTGCGCAAACGGCGCGGCGCCTTCGACGCGATCGTGGAGACCGTGGCGGGGCTGTCGCAGGCGCTGCACAGCGATCCGGCCATCAGGTCCTTCGACATCAACCCGGTACTCGTTCGCGACGACGGGTCGATCGTCGCCGTTGACGCCCGGGTCGAGCGTCGAAGCGTCGGCGGGTGAGCTGATGCATGTGTGTCAGCCGGTAAGTGATCTCAGGCAGCGCGGCGGCCGCCGCGCGGGAGGAAAGGAAACGGGATGAAATTCGTGCGGTTCGGAAACTGGTCCACCGGTGTGGTGGTCAGCGGTGACCGGGTGCTCAACCTGACTGCCGCAGTGACGTCCCCCTCGGCGAGCCGTATCCCCGCGGCCCAGATCGTCCGCGCGTTCCTCAGCCCTGACAGCGTCAGTTGGGACGCCATGATCGCGGGCTGGCCGGTGGTCCGGCCCGCTGTGGAGGAACTGCTCGACCGGGCCGAATCCGGTGACCCGGCACTGCCTGTGCGCGATCTGGCCGCCCTGCACCTGCTTCCCCCGCTGTCCTCGCCGCGGGCGCGCGTGTTTGCGATGGCAGCGAACTTCGCCGACCACCTCGCTCGGGCGTTCAGCGTCATCAAGGGCGCCCCGTTCACCGAGGAGCACGTCGAGCAGCAGGTGCTGGCGGATCTGCCGTCGGGATTCATGGTCATTCCCGGCACCGTCATCGGGCCGGGCGCCGAGATCGTCCCGCCCCCCGGGCAGGTCAAGCTCGACTACGAGGTCGAGGCCGCCGTCATCGTGGGCAGCCCGACGCCGGACGGCCGCCTGAACCCCTGGGGATACACGGCGTGGAACGACATCAGCGTCCGGGACACCTACTTTCCCAGCGGTCCGCGTATCGATGCCGGGCCGCTCGTGTGGGCCTTGCAGAAGAACTGGCTGACCGGCAACGCGGCCGGACCATGGGTGGTGGTCGAGGACGGAATCGACGTGCAGGACCTCAGCCTTCGCAGCTTCGTCAATGGGGAGAAGCGGCAGGACGGATCGACAGCCAAGATGATGTACCCCTTCCAGAGCACCTACGATCTGCTGGTTCCCTATGTCGGCCTGGGCCCCGGTGACGTACTGGTGTCGGGCACACCCATGGGCACCGCGCTGGAGGAGGGCGAGCACGGGCCCTATCTGCGGCCCGGTGATGTGATCGAGATCGAGGTCGGTGACGCCGGGACCAGGCTGCGCAACATAGTTGGCGACTTCTGATCCGGCGAACGGTTCTGAATCGGCGAACGGCTCTGATCTGGCGAACGGTGGGGAAACATGCCGACAGTGGGCTTCATCGGACTGGGGCAGATCGGACAGCCCATGGCCCAGCGGATCGTCGACGACGGTCATGACGTCGTGCTCTTCGATGTCCGGCCCGCGTGCCTTGAATCCTTCACGGAGCAGGGTGTGCGGGTGGCCGCTTCGGTCGCTGAAATCGGCGACTGCGCCGACGTGGTCCTGGTCAGTCTCCCTGATCCGCGGGCCGTCACCGAGGTGGCAATCGGCCAGAACGGCTTGGCCTATGGGCGTCGGGTGAAGACCTACGTGGACCTGTCCACCACCGGTCCGGTCGTGGCCCGCGAGGTCGCCACGGCCTTGGCGCAGCGCGGGATCGACGCCCTCGATGCACCAGTCAGCGGCGGGGCGAACGGGGCCCGCAGCGGCACGCTGACCGTCATGGCCTCCGGCGCCCGCCATGTGTTCGAGCAGACGCGGCCGATCATCCAGTCGTTCGGCCGCAACGTCTTCTACGTCGGCGCCGAGGTCGGTCTCGGTCAGGCCATGAAGCTGGCCAACAACCTGCTCGCTGCGGGTGCCCTCGCGCTGACAGCCGAGGCGATGGCGATCGGCGTACGGGAGGGCTTGGACGCCCGCACGATGATCGACGTGTTCAACGCCGGCACAGGCATGAACACCGCGACCCGGGACAAGTTCCCGAAGGCGGTGCTCACCGGCAGCTACAACTACGGCTTCCGCGCCGCGCTGATGAACAAGGACCTCAAGCTGGAGCTGGCCAGGGCCGACGAGCTGCAGGTGCCCCTCAAGGTCGGCCGGGCGGTCAACGAACTATTCGAGAGTACGGTCGCGGCCTTCCCGGACGCCGATTTCACCTTCGTCGCCCGCCAGCTCGAGCAGTGGGCCGGTGTGACGTTCCAAGCGAGCAGCCCAGAAGCGATCCCGTGACCGCGAGGATCGAGCCACACCGCGCGGGTGCCGGTCGGCGGGGGAACGCTAATCATGAGCCAGCCCGGCAGGGCGGCAAGGAGCTATGCGAGCCCGTGCCGACCGGCGCCCTGGACGCTACGGCTGCAGACCGGGCGTCTGGGGTCGATTCAACAAGTCAGGCGCTGCGGACGCCTTCGGGCGGATCGCTGAGTAGGACCACGTCGGCGAGGTCGTCCGGGAGAACAGCACATGTTGAACGACCGGAACAGGTGGCCCAGATCTGGGCGGGCACGGACATCGGCAAGAACCATCACCACTGTGTGGTCCTGAGCACGGAGGGCGCACGGCTGCTGTCGCGACGAGTTCTGAATGATGAGCCGGAGCTGCTGGCCCTGCGCGCCGATGTGCTGGCCCTCGACGAGGACGTGGTCTGGGCGGTCGACGTCGCCGATGCTGCGAAGGACGCTTCGGTGCGCAAGCGGGCGGGGTTGTCACCAGCGGTGATCAATAGCTGCGCCGCGGTGTCGGGTCCGACCCCGTAGCCGGCGCGCAAGCCGGGGTTGAGCCGCGTGACCAGGGCATCCAACTCCGAGGTCAGGGCGGTGTGTTCCTCGGTCAGGCTCTGGACGCGTTTGGCCAGTGTGCACAGGGTGGTCAGGATTGGGGCGTGGACGGGGTCGGTGCCGACCCGGAGTCGGGCCAGGGCGTCGATGCGTTTGTCGCCCTGCACTACCTCGTACTTCGTGCGGATGCCGTCAGGCGCGCTGACCAGGATGTGTCCGATCTGGTTGAGCGCCGCCGTACGGGCCTTGACCGCGGATCGTGCCGCGTTGTGCAGGATCCGAATCCCGGCGACGGCACCGCTCTTGGGGACACTGAGCGGCTCTGTCGGGATCTTGAGATTCCCAGGTGGAAGGGCATGGTCATCGGGCAGGCTCGGCTTGGTTCCGAAGGTCGACTGCCGTACATGAGGTGAGCTGGTGTCTCTGCGTCCCCGTTCTGGCGGGCAAGTTCCGCCAGGACCCGCAGTGGCAACGGCTCTACGCCTCACGCTCCGGCATCGAGGGCACCATGAACGAGTTCGTCAACGACCATCAGATGCGCCGCTGCCGCTACCACGGCGTCGCCAAAGCCCACGTCCAGCACGTCCTGACCGCGATCGCCGTCAACATCGAACGCCTCAGCACTCAGGAACCGACAGACTCCAGCTACCGCCCTCGCTCACCGACGGCTTTCCAGCAGTACCTCGACGAGAACGAATTACCCCGGCCCCGCTGGTGGCGCCAAGGACAATGATCAAGAAATCTCAAGATCCCCGATAGAGTCCCTCATTGTTTGTTGTCGTTTGACGATGAGTGCATGGTGTCAGACGACGGTCCAGGTGTCGCCCCCGCCGATCAGCGCGGCGAGCCGCTCGGCCGGCGTGCCGGTGACGGCGTCGCGGGCGGTGGCGACCTGCGCGCGGGCCTGGTCGTCGTAGGTCGGCCGCTCGACCTGGCGGAAGATGCCGATCGGTGACTGGTTGAGGTACCCGGAGTCGGTCAGCCGCGAGATCGAGAAGGCGAGCGTCGGGTCCGGGTTGTGCGCGTCGTGCACGATCAGCGCGTCCTCGCCGACGTCGGCGACCAGGGCCACCTTCACGCCGCCGGTCTCGGAGTCGCGAACCAACCCCTTGGCGCCGTCGACACCGAACCTGATGGGTTGGCCGTGCTCGAGCGGGATGATCGCGTCGGCCTTGGTGTCCTGGCCCTTGATCGCGTCGAAGGCGCCGTCGTTGAAGATGGGGCAGTTCTGGTAGATCTCCACGAACGACGTGCCGCGGTGCGCGGTCGCCGCGGAGAGCACCGCGGTGAGGTGCTTGCGGTCGGAGTCGATGGTGCGGGCCACGAAGGTGCCCTCGGCGCCCAGCGCCAGGGAGACCGGGTTGAACGGGCGGTCGACCGAGCCCATCGGTGTGGACTTGGTGACCTTGCCGGTCTCACTGGTGGGGGAGTACTGCCCCTTGGTGAGCCCGTAGATCCGGTTGTTGAACAGCAGGATCGTCATGTTCACGTTGCGGCGCAGCGCGTGGATCAAGTGGTTGCCACCGATCGAGAGCGCGTCGCCGTCACCGGTGACCACCCACACCGAGAGGTCCTCGCGCGCCGTGGCGATGCCGGTCGCGATCGACGGCGCCCGGCCGTGGATCGAGTGCATGCCGTAGGTGTCGAGGTAGTAGGGGAAGCGCGACGAGCAGCCGATCCCGGAGACGAAGACGATGTTCTCCCGGCGCAGCCCCAGCTGGGGCAGGAACCCCTGGACGGCCTTGAGCACCGCGTAGTCGCCGCAACCGGGGCACCAGCGCACCTCCTGGTCGGAGGTGTACTCCTTCGCGCTCTGCTCGCCTTCGAAGGTCGGGACGCCCTCGACGCCCGAACGGAGCCCGTGAAACGGGATGTCAATCGTAGTCACAGATGCGGGCCTTCCAACTCGTCGAGGTGGGCAAGGAAGTGCTGTTCGAGGTCTGCCGCTTGGAACGGAAGGCCCCGGACGGTCGTAATGGGTTGGACGTCGACCAAGAACTTGGCTCGCAGCAGCAGGGAGAGTTGGCCAAGGTTCATCTCGGGACATAGAACCTTGTCGTACCTGGACAGGATGCTACGAAGATTCGCAGGGAACGGGTTGAGGTGGCGCAGGTGCACCTGCGCGATGTGCCCGCCCCGCCGCCGGATTCGACGTACGCCAGCGCCGATCGGGCCGTATGTCGAACCCCAGCCGACCACGAGTAGTCGGGCTCGTCCCGTCGGGTCGTCGACTTGCAGTGGGGCAATCGACTTTGCCATGCCGTCGATCTTGGCCTGGCGGGTCCGGACCATCAAGGCGTGGTTGTCGGCGTCGTATGAGATGTTGCCAGTTCCATCCTGCTTCTCGAGCCCGCCGATGCGGTGCTCGAGGCCGGGGGTGCCGGGGATCGCCCACGGGCGGGCAAGCGTCTGTGGGTTGCGCGAGTAGGGAAGGAACTGGATGCGCCCCCGGCCGGCGGTGAGATCGTCGGACGCTCGCAGGGAGGGGTTTGCGTCCGGGGCAAGGCCACCGGCCGGGGGCACGCCTGTGTTGCGCGCGTCTGGGACGACGAAGTCGTCGGGACGAGCGAAGTTCGGGTCGATGGTCGGGAGGTCGTCGACCTCGGGGATCCGCCAGGGCTCGGAGCCGTTGGCGAGGTAGCCGTCCGAGAGGAGCATGACGGGGGTGCGGTAGGTCACGGCGATCCGCACCGCTTCGACGGCGGCGTCGAAGCAGTCGCCGGGCGACTGGGGCGCGACGATCGGCACCGGCGCCTCGCCGTTGCGGCCGAACATGGCCTGGAGCAGGTCGGCCTGCTCGGTCTTGGTGGGCAGGCCGGTCGAGGGACCGCCGCGCTGCACGTCGACGACGACGAGCGGGAGCTCGGTCATCACCGCCAGCCCGATGGCCTCGGACTTGAGCGCGACGCCGGGACCGGAGGTCGAGGTGATGCCGAGCTTGCCGGAGAACGAGGCACCGATGGCGACGCCGATGCCGGCGATCTCGTCCTCGGCCTGGACCGTCGTGACGCCGAACGCCTTGTGCTTGCTCAGCTCGTGGAGGATGTCGGAGGCCGGGGTGATGGGGTAGCTGCCGAGCACTGTGTCGAGCCCGGACTGCACGCCGCCGGCGACCAGCCCGTAGGCCAGCGCCAGGTTGCCGGAGACGATGCGGTAGACCCCTGGCGCCATCGGCGCGGGCTTCACTTCGTACTGGACCGCGAAGGCCTCGGTGGTCTCCCCGAAGTTCCAGCCGGCCTTGAACGCCGCGATGTTGGCGTCGCGGATGTCCTCGACCTTGGCAAACCGCTTGCCCAGGAACGCGATCGTGGTCTCGGTCGGGCGGCCGTACATCCACGAGAGCAGCCCGAGCGCGAACATGTTCTTCGTCCGCGAGGCGTCCTTGCGGGACAGCCCGAACTCCTTGACCGTCTCGACCGTCATCCCGGTCAGGTCCACCGGGAAGACCTGGAAGTCGCCGAGCAGGTCGTTGGCGTCCCCGAGGGTCTCCAGCGGGTTCGAGCTGTAGCCGGCCTTGGCCAGGTTCCGCGCGGTGAAGTCGGCGGTGTCCACGATGATCGCCGCGCCCTTGGGCAGGTCGGACAGGTTCGCCTTCAGCGCCGCCGGGTTCATCGCCACCAGCACGTCCGGCGCGTCGCCGGCGGTGAGGACGTCGTGGTCGGCGAAGTGCACCTGGAACGACGACACCCCGGGCAGGGTGCCCTGCGGGGCGCGGATCTCGGCCGGGAAGTTCGGCAGCGTCACCAGGTCGTTCCCGAACGCCGCCGACTCCTGCGTGAACCGGTCCCCGGTCAGCTGCATCCCGTCGCCGGAGTCGCCCGCGAACCGGATGATGACCCGATCGACCTGCTTGACCTGTCGCGCCATAAGTTGCGGTCCCTCCGAACGCTCAGGCTCCAATGGAGGCTGATAATAGATCAATTATCTTGTGTGCGCCACCATGCGTGAACCATGGCCCCTACCAGGGGTGCCGACGTATCTTGATGGGTTAGTTCTGCTCAGTTGTGTCGGTGGTGGTTGTGACTTTGGTCAGGTAGTCGGCGCGGGAGTTGAGGATCTCGTCAGCGGTCTTGGTCCAGGTGAACGGTCTGGGATTTTCGTTCCAGGTGGCGATCCATGCCTTGATCTCGGCTTCCAGGGCCCTGACGGAGGTGTGGACGCCACGCTGGATCAGCTTGTCGGTCAGTAAACCGAACCAGCGCACGACTTGGTTTGATCCAAGACGACCCGGTAGGCGTGAAGTGAACGTGGAACCGCGGATGCCTTCTCAGTCATGCCCGGATCTCGGGGGTGTTGTGGGTGGCGTAGTCGTCACACGCCAGGTGCACATCCAGCTCGGCAGGCACCGCCATGTCTATCGTGACCAGGAACTTCTTGAACTCGATCGCCCGGTGACGGTGGTGGAGTTCGCCAATGACGGTGCCGTCGGCGATATTCAACGCGGCAAACAGGCTCGTGACGCCGTGCCGTAGGTAATCGTGGGTACGCCGCTCCGGCATACCCGGCAGCACCGGCTGAGATCGGTCCAGCGCCTGGATCTGTGCCTTCTCATCCACGCACAGCACCACCGTCTTTTCGGGCGGATTGTGGTACAGGCCGACCACATCGACGACCTTGTCGACGAACTGCGGATTGGTGGAGAGCTTGAAGGAGTCCTGCAGGTGCGGCTTGAGGTCGAACCTCTTCCAGATCCGGCCGATGGTGGACTTCGACAGCCCCGTGAGCCGAGCCATCGAGGCACGAGACCAGTGTGTGTCCTTGCCCGGGGTGGACTCCAACGTCGCCACGATCACGTCCTCGACCTGGTCGAGCAGGATCGAGGGCGGCCGCCCCGGGCGCGGCTCATCCTTCAGACCGTCGAGACGTTCGGCGACGAAGCCTCACCCGCCAGCGGTCCACGGTCGACTGGTCCACACCCAGATCGGCTGCAACCTGCTTGTTCGTCACGCCCTTGGCGCACCGTAGTACGGCCTTCGCCCGCAGCGCGAGGAACTGGGCGGTCTTCGCCCGCCTCGCCCAGCGCGCACCAGCTGGGCCCCTCGCCCTCGGTCAGGACAAGCTCGGACTTCGGCCGACCGATAGGACCCTCGTCCTCAAGCCCCGCCAGCCGCTCAGCGGCGAACTTCCCACGCCACTTGCGAACCGTCTTCACGCCGGCGCCAACAGCCTGCGCGACACCCGCATTCGACGTGTGAAGACAGACCTGGACACCCTCGCGACAGCACTCTATGCCCGGATCGACGACGAGTTGAAGGCTCGCCATGGTTGGCCCCTGGCGGCCTGCCGTCGGGATCGTGCCCACGCTCAGTGACGCCGAACCGGTCACGCTCGCGGTCATGCCAGCGCTGCTCGGCTACACCTCCGAGCGGCGCTGGCTGCGCCGCGCACGTCGCGACTTCCGCCACCTGTTCCCCTATCTTCCCTAGCAGTCCGGATACAACAAGCGCCTGCGCGGCGCGTGCGGGCTGGTCACGCACATGATCAGGCTGCTGGCGCAGGACACCTCGCTGTGGAGCGACGACGTGTGGGTGGTCGACTTCACGCCGGTCGGATGCTGCTGCTCGCGGGAGACTGTCAAACGCCCGGACCTGGCCGGCTAGGAGCTATGATCTCTGATCTCCAATCTCTTGTCGCTGATGCGATGGCGCTGTAGCGTACCGGTAAACGTCGTATCGCTGGGAGGCAGGGCCCCGGTACTGCTGGCGACAGGCTCCCCGCGCATGACAGCGAGACGCAGACCGGATATTCCGCGAGAACGCCGGGGCCGGGCTAGTGTCTCGTGATCCTGATTGTGTTACCTCGAGTTGTTATTGACGAGTTTCTTCACGCTGGTCTGGACGAGTCGGACCTTGGGGAGGATCTCGTCGGCGATGGCGGTCCAGGTGAAGGGCTTCGCGTTCTCGTTCCAGGAGTTGAAGTAGTCGCGGATCTGTTTGACCAGGACGTTGACACCGGAGAACGTGCCATGGCGGCTGGACTGCCGGGTGATGATCCCGAACCAGATCTCGATCTGGTGCAGCCACGAGGACCCGACGGGGGTGAAATGGAAGTGGACGTGCGGGATTTTCGCCAGCCACACCTTCACGTCCGGGGTGGTGTGCGTGGACAGGTTGTCCAGGACGATATGGACCTCCTTCCCCGCATGCGGCTCGACGACCTTCTTCAGGAACGCCAGGAAGTTCGCGCCGTTCCGGTTCGGCTTGCACTCGCCCAGCACTTCACCGGTCATGACGTTCAGCGCGGCGAACAGGTTCGTGGTGCCGTGCCGGACGTAGTCGTGGGTGCGCTTCTCGGTGGCCGCGAAGGCCAACGGCAGCACCGGCTGGGTCCGATCCAGGGCCTGCGCCCGCGTCTTCTCGTCGCCCGACAGCACCACGGCGCCACCGGGCGGGGCCAAGTACAGGCCGACGACATCGGCGGCCTTCTCCGCGAACGCCGGGTCTTTCGAGATCTTGAAGGTGCCCGAACGGTGCGGTGTCAGATTCTCCTCACGCCAGACCCGGGCAACGTAATGCCAGGACACCGAAATGCCTTCGCGCCGCTTCAAGTGGTCGGCCAGCGTTCGCGTCGACCAGTGCGAGAGCCCGTAATCCGCCGGCGGGGACATCCTCGTCAAGGCGATCACCCGGGCCCGCGCCCGAGGCGGCACCTGAGTTCGCGGGCCGCCCCGGCGTTTGTCCTGCAGTCCGGCGACACCCCGCTCCGCATTAGCGGGACTTGCAGCGGTCCACCGTCAGCGGTGCTACACCGGCGAGCTCGGCGATGTCTTTTCGCCGCCGCCCCTCGGCCGACCACAACACGATCCTGCGCGAAGCGCCACGACAGTCGACACATCCCGCGAACCCGCCAACTCCCGTAGCTCAGCCATCTGTTCAGAGGAGAGATCCATACCAGACTCAATGATCACAGACGCCTCAGATTCCACAAACAGAATCACAAAACACTAGGAGGGACGCTACGTGACTCAGTCGACCAATCTGTACTCGCCGGAAGTGCAGGAATGTCCGTACAACGCCTACAAGACACTGCGCGACGAGTCCCCGGTCCACGTCATGCCGGAGACGGGTGCATATCTTCTCACCCGTTACGCCGACATCATGGCTGTCCTGCAGCGGCCAGACGTCTTCCATCACGGGCCGGCTCCTGCTTCGGTCTCGAGCGACGACGGCACCGGTGGCGATGTCGCAAGTAGCACGCACCAGAATCCGGCTGGACAACCTTTGACGGTCTACGTCGATGGTGACGAGGTGCACCAGTCGCCCCTCAACAGCGATCCCCCGGTCCATCGGTGTTACCGAAACCTGATCGACGGGCACTTCAGCATGCGAGGCGTCCAGCGTCACGTCGAGTTGGTTGAAGGGCACGCAACAGCTGCCATCGACCGCTGGATCGACCGCGGCGAGGCAGATCTGATCAAGGAATTCTCAGAGCCTTTCCCGCGGAATGTCATCACGGACATCTTTGGGTTCGACATGGCCGATACGGACAGACTGCAGGAGTGGTCAGCGGCTTGGGTCCTCCCGTTCAGCGGAGCGATCACCGAGGAGCAGCAGAACTACTGCACGCAGATGATGCAAGACTTCCGTGCCTACATCGGCAACGTCGTGCGTGAGAAGGAAGAGACACCGGACGAAACGGTCGTCAGTTCCCTGGTTCATTCCACCTTCGTCGGCCCCGACGGAATTTCCCGGCCTTTGAAGCACATGGAGATCGTTTCGATGATCGACATGATCTTCACGGGTGGCCATCACACCACGACCAATGCCTTCGGCTCGATGATGGAGATGATCCTGAAGCGCCCGGGCCTCCAGAAGGCTTTGCGTGAAAATAAGGAGATGCGCGCCGGCGTCATTGAGGAGGCTCTACGTCTCGAGTCTGTCGTCCAGGGAATGTTCCGACACACGATGGAACCCTTCGAAGTGGGAGGAGTCCTGATTCCGGCGGGTTCGACGGTGCACCTGAGATTTGCGGCTGCCAATCGAGACGAACGTGTCTTCGTTGAGCCGGACAAACTCGATCCCGAACGCTCCAATGTGCGCCGTCACTTGGCTTTTGGGATTGGTGAGCATCATTGTCCCGGATCAGCGTTGGCGAGGTTGGAGATGTCGGTGGCGCTCGACGCTATGCTCGAGCGAACGACGGACATGTGGTTGCTGCCGAGCGAACAGGCGGGTCTCCACACGCCGGGCTTGGTGCTCCGAGGGCTACGGGAGCTGAAGGTCGGGTTCACGCCTGCCTGAGCCCGATCTCAGGCCCGTCTTCGGCGCCTCGCGCGGTGCGTTGGGGCGGCCTTACCGAGAGCTCCTGAATCTCGGCATCAGTTGCCCAGCCACAAGCGTTCACGGTTGGTCTTGCGCAGTCATCCTTTGCCTACGAAGAGGTGTGACATGGTCGAAAAACTCATTACGAGCGTGGCCGAGTACGAACGCCGGGCCAGAGGGTTGCTCCCAAGCGACCTCTTCAGCAGGTGGTTCGGTTCGCTCGACGACCCCCACTGGCTGACGAACAGGAACAATGAATCGGCCTTTGACCGAGTCTTCCTCAGGCCCCGGGTGCTGGCTGCCCGCCCTGACGTCTCGCTATCCACGACGGTCCTGGGCGAGGAGATCGACCTCCCTGTTCTCCTCGCTCCGGCTGGCGCTCAGATGCGATTCCATCCGGAGGGTGAGGCTGCCACGGCGCGGGCGGGCGCGCGATCGGGGACCGTGTTCTGCCTCTCCACGGGTTCGAGTTGCAGTATTGAGGAGGTCCGAGACGCGGGTACCGGGCCGTTGTGGTTCCAGTTGTATGTCTTCAAGGATCGGGGACTGACCAAGTCGCTCATCGAGCGCGCCGAAGCGGCCGGGTACCGTGCCATCATTGTGACCGTCGACGAGCCAGCCACGCGTACGGGGGAGCGGGATGGCTCGAGCAACGCTTTCCGGGAATCCCGGCAGCCGGCGAACATGACCAGCAACCAGACGCCGTTCGGCAATCTTCGTGGTACCGGAATCAACGACGAAGAGCTCATCATCGAGGCCATGGAACCCAGGCTGGACTGGGGGGTCATTGACTGGGTGAAGTCGGTGACGAACCTTCCTGTAGTGGTAAAGGGGATCCAGACCGCAGAGGACGCGCGCCTCTGCGTCGAACACGGCGTGGAAGGTCTGGTGGTGAGCAACCACGGCGGGCACACGCTGCACGGGGCTTATCCCACGATTCTCACGCTTCCCGAGGTTGCCGACGTGGTAGGGGATGCGGCCGAGATCTACCTCGACGGGGGGATCCGACGCGGCACCGATGTGCTGAAGGCCGTAGCGGCGGGTGCGCGAGCTGTGCTTATCGGCCGTGCGATGTATTGGGGCCTTGCTGCGGGCGGGGAGGACGGCGTCCATGAGGTGCTGGGCGTCCTGCGTGAAGAGCTCCTTCTGGCGTCGATTTTCTGCAGCGTTGATGACATTCGGAAGGTCGACCCGTCCCTGGTTCGCTTCCCTGTTCAGTGAATGACTGCCGCGGTGCCCTCCGGTCCTGAAGTCCCACAACACCCTGGCTCGACGGGCTCGCAAGGCCCTCATAAGGAACACCCGTACAGCGACCCCGCACTGCGGACGCCGTGCCATCGGTTAGCCGGTCACGCAAACCATGGCGTTTGAGGCCGTGGTGAGGCGCCCCGTCAATCGAGCGCCTGCCAGGCCAATCCTTGGCATCCATTCCGCCGCAATCTGTTCCCGTTCGCGCCCACGTCGGCAGAATCCGTCGCGTGACGTACTCGTCGCGCAACTGACACCGCGAGTCGCCCCGAAGAGCGAGGGGGAAGAGTGAGGGCAGTGGCCGGTGGCGCATCGAGCCAAGGCAGGGCGTGCAGGTTAACCGGGTCTTCGAAGTTAAGCGGTGCGGAGGTGTCCTCGGGCCCGTCGTGTCGAACTCCAGCCCGTGCTCCTCGTAGGGGAGATCACGCGGCCGCGTGGTCGCCGCCCCCTTCACCCGGGACGCGAACACCCCGCACACCGGGCATGCCCTGGCCGAGGCGTCCGCCGTGGCCAGATGGACCCGGCGCGTACCGTCCTCCAGCCGCTCGACCCGGATGACGGACGCCCCGGCCAGGTTCAACAGCAACGTCGTATCGTTGACCAAGCCCGTGGCTCCCCGGTGATCTTCTGCGTAGAGAACAGAAATGATCAACCAGGACCACGGGCGTCCTGCATCCAGGGTGCAACCAGCCTGCCGATCGCAGACTGTGACAGACAGTCAGTGTAGGCGCCGACCTACACCGCTCAAGTTCGAAGACCCACCACACTCAGAACAGCTCACCCGCCTCGGCTTCCTCACTCGCACCGGCGCCGGCATCTACCACCCGTCATACCGTCATAGAAGCCCTGGACTACCCACGCAATTCCTTAACTACCCGGCAATGGTTATTGATGTACGCGGCGGCGGCCTTGACGCCTTGTTGGAAGGCGGGAACGGATCTGGCCCCGGTCACTGGCGACACCACGCCGAACTTGATCGGGGTGCCCGACGCGGCGCCGGCGGGAGTCAGAGCAAGCTTTGATATGCGATCACTTGTATCTGATCCTATCGTGTAATACGGTGCTGGGATCAGCCCAGATCAGGAGCCGCGATGGTCACCATGATCGATCCCCATTCCCCCCGCTGGTGTCGACGCAGTGTGCCCAGCTGACTTCACGATGCTGGCCCAGGACCACAGCAGCAGCGGAATGCTTGCCGGCCGCGACGGCCAGCGATTCACCGACGAATCCCGCGGTGATTACGTGAATGCGATCGCACTGGCGGAAACCGGCGGCCGTTCCACCTTGCTCTGGACACAGGCAACGCATACCAGATCACGAAGACTGCGCACGTGCCGGGACTGCCCTCCGTGGACAGATTCGACTTCGCCCGGGGCGGCGCCCGCGCGGCCGTCGCCTCCGACGTCAGCGATGCATCAGCCATAGCCGCGTCATGGGGTTTCGCGCCTGTGCACCTAAGCCTTGGCCATGCCCATCATCCAGCGCCTGACCCGCAACGCCACACATCCCAGCACCAAGCGCCAGATAAGGCGGCGAAAGAGCCGCTCCGCCTCGCGGCATCTTGATCAAGGGAGAAGGGAATCATGCCTCACCCCGTGGTAGCGGCCACCGAACCGGTTCCGGCCGGCCTTCCGGAGTATCCGATCCCCCACTTGAGCAGCCGCCCGTTCGACCCGGCGCCGGCCTTGCGGGAGGAAGGCCCGATCACGAAGGTCCGGCTGCGGGACGGCAGCACGCCGTGGCTGGTCACCAGCTGCGCCGACCAGCGGGCCCTGCTCGGCGGCCCACACCTCAGTGCCGACAGCACCCACCCGCACTATCCCCATCAGTCGGTGGGGCGAATGGAAAATCGCAAGCAGAAACAGACCTCCGTCACCATGGACGACCCAGAGCACGCCCGGCTGCGCCGGATGGTGACCGCTCCCTTCGTCATCAAGCGGGTGGAGGCGCTGCGGCCGGTCACCCAGAAGATCGTCGACGGCCTGATCGACGACATGCTCGCCGGCCCCAAGCCGGTGGATCTGGTCCAGGCGTTCGCCCTGCCAGCGCCGTCGCTGGTGCTGTGCGAGCTGCTGGGCGTGCCGTATGCCGGCCACGGCTTCTTCCAGGACAACACCAAGATCCTGGTCAACCGCAACTCGACCTCGGAGCAGGCGCTGACGGCCCAGCAGCTGCTCGACTACCTGGAGCGCCGGGAACGAGACCACCGCGAACATGATCGCGCTGGGCACCCTGGCGCTGCTGCAGCACCCCGGCCAGCTGGCCGAGCTGCGCGACACCATCGACCCCAAGCTGATCGCCGGCGCGGTCGAGGAACTGCTGCGCTACCTGTCCATCAACCAGCCCGGGCGGCGCCGGGTGGCGCTAGCCGCCATCGAGGTCGGCGGCCAGACCATCCGCGCCGGCGATGTCGTGATCCTGCGGCGACATTGGCAACCGGGACCCCGGCGCCTTCCCCGACCCGGACCGGCTGGACATCCGCCGTAACGCTCGCCATCACGTGGCGTTCGGTTTCGGCGTGCACCAGTGCCTGGGCCCGCTGGCCCGGGTGGAGCTGCAGGTCGTCTACGGCACCCTCTACCGCCGCATCCCCACCCTGCGCCTGGCCGCCGACCTCGGCCAGATCCCGTTCAAGCACGACGCGCTTGCCTATGGCGTCTACGAACTGCCCGTCACCTGGTAACCACAGCCGATCCCTTGAGGAATCTCATGAAAATCACCGTCGACCTGAACAAGTGCGTCTCCGCCGGCCAGTGCGTGATGGCCGCCCCCGACGTGTTCGACCAGCGGGAAGAGGACGGCATGGTCGTCCTGCTTCAGCCCAGCCCGCCCACCGGGCTGGCCGAGGACGTCAAGCGGGCCGTCGAGCTCTGTCCCGCACTGGCCATCACGGTCCAGGACTGAGGCCATGCCCCACCGGGTAGTGATCGCCGGAGCCTCGGCCTCGGTCCGGGCCTGACCACGGCCGAGACCCTCCGCCGCAGCGGCTACCACGGCGAACTCACGCTGATCGGCGACGAGCCGCACCCGCCGTATGACCAGCCACCGCTGTCCAAGCAGATCCTGGCCGGCACCTGGGAACCCGGACGGGCCTTCCTGTGCCTGGACGAGGAGCTGGCCAGGCTCTGCGCCGGCCTGCGGCTGGGCCGGTCCGCCACCGTCCTGGACCTGGGAGGACAGCGCCTGCTTCCCGCCGACCGCCAGCGCCCGCCGCCACCGGTTCGCCGACATCCACGACACCCGGAACCGCCTGGCCACCTCCCGGTCGCTCGCGCTGGCCTCGATCAGCTCCGCCGCTGCGAAACGATTGCTCATCGCGGGTCCGTTTTGCGGCGGTCAGCCCGCCGGCATCGGGGTACCTCATGATTCCGGCATAGCGCACGACGCGCCACCGTCACCAGGGCTCGTACCCCTCGCGATTGAAGATCTTTAGACGAACAGAGAGTCTCTCCGACCGGTTGGAGAGTGTTCGATCCCGCGAGCTGGAACACGCCTGCGGGCGCCGAGGAGCGACTGTTGATAAGAGATCAATCATATGATATAACGAATGGTGTGATCCGGATGGGCGGGAACTGCGCGGCCGCCGGGTCGGCCCCGAGTGCGCCTGGAGGTGTCATGACCGAAGACCTGCCGTTTTATCCGATGCCGTCGGAGTCGCGGTTGCATCCCGCGGCCCGCCTGGCTGAGCTCCAGGCGAAGTGCCCGGTGACGCGAGTGCGCATCTGGAATGACATGCAGCCGTGGCTGTTCACCCGCCACGACGACGTCTGCGCGATCCTCAGCGATCCCCAGGTGAGCGCCGACTCCAGTGCCCCGGGCTATCCGTCCACCAGCCTGGCGACCGTGCAGACCCGCACCGAGTTTCCGACATTTCTCCAGATGGACGCTCCCGAACATATCTTCTACCGCCGCATGGTCGCCGGGGGGTTCACGACGCCCCGCGCTGAGGGCTACCGCGCTGAGATAACCGAGCTCGTCGACGAGGCCCTCGACGAGCTGCTCGCGATGCAGCCACCGCTGAACTTCGTCGAGGCGTTCGCTTTGGTGGTGCCGTCCCGGATGATCGGCAAGCTGCTGGGTGTCCCGTACGCCGACCACGAGTTCTTCCAGAGCCGCAGCCACACCCTCACCTCGGGGCTTTCCACGCAGCAGGAGTTGGCGACCGCCACCGCGGAGATGCGCGAGTATCTCGAGGACCTGATCACCGCTAAGGAGCGCGATCCGGGCGACGATCTGCTCAGCCAGCTGATCGTCCGCCATGCCCGCAAGGGAGAGATCAGCCACGAGCAGGTCGTCGCGACCGCTCGAATGCTGCTGACCGGAGGCCACGACACCACGGCCAGCATGACGGCGCTGGGCACCTTGATACTGCTGCTGCATCCCGACCAGATGGCCCAGCTGCGCGCTGACCGCTCGCTGCTCCCCAACGCCGTCGAAGAGATGCTGCGCTTCTTCACCATCACGCACATCGGCCGACGGCGCGTGGCGGTGGCCGACATCGAGCGGGCTGGGGTAACGGTGCGCGCAGGGGACGGCATCATCGCCGACCACAAGATGGCCAATCGGGACCCGAGCAAGTTCGCCGAGCCGAACACCTTCGACATCTCGCGCGACACCGTGGGTCACGTGGCCTTCGGCGCGGGACCGCATCAGTGCCTCGGGCAGCAGCTGGCCCGCGTCGAACTGCAGGTGATCTTCGATCGTCTCCTTACGCGCATCCCCAACCTGCACCTCGTCGGCGGCATTGAGGACGTCAGGTGGAGGGACGAGGGCGTCGTGACGCTCGGGCTGGACGAGATGGTCGTGAGCTGGTGAGTACTGGTCAAGGAGGCGGCTTGATGTTAATGGGTGATATGGGTGTCTGACGACGGTGCGGAGCCCACGGCGGCGCCAGTGTCGGTGTCGCAGCGCCGGGCTGTGGCCGCACAGCGGCGCAGGGAGATCCTGGGGGACGAGTACGTCAACGCCACGTCAGGTGATGACAGCCCCGGTGCCCGCGCGATGCGCGACTACGTCCTGGACTCGGCGTGGTCAGTGTGGACCCGGCCGGGGCTGGCGCTGCGCGATCGTAGCCTGCTCGTGCTGGCCATGACGGCCGCGACGGGCCGGATGGACGAGTTCGCGATCCATTGCCGCAGCGCGCCCCGCGCCGGCGTGACGCCGGACGAGATCGACGAGTTGGTGCTGCAGGTCGCGGCATACTGCGGAGTGCCGGCGGGGGTCGCGGCCCGGCGAGTGGTGGCAGCGACGCGGGGCGCGGCCACACCCGTCCAATACGGGGAAGTGCACACGAAGTGACATCTCCCCGGCCAACCGGCGACACCGCGCTCGCGCCGCTCGTTCTGCAAGGCGAGGTCGTCACGGACTGCCTCGTTGAGCACGCCGGGCGGGCGGCTCGGCGTTCAGCGCCCCCGACCCGCGCAACTATTCCGGATCGTGGTGCCGTCTCCGGCGGCGATGGCCGACCTGCACCATCTGCGCTTTGACGAAGTCTGCGACTATGTCGCCGAACTCGGCGAGTGGCTGGATATGGGCCGCAACGAGCACCTGCAGCGAGCATGCGAGCTGACCTATGGCTCGTCCATGCTCAGCAAGCCGCTGGTTGACCGCTCGTTCGCTGGCATCGCGGCGCAGTTCACCCGCGAGAACGCCCGCCACATCACCGAGCGATGTATCGGCGGGGCCTACCTCGACGGATGGGTCAGTGCGCCGCCGTTTGGCCGCATGGTCGCGTCGATGCGGGCCTTCGGTGCGCGCACGGTGCACGTCATCCCGGGTAACGGCGGGGGTGGTGCCGCCGGCACGTCCTGCGCGCCATGATCACTCGGTCGGACACCATCGTGAAGCTGCCGTCTAAGGGGTTGTAAAAGAACAAGCGGTGGTTCCCGCGGGGATGCCTGCTGGTGTGATCTGGACGCGGCATGGATGCGGCTGGGGAGACCGAGGCGGCGTTGGCGGCGAAGTTCCAGGTGTTGTTTCCGCATCTGGATGAGCGGCAGCGGCGGCTGTTGATGGGAGCCGAGGCCCGGGTGCTGGGCCATGGCGGGATCAGACTGGTGGCCGGGGCTGCCGGCGTGCGGGAAGACACCGTCTCCCGCGGCGTTGCCGAACTGGACTCTGGGCAGGCGCCGTTGGAGCGGGTACGCAAGGCGGGCGGGGGCCGCAAACGACTCGCTGATCTCGATCCTGGGCTGGTTCCGGCGCTGTTGGCGCTGGTGGAGCCGGACGTGCGCGGGGACCCTATGTCGCCGCTCCCATGGACGCCTCAACACCCGCTCGCAACAGGCGAGTTGTGAGTTTGATCGATGTGTATTGCAGCCGTGGTCGGCGTGATGCACGAGCGTGCCGGACTCGACCTCGCGGGACGCGAGGGCGTACTCGAGCGTGGTGAGGACCAGGTCGGCGTCCGCGCGGGCGGAGGTCTCCCAGGCCACCACCCGACGGGATAACGCATCCCGGATCGCGGACAGCCACAAGGGTCCCTCGCCGGTCGAGATCATCGTGAGGTCGGTGACCCACAGCCGGTTCGGCGTAGGCGCGGTGAAGGAGTAGCCAGCAAGACACCCGACGGTGTGCACCAGCAGCTCTGGGGCCACCTACTCGTGCACTACGCACTGCGCGTCCACATGTTCGAGGCTGCCAGGGCCAACAGGGAAGACCTCGACCCCGACCGCCTGTCGTTCATGACCTGCCTGCGCGTCGCCCGCCGCATCACGATTATGCCGCCGGTGGCCTTTCCCCCTCGGCCTGACCACGCCCTGGCCCTCGCTCTGGACGAACTCCTAGCCAACCTCACCCCGCCGAGACGCCCCCGGTCCAACCCGCGAACGTCAAACGCATCATCTCGCGCTACCGAATCAAGAAACCTGAGGAGCACGGCACTCGAGCCCTGTCCCGAACCCTCCAACTCATCCCACCAACCCCTTAAACTAACGGTATTGGATCTTGAACATACTTTCCGGCGGTTCAAGCAGACGCTGGGGTGGACCGCACCCAAGCTCCGCAGTCCCCAGGCCGCCGACCGCTGGACCTGGCTCGTCCTTGCCGCCCACACCCAACTCCGCGTCGCCCGGCCCTTGGCGGAAGACCTCCGTAAGCCCTGGGAGCCCCCCGCGAAGCCAGGCCGTCTCGCCCCTGCCCGCGTCCGCCGGGGATTTCTCCGCCTGCACGGGAAGACGCCCCAGCCGGCCGGCGCACCGAAAACCGGCACGGCGGGTCCAGGCCGACCGGTCGGCTCGAAGAACAAGCGCCGTGCGCACCAGCATCTCGTAGGAAAACAATCCAAAGCGGACACGCGGCAGAACGGCGGAACGAAGCAAGCAACTTAAACGCCAAGCGTACGTCCAGCAGTCCGGACGTCTTCCCAGTTCAGAGGGGGTGTGAACGATGTAACCGGACGCCAAGCTCAGGATAGCCAGCCGAGCGGGCAGGGCTACAGCGTCCGGCAAATCCCCTAGTAACGATAGTTGATCAGTGATATGCTTACGCGCCGGACTGATCTCTTCTGATGCCACGAGGGAAGGGAGTGAGGAGCGATATGGTCGCTGAGCCCGACTTCTATCAGTTGCAGTCCCAGTCGCATCTTGATCCCTCGCGGCGCCTCGCGGAGATCCAGGAGAGCCGCCCGGCCAGTCGTGTGAAGATCTGGAATGGCACGCAGCCGTGGCTGATCACGCGTTATGACGACGTACGGTCGGTGCTCGCCGACCCGCGGGTCAGCGACGACTCCACCGATCCTGCCTATCCGCACACGAGCGTGGCGATCCAGGAGGTTCGCAGCACCTTCGCGACGTTCCTCAACCTGGACGCGCCGGAGCGCAGTTTCTACCGGCGCGTGGTGGCCGGGGAGTTCACGGCGGCGAGGTCGCAGAAGTGCCGGGAGGAGCTTGTTCAGATGGTCAACAAGACCATCGATGACCTGCTCAAGCTGGAGCCGCCGGTCAACTTCGTTGAGGAATTCGTGCTGGTCATGGCCTGGAAGATGACCGCACGCATGCTCGGGGCGCGTGAATGTGACCACGAGTTCTACAAGACGCGGGCGCACACCCTGGCCTCGGGCGCGTCCACGCATCAGGAGGTCGTGGCGGCCAGCGGCGAGATTCTGGTCTTCATGGACAATCTCGTCACGGACAAGAAGCGCCAGCCTGGCGACGACCTGCTGAGCAGGCTCATCGTCAACCACGTGTTCAAGGGGGACATCAGCCACGAGCAACTCGTGGCGACCGCACGGCTCCTGCTCACCGGCGGGCACACCACCACCGCCAGCATGACCGCGCTTGGCGCGCTGCTGCTCCTGCTCGGCCCGGACCAATTCGGGCAGCTCCGCGCCGACCGGTCGCTCATCGGCAATGCCTTTGAGGAGATGCTGCGGTTCTGCACTATCGCGCACATCGGCCGTCGCCGTGTGGTGCGCGAAGTCCTGACACTCGCCGGTGTGACCATTCACGAGGGCGAGGCCATCATTGCCGATCACCTGATCGCCAACCGTGATCCTCGCGCTTTCCTCAACCCGGACGAGTTCGACATCCACCGCGACACGACCGGTCACCTCGCCTTCGGCGCGGGCCCGCACCAGTGCCTGAGTCCGGCTGCAGGTGGTGTTCTACCGCCTGCTCGAGCGGGTCCCCACTCTGCGGCCGGCCGGCAGCCCGGACGGCGTCGCCTCGAACGACGGGGGGCTCATCCTCGGATTCGACGAATCGATGTTCACCTGTGAATGGCGACGTGCGGTGCGTGTGACGGCCGGATCAAGCTGCGAGGCACCAGATTATCCAAAGAGTGCACCAGTGATAGGAGAGTGCGTAGTGCTGGACGTAGACCTGTTCGAACCGGAAACCCAGGAGTGCCCCTACCCGTCGTACGCGGCGTTGCGGGACGAGGCGCCTGTCTTCTACATGCCCAGCGCGGGCATGTACATCGTCAGCCGGTATGAGGACATCCTCGAGATCAGCCGCAATCCCAAGGTGTTCGCGCAGGGCCCGGCCCCCAAGCAGGCCTACATCCAGGATCCGGACGCGCTCAAGATCTGGCTCGACCAAGGAATTCCCCGTCCCGGGCGGATTCCGCTCAGCACCGATCCGCCGATTCACCGGCGGTACCGGGCGATGGTCGACGGCTTCTTCACCGCACGCGCCGTGGAGAAGAAGCGCGATCTCATCGAAAAGGTCGCCAACGAACTCATCGATAGCTGGATCGATTCCACGGAGATCGAGTTCGTCAGCCAGTTCGCCCAGCCACTGCCGGTCGCCGTGATCACCTTGCTGATGGGCTTCCCGGCCGACTCGGTGCCGGACCTGTGCCGGTGGTCCGAGGCGTGGGTCATGCAGTTCGACGGCAAGCTGACCGCGGAGCAAGAGCGCTATGTCGCGGAGCAGAACGTCGAGTTCCAGCGCTTCATCATGTCGGTGGTCGAGGAGAAGCGGCGGCGCCCCGACGAGACCCTGCTCAGCCACCTCGGCAACGCCAAGTTCAAGGATCTCGAGGGTACGCCCCGCCGCCTCACGGACTCTGAGATCGTCTACATGGTCGATCAACTGCACGCCGGCGGGAACGAGACCACCGCCTTCGCGATCACTTCCGCGCTGTGGCTGATGCTCAGCAACCCGCAGGTGCACCAGCAGATCCGCGCCGACCACTCGCTGATCGAGAAGTTCATCGAGGAGTCCCTTCGGCTGGAGTCCCCGACCCAGGGCATGGCCCGGCACACCACCGAGGACGTCGAGGTGAATGGGGTGCTCATTCCCAAGGGCTCGACTGTGCATCTGCGTTTCGCCGCCGGTAACCGTGATCCCCGATTCTTCTCCAGCGCCGACCATTTGGACCTTTCGCAGCCCAACTCCCACCGGAACCTGGCGTTCGGGCAGGGCGAACACCACTGCGTGGGCGCCAACCTGTCCCGGTTCGAGCAGCGCATCGCCTTCAAGCTGCTGCTCGACCGCATCGAGGACTGGTGGCTGCTCCCGGAGAAGAACGACTACCGTCACCGTCCCGGACTCATACTCCGGGCGATGAACCAGCTCCACGTCGGAATTCGCGCGAAGGAGAGGTGATCATGGAGACCGGAGGTGACGCTGTCGACCTCTTCTCGGCCGAGACACTGCAGTGTCCCTACGTGGCCTACAATTAGCTGCGCGACACCAATCCGGTGTACCGCATTCCCGGCACCGACACCTGGGTGCGACCCGGTACGAGGACATCGTGGACGCGCTAGCCAAGCCCGCAATCTTCCATCACGGGCCGGCCCAGAATCCGGACGCCAGTGGTTCGAGCCGGAACGACGAGGGCCACCCGCTGACCGTCTATGAGGAGGACGGCGGGGGATCCAGGCGCACCGTCCACGCAAGACACTCGGTTGGCGCACACCAGCCGAGGTCTTCCGGGCCGCTTTGGCATCATGAATCAGTCACCGTTGCGACGACCGCTCGAATCCGCCTGGGAACCCGCCGAACCACAGGGGGTCAATCTTCGCGGAGTATTGACAGTAGCGGTCGTCGCCCGCCAACACGCTGCGGGACCTATGATTTTGTCCGCGTCCGCGGAATGACCGACTCGGTCGTCGTTCTTGAGCGGGCCACAGAGCCTCTCCGGATAGCCGATGATCATGATCTATAATCCATGATAGGATAGCCTTTGATTGTAGTCTTTACGGAAAGTTGGTCATAATGCCAGGACCAGGTCAATCTGACCAGGCATCGTCGACGTCGGCGACGGGCCTTCGCCGACTTGGTCGCGGTCGCGGGCGCGTGCGATCGGTGAGTGATCAGGTCATCGAGATCGTCCGCGACATGATCTGGACGGGGGAACTGCCAGCGGGGCAGCAGATCACCCACGAGCAGATCGCCGAGGCCCTTGACGTCAGCACGATGCCGGTGCGCGAGGCCCTGCTCCGGCTGACCCATGAGGGTCTGATTGAGAGCGGAGCTAAGGCGCGATCCTTCCAGGTAAGCGTCACCACCGCCGACGACGTGCGCGATATCTACTGGCTCCATTCCCAGCTCGCGGGCGAGCTCGCTGCCCGCGCGGCGCTGCGCCTCGACGACGAGCAGATCTCGGCACTCGAGCAGGCCCATGAGAAGTGGCTCGCGGCCGCCGAGGCCTCCGACATCGACGCACTGGAGTGGGCGAACGATAGCTTCCACCGCGTCATCAACCTCGGCGCCAATTCGCCCAAGCTCGTCGGGATCCTGCTGAACACACTGCGCTTGATCCCTCACCAGTACTACAAAATCGCTCCGCAACAGATCGCCCACTCGACCAAGGCGCACGTCAAGATCTTGAAGGCGATGGTTGCCCATGACGCCGAAGCTGCCCGGAAGGCCGCGCAGCAGCACGTCCTCGACTCTGCCGATGTGTTGATCAAGAACTTCGATGATAACGGTTACTGGGTGCGCCCCGTTGAGGGTGCGCCGTCCGCCGGGCGTCACTGATCCGCGCCGCCATCCGCGCGGGCGGCGCTTCCGGGCGCTGTGCCCCCGCGACCGTGCGCGCCAGGGTCACCTTGGCCTTCCGGCGGCTGGTGCGGGGGGCTGGCGAACTAAGAGCCGACGTGATCCAGGCCGAGAACCTCCCACGCGGGCTGTGGACTGGGTGCCCTACTGGCCTGAGACGTCATCCGCTTTCCGAACGTGATCGTTTAGCCTCGCCGTTTCGGTTGGGTACGGCGGCTGTCGAGGCGGAAACGCGAAAGTGCCTTCCTGACCTGGGACGATGAACCTTGCTGAGGGGTTCTGTCGGTCCAGGCGGAGGGCACTTTCTACGTGCAGGTTATCGGGTTGCGTCCCAAGGTCCAGGTCAGTGCCGATGGTTCGGGGGTGGTCGGTCATGCCAGGGCACGGTTGCTGGCGGATCTTGCTGATGCCACCGGGCTGAGCGCCGCCTACTCCGCCGCGCCGAGGCCGCTTCGGCCGCGCGGGACCGGTCATGATCCGGGACGGATCGCCACCGACTTGGCGGTGATGCTCGCCGATGGCGGCGAGGCCATCGCGGACCTGGCCGTACTGCGGGACCAGGCAGGGGTGTTCGGCCCCGTCGCCTCGACACCAACAGCCTGGCGACTCCTCGCCGACGTTGACGAGAAGGCACTGGCTTCTCTGCGCTCGGCCCGTGCACAGTCCCGCGAAGTCGACTGGCTGCAGGCCGCCGACCACGGTGAGGGCATACTCGCAGCCCGGTCCGCAGGACGCATGCTGCCCGGGCTGGTCCTGGACCTCGACGCCACCCTGGTCACCTGCCACTCCGAGAAACAGCAGGCCGCACCCACCTACAAGGGCGGCTTCGGCTGCCACCCGCTGCTGTGCTTCCTCGCCAACACCGGCGAGGCACTGTCCGGTCGGCCACGGCCCAAGAACGCCGGCGCCAACACCGCCGCCGATCACATCACGGTGCTCGATCAGGCACTCGCACAGATCCCCGACGCCCACAGGCACGGCACCGACCTCCTCATCCGCACCGACAGCGCCGGATCCGCGAAAGCGTTCCCCGCCCACATCCGCGCCCTGCAAAAACGAGGAATCCGCACCTTCTTCTCGGTCGGATACGCCATCACCGAACCGGTCCGACGCGCTGTCCGGGCCATGCCCGACCGCCTCTGGCATCCCGCCCTGGACCAGGACGGGACACTGCGTGACGGCGCCGAAGTCGCCGAACTGACCGGCTTGGTCGACCTGGACGGCCACCCCGCCGGCACCCGCATCATCGTGCGCCGCGAACGCCCGCACCCCGGAGCCCAGCTGTCCCTGTTCGATCAGGACGAGGGACTGCGGCACCAGGTGTTCCTCACCGACACCCCGTACTCCGGCGGCGGCTCCGCGCAGTTTTTGGAGGCCCGTCACCGCAGGCATGCATGCGTCGAAGACCACATCCGGTGCGGCAAGAGCACCGGCTCCGGCCGCTTCCCCTCGCGCGACTTCAACGTCAACGCCGTCTGGCTCGAACTCAGCCTCGCGGCGATCGATCTGCTGACCTTGATGTGCGTCCTGCTGCTGGACGGCGAACTCGCGGTTGCCGAGCCGAAGAAGCTCCGCTACCGGCTGCTGCACGTCGCCGCCCGCCTCACCCGCGGCGGCCGCCGCCTGCGTTTGCGGATATCGGCGACCTGGCCCTGGAGAAACGAACCCCCCACAGCCTTCCACCGCCTCGCCGCACTGCCCCGTCCCGCCAGCTGACCGGCAAACCCTGCCCACCACGACCCGAAGGACCCCGGAGAACCCGACCACTGCGCCGGGACTCCACCATGCCCGAATACCGAAATCGCCTCGGCCACCCGACAGTTGACCCTCAGCGACGCCTCACCGTCCCAACCGAAACAGCGAGGCTAAGCTGTACGCCGACAGCGGGAGCCGGTCCTCCCGCCGTCCCTTGCCCCGGATGATGATCTCGCCAGACCGCCAGACCGCCAGACCGCCAGACCGCCAGACCGCCAGACCGCCAGACCGCCAGACCGCCAGACCGCCAGACCGCCAGACCGCCAGACCGCCAGACC
>NZ_JBIAQV010000048.1:0-9716 GCF_042889305.1 Streptomyces sp. NPDC002619 | reverse complement strand
ACCGCCAGTCGACATCGTCCAGTTGCAACCGGACCACCTCGATCGAGCGCAGGCCCAGCCGGGCCACCAGCATCAGGATCGCGTAGTCGCGGATACCGACGGCACCTTCGCGCGGGCAGTGGTCCAGCAGCCGCTGGACCGCAGCCGCGGCGATCGTCGGTGGCACCGCCGCCATACACCAGCCGCCGACCGGAGGCACGGCCGCACCGAGCCTCAGAGGCGTGACACCGTGCAGGTGGAGGAACCGCATCAGCGACCGCAGTTCGGCCACCCTTCCCTTCGCCGAGCCGGCTGAGACCCGAGCGCGCTCCCGCAACAGGAACGCGTTCAAATGCGCGCCGGTCAAGCCGCTCGGCGTGAACACTCCGCCGGGCATCGCCTGCTCGGCCAGGAAGCGGCGAGCGGTGTTCTCGTAGCGCAGCATCGTCGCCGCTGACAGGCCACGCTCACGCGTCATCCAGGACCGGTACTGCTCCAACAGGACTTCCAGCGGCGATGGCACCACCTGCGGGGCCGGGACCAGCGAGACCTCGCGGAGAAACGTCAGCAGCGGCATCATTCTGCGAATTCCGGGGACCCGACGACCGACCTTCCGCTGATCAGACAGATAGCGCTCCAGCATCTCTTCGTTGAGGTCAGCGGCCTCAAGCCCCGCAACGACAACCACAGCCCAACCTGTCTCAGGTCCTTGAGCATGCTCCTTGCCGTCTGCGTGGTATACCCGTGCTCCGCCAACCAGAACCGGTAGTCCTCGACCTGCGGTGCCAGAGCACCCGCCTTCCTACGTGACCCCGCCGCGGTCTCACCCCCTTCGAGGGAGCCCCCTGCCCCCACGACCAAGCGAAAGCGGACTCATCCACAAGATCGGCCCCGGCCTCTATGCAGCCACGACATGGACACCAACTCCCTTGCAAACGACCGGAGATCGCTAACTATCCGGCCTTGGGCAAAGGTCCGACGGCGCGGGGGCCACGCACGGCTTGCTTCAGCACGTCGAAGCGTTGAACACCACACGGCGCACGGTCCGCTACACGGTCGGCTGGAAGGTCACCGACGAGGACGAAGCTGCCATTGCGCAGCTTCCCGCCAGCGCGTGGGAGACCTCGTTGACACAGAGCGGCGAACTCCAGGAGGGCTACCAGGTTGCCGAGTTGACTGGTCTGAACACCCGCGAGGGCTGGCCGGAGGGGATGCGGCTGATCGTCCGCCGCGTGCGGCCTTCCCGGCGGCAGCTGAAGAAGCTGACCGACTACGAGAAGAAGACCGGCTGGCGCTATTCGGTCACGGCAACGAACATCCGGCACACGTGGGGCATCGCAGGATCCCACCAGATCCAGTTCCTCGACGCCCTGTACCGAGACCACGCCGAGGTCGAAGACCGCATCCGCACCGGCAAGGCCATGGGCCTGCACAACCTGCCCCTCACAGTCCTGGCAGATCAACACGGCATGGATGCTCGCCGCGAACCTCGCCTGCGACCTCGACACCTGGCTCCGCCTGCTGACCTTGCACGACAGCGAGGACCTGGCCGGCGCCGAGCCGGACACGATGCGCTTCCGCCTCTACCACCTGCCCGCCCGCATCGCCGACCACGCTCGCCGCCGCTACCTGCGCATCGAGCGTACCTGGCCCTGGGCATCGGCGTTCACCACCAGCTGGAGGCGGCTCACCCAGCTTCCGGCCGTCACCTGACGGCCGACATCGCTCTGACGAGGCGTCCGGCTCATGTCGTCGCCCACCTCGATTGTCGGTACGCGGGAACTTCTCCAAAGTCACGGATCGCCGAGCGCGCATCATCACCCGATGCTCCGTCAAGTCCACCCGGAGATAGCGGCGGCTCCGCCTGCCCGGCCCTAGCCGGCCTCCGGCTGCCCGATCCGCGACTGTTGCCAAGTCTCTGATTAATGATAGGATATCAACACCTTGCCAATGGCACCGTCGAGATCTCGAGGAGCGCAGATGATCAATGGTCAAATCGTGGTCGATCATGTTGTCCACCCGTTTGATTACGGGGAAGAGAACCTGGGCAATGGGCGCAAGCAGGTCCTCGGTGGCTACAAGCACCACCGCCTGTACAACCGGCGGGTGGCGATGTCGAACGAGGATTACCTCCTGCGCCAGGAGGAGTGGATCAGTGACTTCCCCCCGGACGCCATGACCCACGCCTTGTTCGCCGAGAGCTCGACGGACTTCGCGATCGTCCACTCGCTGCCCAACTTGGGCTTCACGAAGGGTGTCGTCTCCGAGCTGCACCGCATGGCCAAGCTGCGGGAGACGTACTCGAACCGGTACCTGCTCTACGGCTGGGTCAACACCCTGGACCTCGACCAGGCCATCAAGGACCTGGAGATGCAGGTCAACGAGATCGGTATCGACGGGCTCAAGTGCTTCCCGTCGCTGGTCTACGACGGCAAGCACACCGGCTGGCGGATGGATGACCCGAAGTTCGCGGTTCCGCTGTTCGAGGCGGCACGTGACCTCGGCATCAAGAACATCGCCGTCCACAAGGCGCTGCCGATGTTCGGACCTACTCCCTTGTCATTCTTCAAGGTTGATGACCTCGACGTCATCATGCCCCGGTTCCCGGACATCAACTTCTACATGATCCACGCGGGGATGGGGTTCCTCGAGGAGACCACCACCCTCATGCACCGCTACCCCAACTTCCACGCGAACCTCGAATCGACCATAGGCAACGTGGTCGAGCGGCCACGCGTCTTCGCCGAGGTCATCGGCGAGATGATCTACCACGGCTCGGCGGATCAGATCGTGTACGGCAGCGGTTGCAACCTGGTCCACCCGCAGCCCCTGCTCGAGGCGTTCGCCAAGTTCCAGATGCCCGAAGACCTCATGGAGCAGCGGGGCTACCTGCAGATCACCGACGAGATGAAAGCGAAGATTCTCGGGCTCAACGTGGTACGGACGCATAACCTCGATGCCGACAAGATCCTTGAGGGCACCAAGGGCGACCAGTTCGACCAGGTCCGGTCGAACGGCCTCGACCGTCCGTGGACGGCGTTGCGCCGCGAAGAGTACGCGGCCGCTGCGACCGGAGCGGTGTGATGACGGCTGACGTCACGTCTGCCGTCGACCGGGACGCCGTCGAGCGGGCGCTGGAAAGAGTGCAGGACCCTTGCAGCGTGTCCATGGGCAATCCGATGGACATCGTGACCATGGGTCTGATCGAGAGCATCGAGATCCATGGTGGCCGGGTCGAGATCATCATGATTCTGACCGACCCGAACTGCTTCTTCTTCACGACCATCGAGAAGTACATTGCCGACGTGGTCATGGAGGTACCCGGCGTCACCGAGGTTGATGTCGACATTTCCGGGACCACCTTGTGGAGCGAGGACCTCGTCAAGAAGCGTCGGCTGCCGCTGCTCACCATACCTCCGGGGGACCGGTCGGAGTGAGCACCCCCCCGGAGGCGATGGGCACTCCCCTCGCGGCCGCTGCGGAGGTACGGGCCGAGGTACGCGAGGTCATCCGCGAGGCCTGTGCCGCGATCGGATGGGTACCGCGCCACGGCGCCGACGCTGTGGCTCCGCGCCATGGCGCCGGCCCCGGCGCGGACGAGGCCGGGCAGCGGGCTTTCTACGCCGAGGTACACGAGCGCGGCTGGGCGGTGCCACACTGGCCGGTCGCCTACGGCGGGCAGGGACGCCCGCTGTCGGACCTGCTGATCTTCCACGAAGAGGCGATCCGCTACGGCGCGCCGAGCCAATACAACCGGGTGGCGATCGGCATCGCCGGACCGGCGTTGCTCGAGTTCGGCACGCAGGAGCAGAAAGAGCGTTACCTGCCGCGCATCGCCGACGGGTCACAGGTCTGGTGCCAGGGATTCTCCGAGCCCGGCGCCGGATCGGACCTTGCGGCTTTGCAGACGAAGGCGAAGCGGTCCGAGGACGGCTGGACCGTCAACGGCCAGAAGGTGTGGACGACTCTGGGCCACGTCGCCGACTACTGCCTCGCCCTGGTGCGCACTGGCGCGACGGGCCATTGGGGGATCTCCGCGCTCGTCGTGCCGATGCACCAGCCCGGGGTGACCGTCCGGCCGATCCGTCAGATAACCGGTGATTCGGACTTCACGGAGGTCTTCTTCGACAACGCCGTCGTAGCGTCCGACGGCGTTGTCGGTGACGTGGATGCCGGGTGGCGGGTGGCGATGCGGGCACTGGAGCATGAGCGTTCGGTCAACTTCCTGGAACGTCAGCTCCGTCTCGACGACCTGCTCGCTGGCCTGATCAGGCTGATGCAGCGGCTGGAACCAGTCGCTGACCTGCGAACCGAGGCCGTCCGCCTGCTGGCCGACGCGGCTGGTCTGCGGTACGCCGTGCGCGACTACATCGAGCGCTTCCTGGGCGGGCTGCCGGCCGACACCGGGATCAACGGCACCAAAGTACGGTGGAGCGAGACCTACCGTGCGGTCACCCGCCTTGGGCTGCGCGCGGCGCAGGCACTGGCGGAGCCCGACACGATAGCGACGTGGTCGGCGGCCTACTACGCCAGCCTCTCGACTCCTATCTACGGCGGCACCAACGAGATCCAGCGCGACATCGTCGCCGAGCGTGGCCTGGGTCTGCCGCGTACACGCGGCCGGGCACGAAAGGAGTGAGCGTGTCCGACACCGAAGTCGGCCTGGATGCCGATGTCTATGATGCCGCCCACGCAGCGTTCGAAACCTGCAGCACAGTGGTGCGCACCGACCTCGACGCCGCGGCGCTCGCGGCCGAAGCCCTGCGTACGGCCGGGGAGTTGGGCTTCCTCGATATCCACGCCCGGAGCAGTCGTGCCGGGTCGCCGTTCAGTTTTCGCTACGCCGGCCGGGTGGCCGAGGCTGCCGGATACTGGCTGGTCCATCCACTGGTCCTGCATCACCTGTGTGCGGTGGCGGTCGCCGATGAAGCGCGGCTGCCCCAGACAGCCCACGAGGGACTGATCACGGGCACGGTGCCCAGCCTGTTCGCCTGGCGCGAGTCGTCGACGGTGCGCGAGCTGATCGTGCCCGGCGTGGTGGACGACGCAGGTGGGCTCTTCCTCGCGACCGGGTCGAACGCCCCGGAATTCATCGCGCCCGACCGGTTCCGGCTCGCCCAGCGCGACGACCGTTACCGGACGGCGACCTGGGGCGGCACGGTGGTGACGCTGGACAACGCGGCCCAGGGCAGCGGGGGACTCGACGATCCCGGTGCCGCTGGCGAGGATGTGCATGGCCAAGAGCTGGACATGCTGGCGCCGGACCTGCTGCTGGCCGGCGCCCTGGCCGGGATGTACGTCCTGGGCGGGGCCCGGCGGCTGGTCGAGATCAGCGTGCAGTACGCCGGGCAGCGGGTGCAGTTCGGCCAGCCCATCGCGACGTTCCAGGCGCTCAAGCATGCCTTGGCCGACGCTGAGATTGCCCTCCAGCACGCGCGCGCCCTCACCCTGGGCGTGCTCACCGACGCGGGCGCGCCGTCATCGGACGACGACGAATCGATCCGCGACCGGGTGCTGGCCAAGATCGCAGCTGACCGGGCGGCGTCGGCGGTGGCGGAGACAGCGTTGCAGGTTCACGGCGGTATTGGGTTTACCTGGGAGTCGATGGTGCATCAGTACCTGAAGGCGTTCGTGGACCTGGCGGCGGCTCCATTGCCGTCGGCGCGGATGCTGACGGTCGCGTGGCGAACGGCCGCCGCGGCCGCGGGGAGCAACCGATGAGTGCGGTGGTCAGCGAGGCCGGGGCGGCCAGGCGCAGTGGGGCCCAGTCCTTCCTGGTCCGGCGCTACGCAGACGACGAAGGGCGGGCGCTGCTGTCCGGAGTGCAGGCGCTCGCGCGGCTGCCACTGGTACAGATGCGCCTGGACGCCCGGCAGGAGCGCCGGACCGGGTGCCTGATCTCTGGTTACGAGGGTTCCCCTCTGGCTGGCTACGACCTCGAACTGGGCCGCAACGCGGAAATGCTGCGTGAGCACCGCGTCGTATTCCAGCCCGGGGTCAACGAGGAGTTGGCCGCCACGGCCATCGGCGGCAGCCAGTTCGTCAGGTCACGGCCGTCCGCCGAGGTCGACGGAGTACTGGGCGTGTGGTACGGCAAGGCGCCCGGTCTCGACCGGGCCACGGACGCCGTCCGGCACGGCAACCTACAGGGCGCCGATCACCGCGGCGGCGTCATCATGCTGGTCGGCGACGATCCCGCGACGAAGTCCTCAAGCCTGCCGTCAGCATCGGAACTGGCGTTGAGCGACCTTGCGGTGCCGGTGCTCTACCCGGGTTCGGTCGCCGAGCTGCTCGAGTTCGGGCTGTACGGGATCGCGATGTCGCGGCTGACCGGCCTGTGGGTGAGCCTGAAGATCGTCGTCGGGGTAGCCGATGCGACTGCCTCGGTCGATCTCAGCCTCCCGGAGTCGATTCGTCCCTTCCTGGAGTTCGCCGACGGTGTTCGCGCCGATCCGGATTACCAGCCTGTGGCCACGGCCCTGATGAGCAACCCGGTACGGCTGCGCCTGGAGCGGGAGCTGCACAGTGTGCGGCTTCCACGGGCCGAGGAACTGCTCCGGCGGTTTCCGCTGGACCGGGTGCACGGCCCGGCCGACGCCGCCATTGGAGTGGTCGCAGCGGGCAAGACCTACTACGACCTGCACCAGGCGATGGACCGGATAGGGCTGGACGACAGTCGGCTGGCTGCCGCCGGCGTGCGGATGATGAAGGTCGGGGCGCTCTACCCCGCGGGGTCGCAGAACCTGCGGGAATTCGCCTCCGGGCTGCGCAAAGTGATCGTGGTGGAAGAGAAGCGCGGGCCGCTGGAGGCAGCCTTGACCGGCGCCCTCTACGACCTGCCGCAGCGGCCGTTGATCGTGGGCAAGACCGACGCCGAGGGTGTCGAACTGTTCCCGGCGTACGGCGAGCTCGACGTGGACCTGATAGCCGAGCGGCTGGGCCGCGAGCTGGCCAAGGACGTTGCCTCCCTGCGGCAGGCGCCGGCCGCGCGCCCGGCCCGCCGGCCGTCCCTCCCGCTCCTGACGGATGTCAGCCGCACCCCGTACTTCTGCTCGGGCTGCCCGCACAGCCGGTCGACCCCCGTTCCGGACGGTTCCCTGGTCGGTGCCGGCATCGGCTGCCACGCCCTGGTGACCCGCAGCCCGCGGACGGACCTCGGTGAGAACGTCGGGTTGACCCAGATGGGTGGCGAGGGCGCCCAGTGGATCGGCATGGAGCCGTTCGTCGGCGATCAGCATCTGTTCCAGAACCTCGGCGACGGCACCCTGGCCCACTCCGGGACCCTGGCCATCCGGGCCGCGGTGGCGGCCGGATCGAACATCACCTACAAGATTCTCTACAACTCGGCCGTGGCGATGACCGGTGGGCAGCAGCCCGTCGGAATGCTCGGCGTGGCCAACCTGACCCGGCTGCTGCAGGCCGAGGGTGTCCGCAAGATCGTGATCACGACGGCAGACCCGAAGACCTACCGCTCGGTGTCGCTGGCACCGGGGACGCGGGTGCACGGCTTCGATCAGCTTGCCACCGTTCAGGAGGACCTCCGGGGCACGCCCGGAGTCACTGTGCTGATCCACGAGCAGGAATGCGCCGCCGAGTTGCGGCGCAAGCGCAAGCGCGGCCGCGCCCCGACGCCGACCACCCGAGTGCTGATCAACCCGCGCATATGCGAGGGCTGCGGAGATTGCGGCACGAAGTCGAATTGTCTGTCTGTGGTGCCGGCCGACACCGAGTTCGGCACGAAGACGCAAATCCATCAGGAGTCGTGCAACCTCGACCAGTCCTGCGTGCAGGGACACTGCCCGTCGTTCGTCACGGTCGAGGTGGACAAGGAAAGCCGCAGGCGCTCGGACCCGGTCCCGGTTCCCGACCTCGACGGAGCCGAGCTTCCCCAGCCGGCGTTCCACGTGCCGGACGATTTCACGATGCGGGTCAGCGGTATCGGTGGAACAGGCATCGTGACGGTGACGCAGATCGTCGCCATGTCAGCCGTGCTGTCCGGGCGGCATGTCGTGGGCCTCGACCAGACCGGCCTTGCGCAAAAAGGCGGCCCGGTGGTGTCGGATCTCAAGGTGTCGACGCGGCCGATCGACGGGGCGGCCAAGCTGGCCCGAGCCGAGTGCGACCTCTATCTCGTCGCCGACGTGCTGACGGGCGTCGAGCCTCACAACCTCGGTGTGGCCAGCCCGGAGCGCACTACTGCGGTGGTATCCACCAGCAAGGTCCCGCCGGCGTCGTTGATCGGAGAGCCCTTCAAGGCGTTCCCCGACATGGACGGGCTGGTAGGCCAGATCGCATCGGTCACCTCACCCGCACACCTGCTGACGCTCGACAGCCTGGCCATCTCCAACCGGCTGTTCCACAACGACGTCTTGGCCAATCTGGTTCTGCTCGGTGCGGCATACCAGGCCGGAGCGGTTCCGCTGCCGGTCACCGCGATCGAGGAGGCGATCGAGCGCAACGGCGTGGCGGTGCACGACAACCAGCAGGCCTTCCGCCGCGGTCGGCAGCTGGTCGCCGACCCCGATGGCCTCGCCCGAGCGTTGCGCGGCGAGATTGCCGGCGCCGCACCCGCCACCATGGACGCCGACGATCGCGAGCTGATCGACAGCGTCCCCGAGCCCTCCTCCGAGCTGCGGGAACTGCTTACGGTGCGGGTCCCCGACCTGGTCGCCTACCAGCACCGCGGCTACGCCAGCCGGTACGTGACCCTGGTCCGGCAGGCTCGGGAGGCCGAACTGCATGGCGGCATCCACAGCACGCAGTTCAGCGAAGCCGTCGCCCGCTACTACTACAAGCTGCTGGCGTACAAGGACGAGTACGAGGTGGCCCGGCTCAGCCTGGAGGTGGTCAACGACGAATTCGTCCGGGACTCCCTCGGCGTTGACGGCGTGGCCAGCTACAACCTCCTGCCGCCCGTGCTGGCCCGTTTTGGCTTGAAGCACAAGATCCGGCTCGGCCCGTGGTTCCGCGTCCCGTTCCGCCTGCTCTACGGGCTGCGCCGGGTACGCGGCACGGTCCTCGACCCCTTCGGGCGTCACGCGATCCGGCGCCTCGAGCGCGACCTCATCCGGGAGTACGAGGAGCTCGTCGCCGGAGCGTGTGCGGTGCTCGACGATGCCGGCTATACCCAGGCAGTCGACCTGGCCCGCGCGCCCGATCTCGTGCGCGGGTACGACGAAATCAAAGAGGCCAACATCGCCGTGTACCGGAGGCGACTGGCCGAGCTGGCACCCCGGAGCGAGGCCGGCACCGCGGTGGGCCCGGCATCATGATAGGGCCGGAATCACGACAGGCCTGACCCCACGCCACCGCGGTGGCCGCGGAAGAGCCCGGAGCTAGAAGGCTGCTGAAAATCTCGGGTTCTGGCCCCGGCTCGGTGGAGTTGGGGCCAGTCTTGTGAGCATGCAGGGGGAATGGGCCGGGGAGATGGTCGGGCCGGATGTGTGGGAGACCTGCCGGGAGTTGATCCCGGCTGGGAGTGTGTTCGCGTTCCTGGCCGAACATCGCGAGGCGCTGTTCCCGCCGTCGATGTTCGCGGACATGTATCCCTCGTCCAACGGGCGGCCGAGTCTGCCGCCGCAGGTGCTGGCCGCGACGGTGGTGTTGCAGAGCCTGCAGGGGCTGTCGGATTTCGAGACGGTTCAGGAACTGCGGTGTGACCTGCGGTGGAAGGCCGCTTGCGGGCTCGGGCTGTACGACATGGCGTTCGATCCGTCGCTGCTGACGTACTTCCGGCG
>NZ_JBIAQV010000047.1:0-48994 GCF_042889305.1 Streptomyces sp. NPDC002619 | reverse complement strand
GAGGCCCTGCTCGTATGCGCCGAGCACCTCGCGACCACCCGATCGGGACTCCGGTTCGATCGACAAACCCCAAGATCGGTACGACAACAGCTACTAAGCTTGATGTTTAACGTCGCTGGTCACTCGACCTGCTGAGATCGCTGGGATCTTGGGGCATATGAGACGGCCGTTCTTCACGCTTCGAGATGTCGAGTAACGAAGCACGCGAGGAACGGCCGCTGCCCATGAGTCTGCCTGTCGATGTGCCCGGAAGTGAGGCGCTGGGCCTGTTGTCCCGCTTTCGGGTCGAGTTCTACGAGTGTCTTTACGCCCGCGCGGACGCGCTCTTCGAGCTCACCGATGCGGTGTTGTGCGCGGACGGGCCGGTGAAGACCTTGGTCGAGCTGTCGCTGGCGGCCGAGCACCGGCGCGGGCACGGTGCGCTGTACGCCGCCCTGGACCGGGGCTGGCTGGAGCCGGCGCGGTTGCGCCGCGCCCTGGCCGGCCTGCCGCTGCCGAAGGCGGCCGACGGACGGATCGTGCTCGCTGTGGACGTGTCGCACTGGCTGCGGCCCGATGCACCGACCAGCAACGAGCGGCTGTTCTGCCACGTCTACGGACGCGGAGACCGCAGCTCGGACCAGCTCGTGCCCGGCTGGCCGTATTCCTTCGTCGCCGCCCTGGAGTCCGGCCGCACCTCCTGGGTCGCTCTTCTGGACGCGGTCCGCCTGGGCCAGGCGGACGACGCCACCCAGGTCACCGCCAGCCAACTCCGGGAAGTGGTCGGACGGTTGACCATGGCCGGGCACTGGCGGCCGGGTGACCCCGAGATCCTGATCGTCATGGACTCCGGCTACGACGTCGCCTACCTCTCCCACGTCCTGGCGGACCTGCCGGTCGTGCTGGTCGGACGTCTGCGCTCGGACCGCGTCATGCTCCGCGACGCAGGTCCCGCCCGCTCCGGGCCGAAGGGCGGGCGGCCCCGCAGGCACGGCGGCGTCCTCACCCTCGCCAAGCCCGACACCTGGCACCAGCCCGACGTCACCACCTCCACGGACACCACCCGCTACGGCACCGCCGAGGCGACGGCCTGGGACCGGATGCACCCCAGACTCACCCACCGCGGCCCCTGGCTGGAGCACGCGCACGAGGAACTGCCCATCCTGCACGGCACGTTGATGCGGCTGAAGGTGGAGCGCCTGCCGGGCGACCGCGACCCGAAACCCGTCTGGCTGTGGTCCTCGGCCGCCGGCGCCACACCGGCGGACGTGGACCGCTGGTGGCATTCGTTCCTCCGCCGCTTCGACCTGGAGCACACGTTCAGGCTGATGAAGCAGACGCTCGGATGGACCGCCCCGAAGATCCGCCACGCGGACACCGCCGACCTGTGGACCTGGCTCATCATCGCCGCGCATACCCAGCTCCGACTCGCCCGGCCCCTCGCTGAAGACCTCCGCCGGCCTTGGGAACGCCGCACCGAACCCCGTCGCCTCACCCCAGCCCGCGTCCGGCGTGGGTTTCGCAACCTCCGCGCCACGACCACGAGACCGGCGGCCGCACCGAAACCCACACGACCAGGCCCTGGACGGCCTCCCGGCTCGAAGAACAAGCACCGGGCCAAGCGTCACGACGTCGGCAAAACGGTCAAACGCGCCGAGTCGATCAAGGAACATCAAGCTCACCGACGTTAAACGTCAAGCTAAGTGGTGGGCTCCGGAAATCCTTCGGGGGTTGACGTGAGGTCAGGCCGTGTGCGGGGCGCGGATCGCAGGTTCGGTCCGGCGAGGTAGACGCCGTAGGTGCAGTCCCCCTGCCAAGAGGGCCGGCGAAGCCGCGGAGACCGACACTCCGCTGTCGCACTGGAGCTGCTCGAAACCGGCCGCGGAAACTCACCGCGCGCTGCATCTCCGGCCCCGGCATCCGCCTCCGCCGTACGCCAGCGGCTCGCCCAGGACCCGATCAAGCCCTGCGCCGGGTCCGGAGCGCGAAGCCCGGCCTTCCGGGATCGGCTCCCGTGGCGCGGCACCGAGCCATTTCGCCGCACGTCACACCGCCGTCACCCTTCCGTAGGCGGGACGCCGACCAGTTTCACCAGGAACCGGTCCACTTGTTCCTCCAGCGGGGGCCAGGGCAGCTCGGGTTGGTTGACGCGCAGCGAGACCGCGCCGTGGACGGCCGTGCGCAGGTCCAGGGAGACGGTCTCCGCGTCGCCACGCGGCGCCAGCCCGGCGTCCATGCAGCGGCGGATCGCCGCGGTCGTGCGCTTGGCCATCTCCTCCTTGAAAGACATGTCTGTGCGCCGGTTGAGCGTGCTCTCGTGCAGCACCTTGTACAGCCCCGGGTGCTCGCGGGACCACGCGCCGAGCAGCGCCGTTCGGGCGCGCAGTGCGGCCACTGGGTCGGCGGCGCCCGACTCAGCGTCGTCCACCGCGCGCAGCAGGTCCGCGTGGCAGTGCTCCAGCGCGGCCAGCACTAGCGCGTCGCGGTCGGCGAAATGGATGTAGACGGAGGTCGCGGCGATGCCCACTTTGCGGGCGACCGCGCGCAGCGAGAGGGTCTGGTCGTCGGCGAGTTCGTCCAGCAGCCGCAGTGCCGTGTCGACGATCTCGGCGCGCAGCCGCTCGCCCTGGCCACGCGGGTTGCGGCTGCGCTGCGCGGTGCGGGCGGTCTTTGGGGCCGGGGTGGTCGCATCCATGATTCGGCATTGTATTGGACGGGCTGTAGGGCTACAGTCGTAGCCCTACAGCCGTTCACTCAAGGGGAATCGCCATGACGCTGCCGACCCAGACCACGGTCAAGGACCTGGACCCCGTGTTCGCGGAGATGGCCGCCGCAAGCTTCCAACTCGTCGGACCCGCAAGGGGACTGACGCCGCGTGAGCGGATCCTGCTCAACCTCGTGGCCGACGTCTGCGAGCAGGTCCTCGGCATGCCGTACGAACTGCACGTGCGGGCCGCCCTGGACAACGGCCTCGACGCCGACGACCTACGCGAGCTGCTCCGCTTCATCTCCTACGACAGCGGCTACCCGGCGGCGCTGGCCGCCCTGGAGCGGCTGGCTGAGATCGAGCGCGAGCACGGCCTGCCCGGGCCGACCGGCCAGGGCCACCAGGTGAACGCGGACGGCATGGGCAGCCCCCTTCCCGCCGCGATGCGCGCCGAGGTGCGTGCCCTCGACCCGGGCTTCGCCGACTACATGGACCTGCAGTCGCGGATCCGCGCCGGCATGTCCCGGATCAGCGTCCGTGAGCGGGCGTTCGCCACCATGACCGTGGACGTCCTCTACCAAACCCTCCAGGAGAGCTTCCGCGCCCACGTCGGCCGTGCGCTGGGCGCGGGGGCGACGCCCGACGAGGTCCGCGCCGCCGTCCGCGCCACCGCAACGTTCGGGATGACCCGGACCTGGCGCGCCCTGACCGTCCTCGACGCGCTGCTGGCCGACCAGGATGAACTGCAGGGAAAGCAGACGGCCGGGGACGCCTGACCGCCTGTCGCCTGCACCCCGCACACGACTCGGACTGCAGGGCCGGTCCGTCACAGTGCGGGACGCAGGTGCGGTCCAGGGCATCGTTGGGCGAGCTGGCGACGCCACCGCGGCGCGGCAGGCTGCACGCCCGTCAGTGATCCACTTCGCGAGATCGGCCGTTCCTCCCGCCGTGCGCATACCCTGTGCCCGCCCCGTGCTGCTGACCGCCGCCGAGCGCGAGCGGCTGAAGAAGATGGCCTACGGTGACAAGATCGAGTACCGGCTGCGGGTCCGCGCGCAGGTTGTCCTGCACGCGGCGCGGGGGCGCTCCAACGCGCGCATCGCCCGCGAGACGGGTCTGCACCTGGACACGGTGCGCGCTTGGCGGGGCCGGTTCGCCGCCGGCGGACTGCCGACCCTGGCCGACTGCAAGCGCTCGGGGCGCCCCGCCCGTTTCACTCCCGTGCAGGTCGCCGAGGCCAAGGCGCTGGCCTGCCAGTTACCCGACGAGACCGGCGTAGCGCTGGCGTGCTGGTCGTGCCCGGAGTTGGCTGCCGAGCTGACCGCGAGCGGGATCTCCGATACCGTCTCCGCGTCCACGGTGCGCCGCTGGCTGCGCGAGGACGCGCTCAAGCCCTGGCAGTACCGGTCCTGGATCTTCATCCGCGACCCGGACTTCCGCGCCAAGGCCCAGCGTGTCCGCGCGGCAGCCGACCGGGGCCGCAGGGCGGCCTTCTGGGCGCTGCGTGCCGGTCTCACGGAGGACGCGATCGCGTGTCTGGAGGCGAGCCGCTCCCTGGTGCTTGGCGTGGCGGCCGTCTCGGCGGGCGTCGCCGACCGCCTGGCGGCCCCGGGCGAGGGCGAACTGGCCGAGCGCTGGCGCAGCGCCGCCTCCGACCGCTCCTGGGACCGGGCCGACGACCGCTCCCCACTGGAGCTGGTGGCCGCAGCGGGCACGGGGACCGACGGCCTCCCCGATGACCTGCGGCAGCGCTCCCCGCTGGAGCTGCTCGGCGCAGCGGGCACGGGAGCCCCGGGCCTCCCCGGTGACCTGCGGCGCCGCTCCCTGGACGTACTGCGCGGACAGGCCGGCGCCGACGTACAGCCGGTGTTCGCCTCCGTGGGCGACCCACAGCCCGACCGAACGATCTCCAACTGAAGGGTCATTGCTTCCGGTGTTCCTGGAGACGCGCCCGGATCCGTCGCACGGCCAGCACTGTGGAGATCGCCACCGAGACGATTAGAAGGATCCTGTCGAAGCTCACGCCGCCTCTATGTTCTGTATCCAAGATCTCCTGGCCTGCTCTCCACGGTCATCATGGCGTGGTGCGGGCCAGCGGTGTCCGGCAGTTGGCGCGTCCGTACGAGCCGTAGGCGGTGGCCTGCTGGACCACTTTCCCGTGCAGGCTGACCGAGCAGGTGGCGTTGCCGCCCTCCTTGCCCAGGACGATGGAGACGACCGCCGGGGCGCCGGCGGTCAGCTCGGCGCCGCCGCGCCAGGGCAGGTGGGCGCTGACGGTGTGCAGCCTTCTGTCCGGCCCGGCGTAGCTGATCTGGGCGGTGCCGCGGCCGGTGATCTGGTAGGTCACGGGGATGGTGGGGCCTTGGTGTCTGGCCTCCGCGCCGTTCTTGCCGTCCCCACTGTGGGTGGCGAGCAGGACGCCGACAGTGGCGAGAACGGCACACAGGAGGGCACCGCCGAATACGAGAGGGCGAGCGCGGCGCCGGGTGGCGGGAGCCGCGGCGGTTTCATTACTTTCGGGTGTTTCGGGGCCTGCTGCTGTCTGGATTTCCATCGCCGACTTCCATTGCGCAGATGGGCGCGAACGCCTGGTTTCGAGTTCTTCGAAGCGTGCCTGTCGATTAGAGCCAAGGCGGCGGAAAGGCGCAAGTGTCGGACCGAAAGGCCCCTTTCGTGCCTGCGGCCCACCACTTCCGGGCCGACTTATCCCCGAAGCGCAGTTAAGTGGCTGCCATCACTCGGTAAAGCGCCCACCGTAAAGACAAAGCCGATCCCAAAATTGTGTGTAGCCGGTGGCTGAATCTGTGTCCATGAAACGGATGAACCAGGTGATTCGGCTGGCTGGATGGATGGTTCGCCCTAATTTTGCTCGAACTGTACTCTCGCTAGACCTTCCCGTGATCGTCGTGCCACAGTTCCGCCGCTGATTCGGTGTCCCCCAGCACTGGTCGCATCAACGGCTATGGAACCGCCATGGCCGTTTTTGTGCGGGCGCGTCTACGTACGTGGTTTACGGTGCTGCGGTTCATTGTGTCCTGTTCGCCGGCAACAGTCCCCAGAAGTGGGTGGCATGCCGGAATGGCCATTTCGGCATGCCTCGGGATATTCGCGCTCCGGAAATCACGCGCAGACGCGGCCGCTTGTGTCGCGATTGTCGATCACGCGTGACAAGGAGTTTTGGGTGGCGAGACGAAGTCGGATAGCCGCATCGCTGGTGGCGGGAGCGTTGCTGGGCTCTTTCATACAGACCCCCGCATTCGCCTCCGCGCCGTCATCGGGCCATGGCGGCGGTCCAGGAATCATCGGCACAGTCAAGGGCTGGTTCGGCGGCGGGCATTCCGCACCCAAGCCGCCGACCGGTCCGAAGGACGCGATAGCCGACCGGCAGAAGCTGCCGCCGGGCAAGAAGGCGCCGAAGGCGCATCTGGTGCGGGAGTTGACGTCCAAGCGGACCCCGTCGGCGCGGTACTGGAAGCTGTCGGACGGCACCACGCAGGCGGAGGTCTCCGCGGTGCCGCTGTCGTACCACTCGGCACACGGGTGGAAGGCGATCGACACGAAGGTCGCCGCAACCGGCCGGGCCGGCTACCGGTACGCCAACACCACCAACCTGGCCCGCTCATACTTCGGCTCCCGGAGCGGGAACCTGCTGCGTTTCGAGGCCGACGGAAAGCATGCCGTCACCCTGGGCCTGGCCGGTGCGGACAAGTCCGTCTCCCCGGTGGCCAAGGGCGACACCGTCACCTACCGGGGGCTGGCCGGCGGCGCCGATGTCGACTACCGGGTCGGGCGCGGTGAGGTGAAGGAGAACATCGTCCTGAACCGGGCCCCGAGTAGCCCGGTCTCGTTCACCTTCACCCTCAAGACCGGCGGGCTGACTCCCAAGGAGCTGAAGGACGGCTCGATCGGGCTCTACGGTGGCAGGGAATCGGGCCGCCCGGTGCTGGTGATCCCGGCGGCGGTGATGTTCCAGGCCCCGGCGAACAGCGATGCTCCGGTGGCGGATCTGACACACGGCCGGGTCGTGCAGAAGCTCACCCGCCACGGATCGTCCTGGCGGATCACGCTGACACCGGACGCCAAGTGGCTGGCCGCTCCCGGACGGCGGTTCCCGGTGACCGTGGACCCGACGATCGTGCTGGCGCCGACCCCGTCCACCTCGCAGGACGTGATGGTGGACTCCACGCAGTCGACGACGAACCTCAACGGCACGTGGCAGCTGGGGGTGGGCACGACGGCGACCGGCAAGCTGCGGTCGCTGCTGAAGTTCCCGTTGACGGGCATCCCTTCGAACACGAAAATCACCTCGGCGAAGCTGGGCGTGTACTACAACCAGGTCCACACCTCCAACACCAACAGCGTGGTGATCGAGGCGCATCGGGCGACGGGTGCGTGGGATGCCTCGACGGCGACATGGAACAGCACCAGCGCCCTGTCCGGCGAACTGTCCGGTACCACGGTGCAGTTGGACGACGGTGACACCGGGACGGCGGCCAAGGGCTCGTGGCCGTACTCGACCAACTCCGCCTACACGCAGTACGCGGTCAACGGCGACTACGCCTACAACAAGGATGCGGTGGCCGGGGACACCTACACCTGGCAGCCGACCGTTGCGCAGGCGGGTTCGTACCGGGTGGACGTGCACTCGATCCCGGCGAGCGACCGGGCGACGAACGCGCCGTACACGGTGACGTACAACGGCGGCACCTACAACGGCACCATCGACCAGTCCGCCGGGAGCGGCGGGGTGTGGCGGTCACTGAACAACGGGACGGCGCTGCCGTTCTCGGCCGGCACGGCGGGCAAGATCGTGCTCGGTGACGGGCCGGCGTCCACAACGACCTCGGTGATCGCGGACGCGGTGCGGCTGGTCGAGCCGGGGACGACGCTGACGAAGGCGGCCGGCTCGTACGACCAGTGGCACAACTTCGCGGTGACCGACACCGTGCAGAAGTGGGTCAACGGGACGACGAACAACGGGTTCGTGCTGCAGGCGGCCGACGAGTCGACGCTGGGCCAGGGCGGCCCACTGTACGAGGCCGGCGAGTACGCCTACGGCGGCGAGACCGCCACCTACCCGAAGCTGACCGTCGTCTACGGAACCCCGGGCGTGGCGGTGAACCCGCCGACGGTCATCCACGCCACCGGCGCGGAGCTGTCCTGGCCGGCGTACACCAACACCACCGGGGACCCGGCGAACGATCTGGCCGAGTACCAGGTCCATCGGTCCGTCTACCAGGGCTTCACCCCGACCTCGGCGACCCTGGTGGCCCCGGTCGCGGCGGGCACGACGTCGTTCACGGACACCACCGCGGTACCCACCCCGGCGGACGCCCCCGACGACTTCCACGCGGTCTACTACGAGGTCGCCGTCAAGACCAAGGGCGGGCAGGTCATCGGCGGCCCGGTGCAACTGGCCGACCTGCCGAAGGCCGGCCAGACCCGGCAGATCATCCAGTCCGGGCAGAGCGACGCCACCCTGTCCTCGGCCCAGCCGACCACCGCGCACGACACCATCGCCTCCGACGGTGCGAACCAGAACTGGTTCACGGTCGGCAACAACTCCGCCACCTACGGCAAGACCCGTGCAGTGCTGAAGTTCCCCACCAGCTCGCTGCCGTCCACCGCCCGGGTGCTGGACGCCCAGGTGCAGGCGGAGTCGACCATCACCACCAACACCGGCGGCGGCTCGGCCTCCTACGAGCTGCACGGCCTGACCAAGGACTTCGACGAGGCGACGGCCACCTGGAACAACGCCACCTCCACCACCGCCTGGACCACGGCCGGCGGTGACTACTCGGCGACGGTCAACGACGCCGACACCGGCTTCACCAACGACCCGGTTCGGCACTGGTGGGACGCCACCTCGCTGACCCAGGGCTGGATCAACACGCCGTCCTCCAACCACGGCGTACTGATCAAGGTCAGGGACGAGTCGACCACCGGGCCGCAGGAACGGTCGGTGTTCCTCTCCTCGGAGACGAGCGAGCCGCAGCTGCGCCCGCAGTTGGTGGTCACCTACGTGGACGCCACCACCAACTCGACGTACTACGCGCCGCAAGTGCCGCAGCGGATGACCCCGGGCACCACGTACAACGTGGACCTGTCGCTGACCAACACCACCAACACCACCTGGGCGGCGGCCGATCAGGTGGTGTCGTACCGGTGGACGCTGCCGGACGGCACCGATGTGACCAACGGCGGCAACCAGATCCAGACAGCGCTGCCCAGCGATCTGGTGCCCGGCCAGACGGTCACCATCCACGCGCAGGTCAAGGCGCCCACGAACGCCGACTCAGGCAACCCGACGAACTCCCGCACCCAGTACACGCTGACCTGGGACGTCTTCAACAAGACGAACAGCACCTGGAACTCCGCGAGCGGCGGCGTGGCGGGCCTGGCGCAGGCCGAGACGGTAGAGGACCCGACCTCCGACCAGATCGGCCTGGAGAAGTTCTACTCCTACACGGGCATGGCCACGGGTGCTGGCTCGTCGGTGATGACGAACCTGGCGTCGGGCAACAACGTCTTCTCGTACAACGCCTTCTCCAACCCGGGGCGCGGTCTTGGGACGTTCACACGGTTCGCGTACAACTCCCTGGACACCTCGGACACCGTGATGGGCCCGGGCTGGTCCGCGCAGGCGAGCGCGCCGGTGCGCCTCGGCGCGGCGCTGGACTTCCACCCCAACCCGAACCCGACCGAGGTCACGCTGACCGATGGTGACGGCACCGCGTCGGTGTTCACCAAGCAAGTGGACGGCACCTTCAAGGCCCCGGCGGGCGTGCACTTCCTGCTCGCAATGAGGGGTGGGGTCACCTGCACCCCGGACAAGGACGACACCCCGGACGCGTGGTCGATGACCAAGCCGGACGGGACGCGGTTCTTCTACGACTGCGACGGCTATGTCACCTCGATCGTCGACAAGAACGGCAACACGGAGACGTTCACCTACGCGATCCGCAGGTCGAACAACAAGCCGACGCACTTCCTGAGCTACATCACCGACCCGGCGGGCCGGCAGACGCTGACGGTCACCTACTACAACAAGGGTGACAACTACAGCTACGTCGACGGCACCGGGAACCTGGTCTCGGACACGAACCTGACCAACCCGAAGATCATCGACCACCTCGCGTCGATGACCGACATCTCGGGCCGTCAGGTGATGTTCAACTACACCACCCAGGGCCTGATGGGCCGCCTCACGGACGGGGCCGGATCCGCGCAGCCGAAGGTGTTCAAGTTCACCTACGACGCCACCCAGGGCACCAAGAACGTCAAGCTGGTCACGATCACCGACCCGCGCGGCCACGACACCAAGCTCAACTACTACGCCCCGCAGACCGGTGACAACCCCAAGTACCACTGGTGGGCCAAGACCCTCACCGACCGGCTGAACAACAACACGTCGATCGGTTACGCGGTGGATGCGTCGAACAACGCGTTCACCGACACGACGATGACCGACGCCAACAGCCACGTGACGAAGTACGTCACGGACGACTTCTCGCGTCCGGTGCAGTCCACGAACGCGAAGAACGAGGTCACGAAGCTCACCTGGGACGCCGACAACAACGTCACCTCGGTGATCGAGGAAAACGGCGCCACCACCACGTACACGTACGACCCGAAGACCGGTTACCCGCTGACGATGAAAGACGCGGAGGCCAACAAGAACGGCTGGCCGGCGAGCGTCTACACGTACCAGACGCGGCTGGACGGCTACAGCGCCGACCTGTTCACCAAGACCTCCCCGGAGGGCCGCAAGTGGCAGTTCGGCTATGACAGCTTCGGCAACCTCACCTCGGTGCAGGACCCCAAGGGTGTCGCGGCCGGCTCCGGCTACACGACCACGTACGCGTACGACTCCTATGGCGAGCTGAAGACCGCCACGGACGCGAACGGCCACGCCACCAACTACAGCGCCTTCGACGCCAACGGCTACCCGCAGACCGAGACCGACGCCCTGGGTGATGTCAACCAGACCGCGTACGACGTCCGCGGCGAGGTCCTGTCCGTCACGGACGCGTTGAACAAGACCACGACCGAGACGTACGACACCTACGGCCGTCCGCTCGTGTCCAAGGTCCCGAAGGACCAGGCCGCCGGCTCGTACATCACCGCTCCGGCGCCGGTCTACGACGCGAACGACAACGTCACCCAGGCCACCGCGCCCAACGGGGTCGTCTCCACCGCGGTCTTCGACAACGCGGACGAGCTGACCTCCAACACCGGGCCGAAGGACAACTCCTCCGACCCGGACCGCATCACCTCCTACACCTACGACCACGTCGGCAACCTGCTGTCCTCGACGTCTCCGAACGGCAACCTGCCGGGCGCCACGCCGGGCAGCTACACCTCGACCACCGGCTACGACGTGCTCAACCGGCCGGTGTCCCTCACCGACGCGGCCGGCCACGTCACCACCACGATGTACGACAACGTCGGCAACTCGGTGCAGGTCGTCGACCCGCTCAAGAACCTGACGGCCGACTCCACCGACTACACCTCGAAGTACGCCTATAACCTGAACCACCAGGCGATCTCCGTCACCGACGCGGCCGGTCACACCAAGCAGACCGGGTACGACAAGGACGGGCTGCAGACCTCGACCACGGACGAGGACGGCAACAAGACCCTCTACACCTACGACGAGCGCGGCATGGTGTCGCAGGTGCAGGCGCCACACGACGGCTCCAGCCCGATCATGTACGACACAACGAAGTACGACTACGACCAGGTCGGCAACCAGACCAAGGTCTACTCGCCGCGGGCGGTCGCCGCGAACTCCACCACGGCGTTCACCACACAGACGACTTATGACGAGCTGAACCGGGTCAAGCGCACGTACCAGGCGTACGACCCGAACGACTCCCGCTACAACAACGCGAACGTCTACACCGAGAACACGTACGACGCTGACGGCCGCCTGCAGAAGGTGTCCGCGCCGCCGTCCGCCGGGCAGAGCGTCCGCAACGACACCAGCTATACCTACTGGGACGACGGCCAGGCGAAGACGTCCACGGACCCGTGGGACATCACCACGTCCTACGACCACGACGAGATGGGCGACCAGACCTCCCGCACCATCACGTCCGCCGGCGGCTCGCAGGCGCGGACGATGAACTGGACGTACTACCCGGACGGGATGATCCACACCCGCACGGACAACGGCGTCCCGGTCGGCCTGCAGGTGGACCTGGCCGACAACTCCGACGTCCAGAGCGTGGCCACCACCGGTTCCTGGCCGACGGCCAACTCCGGCAGCGACCACCAGGGCTACGACTACGCCACTCACGCGGCGGGCACCGGGTCGGACTCGTTCACCTGGAACCTGACGGTCCCGCAGGACGGCACCTACCAGGTGTACGTGAAGTACCCGCAGGTGACGGGTGCGGCCACCACCGCCTCGTACACGGTGGGCTACCACGGCGGCACCGCGACCAAGGCGGTCGACCAGACCAAGAACACCGGTACCTGGGTGAGCCTTGGTTCGTACGCCTTCACCGCCGCCGACACCACGCAGAAGGTGACGCTGGCGCAGAACAGCGGCGGCACCGTGGCCGCGGACGCCGTCAAGATCGTCCGTGACAACAGCGCCGACACCGACAACGAGAAGACCGCCTTCACCTACTCCTACGACGCCAGCGGCAACCTCGTCGACCTGGCCGATGCCACCCCTGGCGCCCGCTACGACGACTACGCCGCCACCTTCGACGGGGTGAACCTGCTCTCCAAGCTGGAGGTGAAGAAGTCCGGCTCCGCGGTGCACACCACGTCGTTCTCCTACGACGCGGACGGCAACACGCTCTCGCGCAGCCATGACGCGACGGTCGCGGACTTCCAGTACGACGTCCGCAACCTGCTGCAGAAGGTCACCAACAAGGAGACGGCGACCGATACGTCGCCGAAGGTCACGCAGTTCACCTACACCCCGGGCGGCCAGGTCGCCACGGAGACCAAGGCGAACGGCAACGTCACCACCTCCGACTACTTCCTCGACGGTGTGCTCAAGCACCAGTTGGAGAAGAAGTCCGACGGCTCGACCGTGGTGGCCGAGCACACCTACACCTACGACCCCGACGGCAACACCACCGAGGACACCTCCAAGGTCCAGAACGCCGACGACCACGCGGCGTACAAGAACCAGACGCTCGACTACGCCTACACGCCGCGCGATCAGGTCGCTTCGGTGACCAAGACCGGCGGCGGGCAGAACGAGTCGTACGTCTACGACGGCAACGGCAACGTGACGTCGGCGACGTCCGGCGGCCAGACCACCACGTCGAACTACGACCGCAACCGGCTGGCGACCACCGTCGTCGGCGGGGTCACCTCCGGATACCACTACGACCCGTACGGCCGCCTGGACAACGTCACCACCGGCGGCAATGTGATCGAGCGCTACACGTACGACGGCTTCGACCACATCTCCAGCGAGCAGAAGAAGAACGGCACTGGGTACGACACCACCAACTTCACCTACGACCCGTTCGACCGGACCGTCTCGCAGACGCAGAACGCGGGCGCGACCGGGGAGAAGACGACCGTCTTCGACTACCTGGCCATGTCGAGCGCGGTCGTGTCGGAGACCGAGAACAGCAAGGTCACCAAGACCTACCAGTACTCGCCGTGGGGCGAGCGGCTGTCGCAGGTGAAGATCAAGTCGGACGGGACCGAGGAGCCGACGTACTATTCGTACGACGCGCACTCCAACGTCCAGGCGGTCACCGACGCAGGCGGCGACACCAAGTCGACGTACGGCTACACCGCCTACGGCTCGGACGACTCCTCGCAGGACACCGGCGCGGACAAGCCCGGAACTGGCTCGGCGACCGACCCGTACAACGCCTACCGCTTCAACGCGGACCGCGTGGACGGCTCCACGGGCACGTACAACATGGGCTTCCGCACCTACGACCCGGGCCTGAACCGGTTCCTGTCGCGGGACATGTACAACGGCGCCCTGGGTGACATGGGCCTGGTGTCCGACCCGCTGACCGGCAACCGCTACGCCTTCGCCGGCGGCAACCCGATCAGCAACATCGAGCTCGATGGCCACGGCTGGCTCTCCGACCTGGGCCACGCGGCCCTGGACGTCGCCGGCATGGTCCCGGTCGTCGGCGCGGTGGCGGACGTCGCCAACGGTGCCTGGTACGCGGCCGAGGGTGACTACCTGGACGCCGGTATCTCGTTCGCCGGGGCCATCCCGGTGATCGGCGACGCCGCGCTGGGTGCCAGGATGGCGGTCAAGGGCGCGAAGTACGCGGCCGAGGGCGCCGAGGCCCTGCAGGGCCTGAAGAACGCCGACCACCTGGTCAACGACGCCAAGGCCCTCGAGCACGCCGGCGAGGACGCGGCGGACGTCGACAAGGCGGCGCAGAAGGCGAGGCAGGAACAGGCCGCCGCGGACAAGGCAGCCCGGGAGGAGGCCGCCAGGAAGGCGGAAGAGGCCGCTGCGCAGGCCCGGGCCGAGGCCAAGGCCGAGGCGCAGGCCGAGGCCACCGCGGAGTCGAAGGCCGAGCAAGCGGCCGAGGGCGCGACGTGCAGCTTCGCCCCGAGCACGCCGGTCCTCATGGACCACGGCAAGACCAAGCCGATCGGGCAGCTCAAGCCCGGCGACAAGGTCGAGTCCGCGGACCCGGAGACGGGCAAGGACAAGGGCGCCCGCACGGTGCTGGCCACTTTGGTCAACCACGATTCCGACCTGGTCGATGTCACCCTGGACACCGGGCACGGGCACACCGCGACCCTGCACACCACCTCGAAGCACCCGTTCTACGACAAGACCACCCGGAGCTGGGTGTCCGCCGGCAAGTTCGTCAAGGGGCACGTCCTCGAGACGCCGGATGGCGGTACCGGGGTGCGCGTGACGTCGGTAACCTCCACACCAGGAGCAGCCGACCGGTACAACCTCACCGTTCAGGAACTCCACACGTACTACGTCCTGGCGGGCGGGATCCCGGTCCTGGTCCACAACACCTGCCCGAACCTGAACTCGGGCAACAGCCCCGCAGCGGCCCAGGGCACAGCGGTCCACAACGGCCCCGAGTGGGCCGAGCACCTGGACTCGCTGGGCTACAGCCCCGGCCGGGAGGTCTCGCCCGGTAACATCCCGGACGGCTTCACGGACGCCGGGTTCCCGGTGGAGCTGAAGCCGGCGACCAAGAGCGGCATCAGGGCCGGTACGCGGCAATTGCGCCGGTACATGAAGGCGATGGGTGTCGACTATGGTGAGCTGTGGACTTATCAGTTCACCCAGGACGGGGTGGCCTTCAGCTTGACGGCGATACCGAAGAGCCCGTTCCGATGGCTGAAGTGGCGCTGAGATGGAGGCCCGCGTGGCACGTGCGATGAGTGCCCCAAGCATCCTGAGGGCGGCAATCTCGGCCGGGATCATCCCGGACTCGGCCGAGGTGTCGCGCAAAGGGGTGGCCCAGTGGGACGACGGCGTCCTGGCATGGGTGGCGTGGCTGTCGAAGGACAAGACCGGCCGGCTGCTGTGGCACACGAACACGGGTGACGCGAAGTTCGGCGATGCCATGGAGGAGTACGGGCGGCTGTCCGTGCCGATCCGCGGCATCGGCGACCCGTCGCTGGAGTGGCCGGTCGCGTTCACCGAGGACGTCGCGGCTTGGCTGCGCGACGGGCTCGGAGAGTCGCTGACCTTCGTCGAGGACCGCGCGGACCTGTGCCGGCTGCTCCAGGAGAAGGGCGATGTCGCGCGCGGCGGGTTGTACGCGTGGCTTCCCATCGCGAACTATCCGGCGCGCCTCGTGCAGTCGCTCATCCTCGCCCGGGACCTCGGCTCCGCGGAGCTCGAGCAGCGGGCGCTGGAGCGGCTGGCGGGCGAGCCGGTGGAGCTGTCGCACGGCCGGGTTCTGGACATCCAGAGCTCGGCCGGACGGTGGGCCAAGGAGTACGCCAAGGCGCTGGGCATCCCCGTCCAGCTCTGATGGCTCAGCAGGGGTACGGCTCTCGAAGGCGCAGCCGCCTTCGAGGGCCGTTTCTCTGTCTTCGCCTTCGACGAGGCCGCGGCTGAAGCTTCCCCTTGATCGTGGACACCTGAAGACTGGGATCTGAGGTTCCAGAGGAAGCAGTGTCAGGTGGGAAGCAAGTACTCGAATCGGTACTCGGACGAGTACAAGTGGGACGCGATCGAGCTCGTGCGGTCGTCGGGCCGAACGGTGACCGAAGTCGCCCGGGAGCTCGGGATCAGTTCGGAGTCCCTGCGGGGCTGGGTGAAGAAGGCCCGTGCCACCCAAGAGGCCGAAGCCGGGGCCGGGCTGTCGGGGCCGGGCGGCAACATTCGGGACGAGGAGTTGAAGCGGCTGCGGAAGCTGACCGTGTCCAAGATCTCGGGGAAACTTCAATTCAGGCCCACCCCGAACGCTGGACGGTGGAGCGGACCTACGGATGGCTCATGCTCCACCGCCGCCCGGCCCGCGACTACGAGAACCGTCCCGCCCGGTCCGAAGCCATGATCTACGTGGCCATGGCCGACCTCAGGGCCCGCCGACTCACCGGGGAGAACACCATCTCCTGGCGTGACTCGGCAAAGCGACACCAACCACAAATCCCGGGATGAAACAACGGGAGAAAACGATCTCTAATACGGACCAGTCGAACAATGATCTCTACCTGTACCAGGGCCGTGCCTGGGCTCCTCCTACGGCTGCGGGAGGTCAGGACACGAGCCGTCCGACTGTGTCATCGTCCATCCGTCCCCGAGCACCTGGACACTCGTGTGTGGGGAGCGTTGCGCATCGACGGAAGGAGCCGCAGGGGCGCCGTCCCGATCCGCGTCCGCGGGCTGCCCGGCGAGCGGCAGAGCCACGTGAGTCACCGTGCACGCCAACTGCCGCATGGCCAGGTGGCTGAGGGGAGGGACATCTTTGGGGAGCTGGATGGAGAAGGTGTGGTCGCTGCCGATCAATACGTCCGGTGTATCCGTCAGGCGGGGCAGCTCCGTGGTGGCCGTCACGGCCTCGCTCGTGGTTGGTCCGCCGAACAGCAAGCGCACGACGGCCCTGAAGTCCCCAGGGTCGCCGATCTTGCGGGGATAAGGCGTCAGATCACCGTTGTGCAGGAAATAGAGGGGGATGACGGTTGGCACCGAGGGTTTCGGACTGGGAGAGCGCATGCCGCTCGCCGGTTCGCCGGCCTGGATGACGTCGGACGGGGGGACTCCGCACGCCGCCAGCGTGAGCGCGGCCGTGAGCCCGACCAGCAGCGCCGGTACGCGCGAGCCCTTCACCGGGCACTCCCGGCGTCGGCGGCGGCTGCGGTGTCGCGGTGCAGGGGGAGTTCGACCGTGAACGCCGCGCCGCCTCCGGGCAGGTTCGCCGCACTGATGCGTCCTCCGTGCAGGTGCACGTTCTCCGCCGTGATGGCCAGGCCCAGTCCGCTGCTCTCGCTTCTGGTCCGTGTGGTGCTCGCCTTGTAGAAGCGTTCGAAGATGTGCGGCATGGCTTCCTCGGCAATCCCCGGTCCGCCGTCGGTCACCTCGATGAGGGCCCACGCCACGTCCGCTCGCTCCTCCCTCACGCCCATGCTCACCCGCACCGGCGGCGCCCCGTGCCGCAGCGCGTTGCCGATCAGATTGGCCATCACCACGTCGAGTCGGCGCGGATCCACACGCGTCCTGAGCACGCCCGGCCGGGGCAAGTGGGTCTCCACCCGGCCCTGCCACCCCCGAGAGGCGAGGGTGCGCTGTACGGACTCGGCCAAGTCGATCTCGTCCAGGTTGAGTTCGACCGCGCCCGCGTCGAAGCGGGAGATTTCCATCAGGTCGTTCACCAGCACGCTCAGCCGACTGGTCCCCTCGCTGATGAGCTGCAGCGCCTCGCTGGTCTCCTCGTCCAAGCGCAGCGCCTTCTCGTCCAGCACGTCGGTGACCGCCGACATCGCCGCCAACGGCGTCCGCAGTTCGTGGGAGACGTCCGCGACGAAGCGGCGCGCCTGGGCCTCCAAGCGGCGCAACTCCGCGACCGACTCCTCCAGTGCGGCCGCCGTGTGGTTGAAGGATCGTGAGAGGTCGGCCAGTTCGTCGGAGCCGTTGACGGCCAGCCGGACGCCCAGGTGCCCCTCGGCCATCCGGCGCGTGGCCCCGCGCAACGCCCGCACGGGACGGAGAACGCCGCTCGCGGCCAGCAGCGCCAGGACGACGGCGAGGCACAGCGCCACCAGGGTGGCGTGCTCGATGGCGCTGACCATCGCCTCGACGTATGCCTGTTCAGTGTCCTGCGGCACCACCAGGTACATCACGAGCCCCGAGAGCTTGGACTCCGTGCCCTCGCCGGAGTTGTACGTGACCGGCATTCCGACGACGAGCCAGGGATGCCCGTCGTCGTTCACCCGCTGGAACACCGCGGCGCGTTTGGTGTCCACGGACCGGCGCAGTTCCGGGCTGAGCTTGTCGAAGTCGGCACTCGGCGCGTAGGCGCGGAGGCTGCCGTACGTGGCCAGTACCCGCCGCCCTTGTGACTGGTTGGCCTGGAATACCTGGTTCACCGCCTTCTGCAACCGGGCCAGGCTCGGCGCGACGGGCGTCTCAACAGCCACTGCGTCGACACTGGTCCGGAACTGCCGGATGACGGAGTCCTGGCTCTGCTGCAGCACCCCCGTGCGCGCCTCCCGGAAGGCGACGGCTCCGGTGCTCAGGGCACTGGCCGTGGCCACCAGGACGAAGGCCACCACCAGGCGGGAGCGCAGGCCCCTCAGTGGGAGCGGGACCTTCGCCAGGACCGCCCGATAAAACCTCGCCTGCCTGGGGCCCTGCCCGGCTGAGACGGCCTCGCGCTTGCGTATGTGCTTGCGTGCCCGGACGGATCTCTGGCCGCTCACGGGGAACAGAAGCGGTAACCGAAGCCGCGTACGGTCTGGATGTACCGGGGATCCCCGCCCAGCTCACCGAGCTTGCCGCGCAATCGCTTCACGCAGGCGTCCACGAGCCGTATGTCGCCGTAGTAGCTGTGCTCCCAGACCGCTTCGAGCAACTGCTGGCGGCTGAACACCAGTCCGGGCGAGGCCGACAGGGTCAGCAGGAGCCGAAGCTCGGAGGGGGCGAGCGCGACGGATGCACCACGGTGTGTCACCACGAGCCCGGCCCGGTCGATGACCAGCTCGCCGTGCGACTCCGCCCTGGGCCGGACGGCGTCGGAGACCGACGCATCCTGCCTGCGCAGTACGGCCCGTATTCGCGCGTCGAGCACCCGGGCCTGCACGGGCTTGACTACGTAGTCGTCCGCGCCGGCCTCCAGCCCCACGACCACGTCGATGTCGTCGCCCTTGGCGGTCACCATGATGATCGGCACCTGGTCGCGATCCCTAATCCGCCGGCATACGTCGAGGCCGGACATACCGGGCAGCATGAGGTCGAGTACGACGACGTCCGGATGGAAGGGGTGGAGCTGTTCCAATCCCTCTTCACCCGTTTCGGCGGCACGGACGTCATGCCCCTGATGTCGCAGCGCGAGCTGGACAGCCTTACGGACATCTGGGTCGTCTTCGACAATCAGGACGCGGGGCATATCGACAGTATGCACAGATCGTTTTCGGTGCCCGCCCCGGGAAAGGTCCCCTCTCGGAAGCCGTTACAGAAGGATCACACTGGATGGGGATGCGCGGGGCGCCTTCCGCCCGGCAGGCAGCCGGGTCCGAAACGCCGAGAGTCGCCGCAAAACCACTCGTTATCCTTTCGTGATTATCCGAACCAACGGCCATCATCCGACGTGACCAGTCTCAGCTGCCATGCATTCGGCACGAGAGCGGGAATCCGCACCGCCCACCGGCAGCGCAGTGGCCTCCCACCGTCGTGGCCGTCAGCAACGGTCCTCCCATCGCCGCGGCCGTCCGCGCCGCCGGGGCCGGAGCTACCTGGTGGGCACGCTGGTGGCCGCGGGCTTGCTCGGCTCCGCGGCGTTCTTCCTGGACGGCCGACGAAGCGACGTGTCGAGCGCCGCGCCGCGCCAGCGGAGCACGGTGCACATCACCCCCACCCCCACCGCCACCCCTACGCCCACCCCGACCCCCACGCCGACCCCCACCGAGATCGACGTCCCCTCGACCGGCACCGGTACGTTCGTCACCGCGCGTGCCAGTGGCGCGAAGGTCGGTCACGGTACGCGTCTGCTCCGCTATGCGGTGCAGGTCGAGACCGGGCTCGACATCTCGCCGGCCCAAGCGGCGAACGAGATCGCCGACATACTCGCCGCTCCCCGGGGCTGGACCCACAACGGGGCCAACTTGTTCCAGCTGGTGAGCGAGGGACAGCCCTACGACCTCAAGGTGAAGATCGCGACACCGGGAACGGCGGACGCCCTGTGCTGGGCGGGCATCCATCAGGACACCCAAGGCGAGTACAACTGCGAGATCCCGGGCGGCGTGGTGGTGAACCTTGAGCGCTGGATCAAGGGCTCGCCCACGTTCGACGGTCCGATCCATGACTACCGGGCGCTGATCATCAACCACGAGATGGGGCACTTCCTGGGTTACACGCACATGACCTGCGCGGGCCCCGGCCAACCGGCCCCCGTGATGATGCAACAGATCAAGGGCCTGCACGGATGCGTCGCCAACGCCTGGCCCTACGACAAGAACGGTCACTTCGTCTCCGGGCCCCACGTGCCGTGAACCGTTACGGCGACCGGCCGTCTCCCTCTGACGCCGCGGGGCCGGCGGGAGACGATCACGGCCGGCGGGCAGCCGGAGAACCGCTGTTACAGCTTGGTCATCGTCCGGGCCAGCCGCCATCACCTGCGGACGCCAGTCTCGAACTCAGCGACAGCCCCATGGTCGTCAAGGCCATCAGGCACTCGCGGTGCCGTGTTCCCCGTGCGCCGGTGCTGTCGGCGTGGGCAGAGCCCCACGATCCCGCGGTTCCCCGTGGCCTGCAGGCGACACCCCCTCTCTCGATCGGATGGAAGAGCATGTCTGGATCCCCCACTGTTCGGAAATTGGCCGTAGCGGTGAGTCTGCTGCCGCTGCTGGCGGCTTGCGGCACTGAGGCGGCATCCCACTCGGCTGGCGGCGGGCAGCTCTCGGCCGGGTCGTCGGGGCAACTCGACGTTCCCGCGGACGCCGACGCGGACCTCAAGAAGCAGTACCTCTTTGAGAACGCGATCGCGTCCTGCATGAAGAAGCAGGGGTTCATCTACACCGCCGTAGCCCCCGAGGATCCCGTGGCCTCCTGGGCCACCGACGGGGCGGACTACAAGCTGACGAAGAAGTACCGGCAGAAGTACGGCTTCGGTATCTACTCGGGCATCGTCTACCCCAACGATCCCCAGGCACCGGGCAGCAAGGCGTCCCGGGAGGACTCGACCGACACGCCCAACGCGGACTACGTCGCCACACTCACTTCCGAGCAGAAGGCCGCCTACGACAAGGCGCTGGGAGTCGCGGGCGCGGAGGCGAAGGCCAGCGGTGAGGAGCCGGCCGGTTGCATGAAGTCGGCCAATGAAGAGGTCTACGGCTCCGTGTCGGACCAGGAGCGAAGCGTTACGACCGCGGCACGGAACCAGGCGAACGCGCAGGCGCTCAACGGTGATCCGAAGCTGATCGATCTGGCGCAGTCGTTTGCATCGTGCCTGAAGGAGCACGGCATCCCCGTCACGACCACGCAACCGACCAGCATCGGGGACATGGTGAGGCTCCGGGCGGGCATGACGGCTTCCCCCGGCGCCGGGCGTCCCGCCGCGGTGAACCCCGACGGGACCCAGGTGAAACCCATGAGTAAGGACGAGGCCCTGCCCCTGCTCACCAAGGACATCGGGTTGGCGATGCAGGACCTGGAGTGCGGCAAGGACTTCCGTGCCGCCTACTTCCCGAAGTTCTTCAAGGCCCCGACCAGCGGTGGCGGTGCCGGGTGAGGCAGCGCCGCAACCGGGTGAGCAGCCGTCCCAAGCAGTTGGGGATCATCGTCGCCGCGGTGGGGCTGGTGGGCGTGGGCGGTTGGTTGGCCGGATCGCAGATGCAGTCTCCGGCGGACGCGGCTGCCGCACACCGGCCGCCGAAGGCCGGACCGGTCACCGTCGCGGTCGAGCGGCGGTCGCTGACCGCGAGTGTGGTGGCCCAGGGCTCGGTGGAGTTCGCCTCACCGCAGAGCCTGGCCCTGGCCGGGCCCGTCGGGTCCCCGGACTCCGGTTCCGAGGGGTCCGGGGCCGGCGATGCCGTCGTACAGCGGGTCACCAAGGCACCGGCCGCCGGATCGGAGGTGAAGGAGGGCGACGTGCTGATGCAGGTGAGCGGCCGACCGGTTCTGGTGCTGCGGGGATCCGTTCCGATGTACCGCACGCTCGGTCCGGGCGCGTCCGGAGACGACGTCAAGCAGCTCGAGAAGGCCCTGACCCGGCTCGGTTTCAACCCCGATGGAGCCACCGGGACGTACGGGCAGTCGGACGCCGCGGCGGTGAGCCGCTGGTACAAGAGCAAGGGCTTCCACGCGGAGGAGCCAAGTTTCGCGGACAGGCAGCAGCTGGGAACGCTCGAAGCGGCTGTGACCACCGCGCAGCAGGCCCTTCTCCAAGCCCAGGATCAGGGCAGCGGTTCCGAGGGCTCCGGCGACGGTACCGGCGCCGGTGGTGAGGCCGGAAAGTTGCAGCTCAAGGCGGCACAGCAGCAGTTGGACGCGGCCAACGCCGCGCTCTCCGCCTTCCAGGCCGGCTACGGGACCAAGATCCCCGCAGGTGAGGTGGTCTTCCTGCCGGATCTGCCAGCCCGGTTGGACAAGGTGTCCGTGAAGATCGGTGACACCCCGTCCGGACCGGTCGGCACGGTGACCAGCTCCCAGGTCGTGGTGCAGGCCGTGGTGCCGGGCAACGACGCCAAGTTGCTCCACAAGGGCATGACGGCGCAGGTGGAGACGCCCGACGGCAAGAAGGTGGAGGGGGAACTGGTGGCGCTTGGCGACGATGTGCCGAAGAGCGATCCGGGGGACGGTGAGAACCCGGCGGGGACATCGGGCGGCGGGAGCGGCGACGCGTCGGCTCCTGTTCCGGTACAGATCTCTGTGCCGTCGGGGGAGCTGACCAAGAACGCCAACGGATCCGCGAAGGTGACCATCAAGGTGGGCTCGTCGCACGGTGAGGTGTTGACGGTGCCCATCGCCGCGCTCCACACATCGGCCGACGGGCCGGCCAAGGTGCAGGTCCGGCGAGGCAGCACAGTGGTGGATGTCTCCGTCAAGGCGGGTCTCTCCGCGGAAGGGCAGGTGGAGGTCACGCCGTCCGGTGACGCCCTGAAGGCGGGCGATCAAGTGGTGATCGGGCAATGACCGGCCTGCTGGCTTCCGTCGTGCTCGACGCGGATACGGTCATCCAACTGGTCTCCGTCGACCGGACCTTCGACTCCGAACCGCCGGTGCACGCCCTGCGGGACGTGAACCTGGCCGTCCGGCGCGGCGAACACCTGTCGATCGTCGGCCCGTCCGGCTCCGGCAAGTCGACGCTGCTCAACACCCTGGGACTGCTGGACCGCCCCACCTCGGGTGCCTACTGGCTCGACGGGGTGGAGACCAAGACGCTAAGCGACCCAGAGCGCACCTCGCTGCGCGGCAGCCGGATCGGATTCGTCTTCCAGTCCTTCCACCTGCTGCCCTACCGGACGGTGGACGAGAACGTCATGCTAGCCGAGGCCTACCGTCGGCCGCGCCCCGGGCGGGCCCGTGCCAGCCGCCGCGCCAGGGCCAAGGAGGCGCTGGAACGGGTGGGCCTGGCGCACCGGTTCGGCTTCCGGCCGGACAGGCTCTCCGGTGGTGAAAGGCAGCGTGCGGCGATCGCCCGGGCGCTGATGAGCGAGCCCGCTCTGCTGCTCTGCGACGAGCCCACCGGCAACCTCGACAGTGAGAACACCGAGTCGGTGCTGGACCTCTTCGACCAACTGAGCGAGCAGGGCATGACCCTGGTCGTGATCACCCATGAGGAGGCGGTCAGCAAGCGGGCCGACAGGCGGGTAAGGATCAGCGACGGACGACTCACCGAGGAGAACCGATGAGGGCCCGGGCACGCGTCCTGGAGCCGGCGGCCCCGGTGGACCCGCCGACCGCCGACCGGCACACACCTCGCCGGGGACGTGTGCGGCGCCGCGGCAGGGCCAGGGTCATCGAGCGTCCCTGGATGGACTTCAGGGACCTGTGGACCGAGGCGCTGGCGGGGGCGCTCGCCCGTCCGGTGCGCTCCGCCCTGACCACTCTGGGCACGGTGCTGGGCATCACCACCCTGGTCATCACCATCGGCGTCTCGGCCACGGCGGGCAATCAGATCGTCGGCCGGTTCGACGCCCTCACCGCCACCTCGGTCACGGTGGTGGTACCCCCGCCGCCCCCGTCGGCCGACCCCGTCCCACTCGTGGACTGGTCGGGTGTCAACGCCGTCCGGAGGCTCGCCGGGGTCGATTCGGTGGCGGCGATCGCCGACTCCCAGGCAACCGCGAGCGTCCAGGTCCGTGCGAATGACGTGGTATCCCCCGGGGAGGTCACCGGCCAGACCATGGCGGTTCTCGCCGCGTCCCCCACGCTGCCCGCCGCGGTGCGCGGCAGGATGACCGCCGGGCGCTTCTTCGACGACGGGGACATCGCCAGACACGACCGGGTGGCGGTGCTCGGCGACCAGGCCGCACGGCTCCTGGGCATCACCTCGGTACAGGACTCTCCCGCGGTCTTCCTGAAGGGCCAGGCCTACACGGTGATCGGGATTCTCGGCGGAGTCGAGCGGGAACAGCAGCTCTCCACCGCGGTGATCCTGCCGCCCACGACAGCCGACGACCAGCTGGGCCTGGGAGCGGTGACCCGGGTACTGATCAACACCGCGCTCGGCGCGGCGAAGCAGGTTGCCCACCAGGCACCGATCGCGTTGGCTCCCGGAGCCGAGGACGCCCTCTCCGTCACGGCACCGCCCGACCCGACCAAGGCACGCAAGGGAGTGCAGGGCGACGTCAACGGCCTGTTCCTGGTACTCGGACTGGTCTCGCTGGTGGTCGGGGCCATCGGTATCGCCAACGTGACGCTAGTGACGGTCATGGAGCGGATCGGGGAGATCGGACTGCGCCGCGCCCTCGGCGCCTCGCGACGACAGGTCGCCGGCCAGTTCCTGGTGGAGTCGACGACCATCGGACTCCTTGGCGGCGTCATCGGCGCCGTCCTGGGCATGGTCATCGTGGTGGCCGTCTCCGCCGTCAGGGACTGGACCCCGGTCCTGGACGTCCGTCTCGCTTTCGGAGCCCCGGTCGCCGGAGCCCTCGTCGGACTTCTGGCCGGTCTCTACCCGTCACTGCGGGCGTCCCGTATGGAGCCCGTCGACGCTCTGGGCTCCTAAGGTGGCTGTTGGCTTTCTTCGCCACCGGGGCATTCTGCTTTTGCCTCGGACTGGCCTTCGTCCGCGACTACCGGGGGCTGTCGAGCCAGATTGCGACTCGCACGCGGGACGAGGACGCTCAGCGCGTCATCAACAAGATCGTGGGATGGATCCTTGTCATCGGGGGCACTGCCTTCCTGTACGGCGCGACGACACTCCTGGTCGACTGGCTACTGACCTTTTCGTGTTGGTGTCGGTTGTGTGGTGATGTTCAGGGCCGGTTTCGGTGAGGCAGCCGTTGATGAGGTCGGGGTGCCGTTGGATGTGGGTCAGTCCGCGGCGGAGTGTGCGCTCGAGGTGTTCGGGATCGGTGAACGCGGTGTTGGCCATGGGCCCTCGCCGCAACAGCGACCAGACGCCTTCGACAGGGTTCAGATCTGGCGCATAGGACGGGAGCTGGAAGACGGTGAGCCAGTCGTGGTCAGCCGCATACTGGCGCAGTCCGGCCGTCCTGTGGGTGTTCAGATTGTCCCAGACGATCACCACGGGGGCACCGAGCTGGAGATGCGCACGGACCAGAAGGTCACGGTAGTCCGTCCACGAAAAGCTCTTCACGGCTCCCTTGAAAGGCAGATGGAAGCGTGGGCGGTAGATCAGCCGCGATGTCTCGCCGGGACGGTAGCAGCACGGGGCCGCCACCGAGATCCGGCGTCGGGAACGGCCCTGGACCCTGACCACGGGTGTGTGACCGCGCCGGCCCCAGGTGCGGGCGCGTGGCGGCGTCATCGCGAAGCCGGCCTCGTCCTCAAAGACGATGTAGGCCCCGAGCGCCGCCGCGGTCCTTCCACCTGCGGCCACACGTCTTTCTTCCAGAGTTCGACTGCATGCTCGTCGCGTTCCAGTGCGCGGCGGGCCGGGCTCTGCCAGGACCAGCCATGGCGATTGAAGTCTCCCCAAGGTCGGGTAGTTAGCGTTTCTGCAGGTCATGCAAGGGGAGTTGACGGGTTCTTGACGTGGAGCAACGGAGCTCGTTGGTACAGGCAGTCGTCCGAGACAGCTTGTCCCGCAAGGAGCTCCGTTGCCTGTTCATTGTGTCTCGCCGTCGGCGCTGACGGCCATCACCCCTACGGTGACTGTGGCCGCGGGCCGGTTCGCTCCCGGACATCTGGGAGAACTGACGCCGATCATGCCATTCGAGCTGGTCGACGCGGTCTTGTCCGAGACCGGGACCGTGCAGCGGCGGTTGCGTGATCTGCCCTCGCGGATCGGCGTATACTTCCTCCTGGCGATGTGCCTGTTCCCCGAGATCGGCTACCGGCTGGTCTGGGACAAGCTGACCGCCGGCCTGTCGGGGATGCCGACCGTCTGCCCGAGCACGAAAGCGCTACGAGATCTGCGCCGCAGACTCGGCAGCGCGCCGGTGCGGGCGTTGTTCGAGGTGCTGGCCGGGCCGTTGGCCCAGCCGACCACATCGGGGGTACGGTTCGACCCGTATCGGACGGTGTCGTTCGACGGCTGCAGCTCGATCAAGGTGCCTGACGGCGAGCGCAACCGGGGCTGGCTGGGGCGGTGCCCGCACGGCGGCTATCCCCAGGTCGAGCTGATGACACTGGTCGAGACTGGCACCCGGGCCGTGATCGGAGCGGTCTTCGGCCCCACCCGGGAGGGCGAGACCTCATACGCCACCAGGTTGTCGCACCATCTGGGCCCCGAGATGTTGGTGCTGTGGGACCGGGGCTTCGACGGCAACGACTTCCTCGCCGCCGTGCACGCCACCGGCGCACGGGTCCTGGGCCGCATTCGCCAGCGCCGCCGCCCATCGGTCCTCCAGCCGCTCGCTGACTCCTCCTACCTCTGGGTCATCGGCGGCGTCCCGGTGCGCATCATCGAAGCCCGGGTGAGCGTCAGCTGCACCGATGGCAGCAACTTCGAGGGCTCCTACCGTCTGGCCACCACGCTCCTGGACGCCCGCCGTTACCCCGCCGACCGCCTCGTGCACCTCTATCACAAGCGCTGGGGTGCGACACGAAGTCGCACGAGATTGAGTGAATTACCTGACAGGAGGATCGACTTGATGTCGACGGCGTAGTTCCGGGCCAGTGCTCAAGGCCCGTCCCCACTTCGACATGCGTCGCCGGTAACGGCGGGGTGTGAAGCTCGGAGGAGAAGCCCAAGGGCCTCTGTTCCATCCGGGGGCCACAGGCAAGGGGAAGACCGGACGGGTGAACGTGAGTGAACCCCTGACGATGCTTCGTGATCGTGGGCCCCGCCGATGGGTTGATCCAGCGGGGTGCAGGACTGGCCGTTGAGAAGCGGCAGGCGCCGGCTGAGGACCCAACATCAGCCGGGAGAGCATCGCCGTCCCGGAGTTTAGGGGGCACCCACCCCGGTCGTATCTCACTCGTGTGGAACGTGGAAACCCCGTTGGGGTCCGGCTCCGAAGGACGCCGGTAAGCCGACCGCAAGGAAGGCCCAGCTCCCCAGCGGGCGCAGGATGACCCGAGAAGCCAACGCCGGTCGCCGAAAGGCAGCGGGAAACCGGGGCATGTGGCCAGCGCCTCCGCTGGTCGCCCCGCATAACCGGCCGGATACGGGCTCTGCCCGGACCCGAAAGGGTGCTGACACGGGTCAGGTGGGCCTGTGAGGACTTGATGACCATCAGCGCTGGAACCGAAGGGCAAGTTGGACACCGTGGCGATATCTTCATCCGTGGCGGACACCGCCCGGGACGACGCCGTCGCCACGGTGAACGGACCGGAGGACGACTTCACCGACTGGCAGTCGATCGACTGGCAGGGCGCGGAGGACGAAGTACGACGGCTGAGGCAGCGGATCTTCACGGCGTCACAGGCAGGGGACCTCAAAAGGGTCCGCAATCTCCAGAAACTGATGCTCCGCTCCCGCTCCAACACGCTGGTGAGCGTACGGCGGGTGACGGAGGTCAACGCTGGCCGCAAGACGGCGGGGATCGACGGCCGGGTCGTCCTGCTGCCCCAGGGAAAGGCCGAACTGGCCGACTGGATGCAGCATCGGGCGGCTCCGTGGAGGCCGTTGCCCGTCAGGCGGGTGTTCATACCGAAGGCCAATGGCCGTCGGCGCGGCCTCGGAATTCCCGTGATCATCGACCGGTGTCTTCAAGCCGTGGCACTGAACGCGCTGGAACCCGAGTGGGAGGCACGGTTCGAGCCGAGGTCCTATGGATTTCGTCCCGGCCGTGGCTGTCATGACGCGATCGGAGCGATCTTCCTGGCCGCCAAGGGCAAGAGCCCGAAGCGGCAGTGGATCCTTGACGCGGACCTGGCGGCGGCGTTCGACCGCATCGACCATGATCACCTTCTCGCCTCCGTCGGACAGTTCCCCGCGCGGGGACTGGTCGAGCAGTGGCTGAAGGCGGGAGTGGTCGACCGTGGTTGCCTCGCCCCGACCGAGGAGGGGGTCCCGCAAGGCGGGATCATCTCTCCCGCGTTGATGAACGTGGCCCTGCATGGAATGGAAGAGGCCGCCGGAGTCCGCTACCGCACCTCCGGCCCTCGTGCCGGTGAACTGGCAGTGGGCTCACCGACCTTGATCAGATACGCCGATGACCTGGTGGTGCTCTGTCACAGCCGTGACGAGGCCCAGCAGGTCAAGGAACGGCTCGCCGCGTGGCTGGCGCCCAGGGGCCTGGCCTTCAACGAGGAAAAGACGCGCATCGCGCACCTCGACGAGGGCTGCGACTTCCTGGGGTTCAACGTCCGCCGCTACCACGGCATGCTGCTGATCAAGCCGAGCAAGGCGGGCGTGCGACGGATCCGGGCACGGCTCACCGCCGAAGTGCTGGCCCTTAGGGGGCAGAACGCGGCAGCGGTGATCGCCAAGCTCAACCCGATCATCCGGGGCTGGGCTGCCTACTATCGGGGCGTGGTCTCCAGCGAGGTGTTCACCTCGCTGGACGACCATGTGTGGAGGCTGGTCTACAAGTGGGCCAGGCACACGCACCCGAACAAGCCGAGGGGCTGGGTCACGACCCGGTACTTCGGCCGGTTCAACACCTCCAGGCAGGACCGGTGGGTGTTCGGCGACCGGGAAACCGGCCGCTATCTCGCCAAGTTCGCCTGGACCAAGATCGTCAGACACCAGTTGGTCATCAAGGGCGCGTCCGTGGACGACCCAGCACTGACCGAGTACTGGGCCTCACGGCGACGCAGGAACAAACCCCCGCTGAGTCCGTCCGTGTCGCGTCTGCTCCAGACGCAGCACGGACGGTGTCCACTCTGCGGGAGTCTTCTCCTGCACGCCGCCCATCAGCCGCAAAGCCCCCAGGAATGGGAGCAGTGGCTGCGGGCAACCCGCATGGCGGTCCGCAAGAACGCGATCACCGTCGAAACGGGCGCAGGCAAGTCTGACGACCTCGTCGCCTTCCGACTGATCCATGCCCATTGCCACCGCTGGCGCGGCGGCAATGGCACCAGGAAACCAGCACTTCTGGCTGCCCGTGGGCCCTCAGGGCCTGCTTGAGCCGGATGCCCGGAAAGCGGGCAAGTCCGGTTCTTAGGGGGGTGCGGCGCAGCAATGCGCCGCACCTACCCGACAAGTGGAGTCCGCCTATTTCGCGGTCAAGCACTCGATGCTCGGCCGACGCGTGCTGCGCTCCCGCACCCTGCCGGGCATCGCGCAAGAGATCTACGCACTCCTGACCGTCTACCAGGCGATCAGGATCGCCATCGCAGACGCCACCAGCACCGTACCCGGAGCCGACCCGGACCGAGCCAGCTTCACCATTGCTCTCCACACCGCTCGTGACCAGATCGTCCAGGCCGCGGGCGTGATCGCCGACACCACGATCGACCTCGTGGGCACCATCGGCCGGGCAGTCCTGGACCACCTCATGCCCGCCCGCCGACTCCGCCTCAGCCCCCGCGCCGTCAAACGGCCACTGTCCCGCTACGCCTACAAGAGCCTGCGCGTCGATCGACGCACCTACAAAGCCACCATCAGCATCGACATCCTGTTGACAGCACCCAACAGCCCATAACTTCATGGCCTTGGGCTTTAGCCCGTCCGGGCCCACCGCGCACCGACGGTTCACGAAGTGGAGCCGGGCCCGCGTCCGGGGGGCAAGCTCCATCGCCTGATCCTGGACGAGCTTGGCGCCCGAGGCGAGCCGGACTGGTCACAGTGCGCGATCGACTCGGTGAACATGCGGGCAGCGAAAGGGAGGAGACACCGCCGGGGAATGTCAAAGGCCACGCACACCCCGGTCCTCCCGGTGCCTGGACGGAAGCCCCGGCCCGATTCCGGCGAGCCAGGGTTTTCCGTCAAGCAGCCGGCTCAGGACCAGTCCCCGTGCCCGTGGTCCTCGATCACCCGGAAGCTGCCCACCACACCGTTTTTGACGAAGATGCCGTCGACCTCCTGCGGGTCCACGCCGTCGCTTTGGCTGTGGGGGCCGACGGTGGCGATGGGAGCACCGTTGTCGCACACCGCCCCGCGGAAGACCTCAACGGTCTTGCGGCTGTCGTTGCGGATGTTCAGGGTCTTGGCGCCCAGGCCGCTGATGACGGTGATGCAGTCGCCCGGATGGGAGGAGAACGACCGCTCGTTGATCTGGATCCGGCCGTCCTCGTGGAACCCCCGGCCCCCGTCGCCCCTGCCCTCGTTGCCCTCGTTGCCCTCGCTGCCCCCGTTGCCCTCGTCGTCCTCACCGCCGTTGCCCTCGTCGTCCTCACCGCCGTTGTCCCAGATGCCCCAGATGCTCTCAAACGCGTTGCCCCAGACGCCCTGGGGGTCGGTGCCCAAGGGCACCTGGACGGCAGGGGCCGCCTGCCGGACGGCAGGGGCCGCCCGGGCAGCCGGCTCGGAGGCCGAGGCGTAGGTGAGGCCGGACGCGGCCAGGGCCGCGACGGCCGCGGTGACAGCCGTGGAACGGGTCATCTTCATGCAACTTCTCCCGTCTGAGCAGGGTCGGCCGGGCAGCCGACGCATGATGAACATACGAACCACTATCAAGACTGTCATATCGGGCATATCGAAAGAGCCGTTACCGGGGAGCCGAACGGGGTATCCGGGACACCCGGAACGCCACCTCCCAGCCAGTTGACCAGGCATCAAACCTCCTCAGACATAAGGGGGTTGACGGTCAGTTAGCTCTTAAGGCTGACTGGCTGACGACTCGTCACCCCTTCGGCGGCACGGCGCCCGAAACCGCCGGTGCGAGGAGACATATCTCCTCCAGAGGATGAGACCCCCACGGGGGAAGGCCCTGCCCGCCGGCGTTCACGGCCAAGGCCGCGCCCACGGGTCGGGCCGTTACCGTATCCGTCCTGGCGGCAAGGGGTTTGAACGGACGTTCAGGCGAGGGCCTGCCTGATGGATGAACCCGTGGCGGGTCCACCGGGCGACGCGTCGGCGCCTGGTGGGCGGGGCGATGCCAGGGCTTCAGCGTGGTGACGCGGTGTCACTGGACGACCTGAACATGCTCACCGATGCCCGCATCGAGATCGAGACCCTGGTTCTGCGGCGCGCGGTCAGCAGCGGCGACATCCAGTGGGAAGCGGTCGTGGTCGCAGCGCACCACCATCTCGCCGGCACACCCGCCGTAGGGTCCGACGGACAGGCGAACCCCGAGTGGTTGACGGTCCACGAGCGCTTCGATCTGGCGCTGCTCGAAGGCTGCGGCAACGCGCGACTGCTTGCGGCTGCCCTCGCTCTTCGCGATGCGGCTACTCTCTACCGCCGGTGGTCGCTGCCCGTCGGCCACGACTTCGACCGTGACGTCGCCGGTGAACACCACCGCCGAGCCGGTCGCGTTTGGTCATCCACGACGGCATGGTCCAGCCGTTCACGCGTGGCCCGTAGCAGTGGGCCAACTCCGCAACGTCGATCGGTTCCCGCGGTTCGACAGTCATGGGAGAGCTGGTCATGATGTCGCGTACGTCGTGAGCCACAACGGGCTCCGTTCATGCTCGTGCGATGCCGGTCACCGCGTTCCACCGCCGGGTACCCATCCCCCGCGCGCATCAACGTCCGCGCGCGCCTACGCCGGGCCCTCGTCGCCCAGCGCGGAGAGCGGTGTCGCGATGTCCTCGAGGGAGCGGCCCTCCGCCGCGACCGCGAAGAACACTGCGACCAGCCCGGCGAGGAGCATCAGCGCGGCGCCGACGCAGAAGGCGAGGACCGCGTCGGAGACGACACCGCTCTCGGTCAGGCCGGCGAAGACGAGCGGCCCGGTGATGCCGCCGACGGCCGTGCCGAGGGCGTAGAAGAAGGCGATCGACATCGCCCGGGTCTCCATCGGGAAGATCTCGCTGACCGTGAGATACGCCGAACTGGCGCCCGCCGACGCAAAGAAGAGAACCACACACCAGCACACCGTCATGGTGATGGCGTCGAGGACCCCGGCGTCGAAGAGCAAGGCGGTGCCGACGAGCAGCAGCCCCGACAGGATGTAGGTGCCGGCGATCATCGGCCGCCGTCCCCAGGTGTCGAAGAGGCGCCCGAGAAGCAACGGGCCGAGGAAGTTGCCGAGCGCGATCACGGCGAAGTAGTAGCCGGTCACACCGTTGGGTACGTCGAAGAACCGCACCAGGATCGAGCCGAAGCCGAACGTGACGGCGTTGTAGAGGAACGCCTGCCCGGTGAAGAGCGCGAAGCACAGGGTGGCGCGCCGGGGGTAGCCCCGGAAGACGGTGTGCGCGATCTCGCCGAAGCCGACGGTGCCGCGCTGATGGACGGTCATCTCGCCGAGGGCCTCCGGCAGTGGCCCGCCGGTCTCCCGCTCGATCCTGTCCTCCACCTCGTCGACGAGCCGCTCCGCGTCCTCGTCCCGGCCGTGGATCAGCATCCACCGAGGGCTCTCGGGCACATGACGGCGTACCAGCAGGATGACCAGGCCGAGGACGACACCGAGACCGAAAACGAGCCGCCAGCCGACGTCGAGGGCGAACAGGTGGGTGTCCAGGGCGAGTACGGACAGCAGCGCGCCGCCCATCGCGCCGAGCCAGTAGCTGCCGTTGATGACGAGGTCGACGCGGCCCCGGTATTTGCTGGGGATCAGTTCGTCGATGGCGGAGTTGATGGCCGCGTACTCGCCGCCGATGCCAAAGCCGGTCAGGAAGCGGAAGAGGAAGAACCACCAGGCCGAGAAGGACAGCGCCGTCAGGGCGGTCGCGGCCAGATAGACCGACAGGGTGACGAGGAAGAGCTTCTTGCGGCCGAAGCGGTCGGTGAGCGCCCCGAAGAACAGGGCGCCGGAGCAGGCCCCCGCGACGTAGAGGGCCGCGCCGACGCCGGTGACCTGGGCGTCGGTGATCGGCAGTCCGCTGCCCTCTTCGGAGAGCCTGCTGGCGATGGAGCCGACGACGGTCACCTCCAGGCCGTCGAGGATCCACACCGTGCCCAGGCCGACGACGATCATCCAGTGCCACCGTGACCACGGCAGCCGGTCGAGCCGGGCGGGCACGCGGGTGGTCACGGTTGGGGTCCGCGCGGTGCCATGTACGTCCCCGCTCATCGTCCGCCTCCAGGTCGATCGGCCGTACGGCGGCCGCCGTGGTCGCCCACGGCCCGCGTGGCCCAGGCCACGCCGCTCACGCGTACCACCGCAGCGAACGACACAAACCGGCCCGTCGCACGGATACGGCGCGGCACGGCCGGTATCTCAGGCAACACCGCCCTCGCCCCGGCCCGACAGCCCTGCGCACCCACAGCCCACTGCGGGTCTGCGCTCCGCGTGCAAGCAGGAACCGGACCAGGTACCCGTCGGGCGCGAACGAGACTCAGGACGGGACGGTACGGCGTGACAGCACAGCGGACGGGACGGAGTGGCCGGGAGCAGGACGGCCGGACGCGGGTGACGGTTCTGGTCGCCCTCGGCGCGAATCTGGTGATCGCCGCCGCGAAGGCGGTCGCCGATCTGCTGGCCGCCTCCCCCGCGCTGCTCTCGGAGGCCGCGCATCGGTCGCGGACAGTCTCAACGAGGTGTTCCTGCTGGTGGCGCTGCGACGCAGCCGCCGCCCCCCGGACGCCCGGCACCCCTTCGACCTCAAGAACTTCACCACCGCGTTCACACAGGAGTTCGCGAAATCACCGGCGTCCTGAGAGCCGTTCGAAGCCGACGCGTCTCCCTGCAGCACCACCGGCCCGTCAGCTCACGCGGACAGCACCACCCGACAGGACCAGCACGCCGAGGACCGTCGTGCCGACCAGCAACCAGGCGACGTACTCACCGATGTGCCCGGACTGCATACGTCGCAGCACGCACGCCCACGCCGGTTCCGGCAGGCGGGCCGGGCGGTGGCTGGCGTCGGCCGCGAAGCCGCAGGCCAACGCGGTGGAGAGCAGGCCGAGGAGGATCCCGTGGGCGGCCCAGTGGGGCGGGGTGCCGTCCACGGAGTGGACCGCGTGGAGCGCGCCGTCCGCGAGGTCCGGTACGCGACCGATGGCGAGCGCCCCGGCCAGGAGCGCGGAGGGGACGGCGAGCATGGTGCCGCCAGGTCGCAGGTCTGACTGGACAGGGGCGGTGGCGCCGTCGCGGTAGCCGATGGCCAGCAGGAGGACGTACGTCGAGCTCTGGCAGACGGAGAGGCAGCCGACCGCGTCGATCAGGTTCAGGCTGGTGGCGAGGCCGTAACCGCCCATCAGAAAGATCCGCGCCGCGACGAGATGGGGGAAGACGCCCATCAGGCTCCCTGGGGCGGCCCGGAGGACTCGCCCCCGTCGCGGGCGGGTTCGATCCGCAGGGCCTGGTCGAGGAAGCGGGACAGCAGGACGGCCACGGCGCAGGCCACCTCCACGCCGATGGCGGCGTTCAGGGCCGGGACGGTGCCGGAGGACAGGGTGTTGAAGGTGCCCAGCGGCAGCACGTTGGCGAGGAACGCCGAACCCGCGAGCAGTCCCGCCCAGCCCGTGACGAGGAAGGTGGTCTCGCCGAGCGCGTCGCCGATCTCGTGGAGCCCCACCAGCCTGGTGCGTCGCAGGGCCCGGTAGTCCACAGCGACGTACAGCAGATGGAGTGCGGTGGCGACAACGACGCCGCCAGGGCTGAGTTGGCCGTGGGCGATCACATACGACGTTGTCGGCTATTGATCGCATCAGGTCGTGTGCGGGCTGTACGGCCGTTGGAACCTGGTCCTTGGGTGCCTTCATCGCTCGGAGAGAATGAAGGTATGGAACTGCATGGGGGACAGGGTTGTGCTGCGGCCGGTGGCAGATGGTGATGCCGAGGTCCTCGACAGGATCGTCAGGGAACCGGAGGTCGCGGCCTGGTGGTCGCCTCCGGACGACTACGAGGGCATGCTGGCTGTCGTTTTCGAGGATATTGTCATCGGCGCCGTCCAGTTCGACGAAGAGACCGACCTCGAGTACCGCCGTGCCAGCATCGACATCTTCCTGACGGCGCAGCGTCACGGGCAGGGGCTTGGCGCCGACACGGTGCGCACACTGTCCCGGTGGCTGGTGCAAGAGCGCGGCCATCACCGGCTGACCATCGATCCCGCCACAGCCAACGCCGCGGCGATCCGCAGTTACAGCAAGGTCGGGTTCAAACCCGTAGGGATCACGCGGGCGTACGAGCGCGACCACCGCACGGGCGCCTGGCGGGACGGGCTGCTGATGGACCTGCTCGCAGATGAGCCGGCCTGACGTGGTCGGCTGTCAAGTGCGTGGAGAGTGACGTGATACGGGCCGCACGGGTTTGCTCGCGAAGACGGGGATGCTCGGCCGGGGAGGGAAATCGGTCAGCCCGTCCATGCTGCGCCGCTACCGGCTGCAGTTCCCCAACCACAACGTCTGGGCGGGGCACCGTCTGCGCAGCGAAGCGCCTTCGCCCGATGCTGTCGCGCAGGGCTGCGCGGCTGGCGGGATCACCGCCGTGGCTCGTTCTACAACCGGCTCCTCAGCGTCTGACCTGTATCACTGATCGGACTGGCGTTTGTCGCGGACGTCGTGGAGGTGGCGGCCCAGCAAGGGACCCCCGAACACCACGAACCCGACCCCGATGAGCCAGGACTGCACGATCAGGACGGTGCCGACGGCGCCGTAGGTCACCGCGTTGTTCGCGATAAGCGGGGAGAAGATTCGGGAGGAGAACCAGCGCAGCCCGATCAAGCCCGCCATCGTGGCCACCGCCCCGGGAAGCAGAGCCCGCCAGGGCACGCGCTCACCGAGCAGGAAGTGCTGACCCCACCAGAAGAACAGCACCCCGAACAGCACAGTGAGCGCGACGCGTACGACGGTCTGCGCCGTGCCCTGCCCCAGAACGTCACCGCTTTGCACCTCGGCAAACAGATACGCAGTCAGCGCCGTGAGCCACACCACGCGGCGCCAAAGGGCGTGCCACGGTCCCGCGGGCACGCTCCAGACCTTCTCGTAACCGGTCTGCACGCTCGACGCGAAGGTGAGGCCGAACAGCGCAAGGGCCAGGACGCTGAAGGCGCTGGTGGCGCTCAGCACCGTGCGGGGAGCGGCGAACAGGCGCTGCACGGCATCGGCGGGATGCCCTGCGAGGCTCATTCCGTCGATCACCCAGGAGGCGAAACCGGGGTGAGGGAAGGGGGAAGCCGCGGCCACGACGATCAGCAGTGGTGTGAGCGTGACCAGTGCCAGTGCGGCGAACCCCATGGACCGGTGCATCAGTTCTATATCGCTGCCATGCCGCCACAGCCGCCCGGCGGCCGAGTCCTGCCAGCGGGCGTGCCAGCGGTGGTGACGCGGTCGTTTCTCCGGGGGTCGGCCCGACGTACCCGTCATGCGACCTCCGCTTCCCGGACCGACCTCCGGCGAAACACAACCCCCTTGCCCGTCATCCGGCAAACAGCCCATTCCAGGGACGAGAGACGGTTCTGTCGAGTGCCAGTCCTGCCGGATGGCGAAGTTGCATACGCGATCTCGGTGGTGGGCTCTCGTCGACCGCGAGCTCAGAGGTCGCGTAGATCGGCGCGAGTTCTTAATCACCGAGTCGCCGGACAGTGTCGGTGGATCCGGGCCTTCTCGTGCCCTCCAGATGCGCCCCTCGCCGGGCGTGAGGGTGGGAAGGCTCGTGGGCACCCGCCGACTCCACTGCCTCGGCTTGCGCTTCTCCGGATCCGTATCGGCGTACGCCGTGCTGTGGCTGGCGGTGTCGATACGCCACAGATCATTCGCCGGCATCCGCGTAAGCCGCCACGGATCTCCTTGTGGAGCCGTGGAACCGATATTTCTAGTTCATGTCAACCCCGACCACGAGCCCGGAATCCCCAGCGTGCGTGAGCCCGACAACAAGAAGATCGACCGCATAGCCGCCTACGTGGACGAACAGCGCAAGTCAGCAAATAACTGGACCCATTACTGGGGCACGTTCACCGTGTATACGGCCGTCGCGGCGTTCTTCTTCGGGATCGGCACCTGGTCCGATCTGCGTAGCCGCATCAGTCACCCTGTGGATGAGGCCCAGAAGCTCAAGGACAGCTCGGTCAGCCGGCTCGACGACTCTTGCAAGGATGACATCGGGGATCTGCACAAGAAAAAAGGCACCGGCTGGGCCCTGGTCGTCGCGGATGACCTGGAGATCCTGAACGCCCGCCAGGGGATGGGCGCCGTTTGGCTCTACGCCAACCCGGCGGGCATGCGCTCGCAGGACATCGCCGCCATAGGCTCAATCAAGTCGTACTACTTCGCCGCCAACTCCTTCCTCGAGTCCGTGATTGACCGAGCAAAGGCAGCCGACCGTGACGGCTACACACTCCGCGTCGGCCTTTACCGGCAGGCCAACGCCGCCTACCTGAAGGCAACGGGTGACTTCGGCTTCACTATTTGTGATCACTACTGGGGCCTCGACGACGCCCCACGGGATTCGTAGGGGCGCGGCCGCCTACGAGGGCCGGGCCGACGCCAGGCGCAGCGCAAGTTTCAACACGTGTGTTCCTCACCGCCTGCTCTCACCCATCTTCCGCCCCATAGTGCACAGCACGGGGCACACCGTGGACCCCGGATATGGGGAGCTCATCCGCAGTCCACAGGGCGGACGGTCCGCACACGCGCGAGGCCCCGGCCGCCGCGGCCTGGTAACCGACAGGCCGTGCTCCCACTTGCGGCCGGCAGCCGCCGCGAGCCCCTGGCGAGCGCCATGCTCAGCAGGTGGGTCTCTCACTCCGGCGACATGAGGCTCCGCGCGGCAGGTACACCCCCAAGCTCTGGCCCTTATGGATCGTGGCGCCGCTCGCCCTCTGGTGGTCGGCGCCCTCGGCTTCGCCCTCCACCACTTCGTGTACGACCTGCTCACGGAGCCAACCCGGCAGAAGCCTCGCAGACCGGTCAACATCAGAGGGAGCGGCGACCTGGTGCTCCCCTGACCGGGCCCACCGCACCGCTCACCGAGGCACGAACGTGCCGAGCCCGTCCGGTGGACGGTGGCGCCCGGGAAGACCCGGTTTCGAGACTGCCTGGCCTGCAAGCCGGACGGCACACGCCCTCGGGGTGTTCGGGGTGTGTGCCGTCCGGCTTCAAGGCCGCGGGTAGAGACCTAGCCCATCATGGAGGGGGCGTAGAACAACAGGGCCGGAGCCAGCTGCATGCCGGGGGCCAGGCCGAAGGCGACGAGGGCGTCGGGCAGGCCGCGGCCGGTGCGGGCGGCCTCCGCTGTGCCGGGGGCGGCCAGTTGGCGGCAGCTGGCGGCGATGATGTCGAACAGGTGCTGCACACGGCCGGGACCGCGAGGCAGCAGCTGGCCGTGGAAGTCCTCGTGATGAGCGAGAATGAGGGCGGCCAAGCCCGCGACGTGGGCCGAGGCCGTGCCGGTGCCGTCCAGGGCCGTGTAGCCGCCCCCCGGCGCGCACGACAGGACCGCTACACCAGGAGCGGCTGCGTCGATGCCGGGGCCGTGGCAGCTGAACGGGGCGGCGAACAGTCCTTCGGGTGTCAGCTGCCGCCCTGTGTGGGTGGCTTGGGAGGTGTCGGGCGGGTAGGTGCCGAAGGCTCCCAGGGCGCCGACGGCGAAGACGGTGGGCAGCGAGGCGGGGAAGGCGATCGGCCCGCCGGTATCGCCTGCCGGGGCGATGCAGGCGATGCCCGCTGCGGTGGCGTCGGCGAGTTTGCGGGAGACCAGTGCCGACGGGAACGGGGTTGCCACTTGGATGTGGGCGAGGTCGACCTCGCGTTCGATGCAGTGGTCGAGGGCGGCGATCAGGTCGCTGAAGTGGCCGTCGGGCAGCACCTGACAGACATCGAGCTCGGCGTCGACGGCGATGCCGATGACGCCCTTGCCGGTGTCCGCGCCGGCGATGATGCCGGCCGCGTGGGTACCGCTGCCGGCCGGGTCGTGCGTCCAGCCCTCGTTGGTGCGGCGTACGACATCGACCCCGGAGCGCACCCGCTGCTTCAGGTCGGGGTGGTCGATGCTGACACCCGTACCGATGACCGCGATCTTGATGCCGAAGGCGCGGAAGGTGGGGGGCAGCCGGTCCAGCCGCATGGCCTGCTGGCCCCAGCCGTACTGCTGACGTTCGTCCAGTTCCGGGTACACCTTGGACAGCGGGGTGAGGGTGACGACGTTCTCCCGGGTCGCCGACAGGTCGGGGCGGTGGATCCAGCGGTCCGTGTAACCGCCCCTGGGGCGGACGTACAGGGACTTGACGGACTGTTCGGTCTCGGTGGCCAGGGTGACGGTGACCGTCCCGTCGGTCCCGGTGATGCCCTGGCTCGGCCAGGTCGCCCCGATCAGGAACACCCCTGCGCCGGCCAGCGGTTCGCCGTCCGGGCCGCAGACGCGCAGCGAGATCTCCACGGGCTTCTCCAGCGCCTGGACCAGTCCCGGGTCGCGCAGAAGGAGCATCCCTGGGGTCAGCGTGGCGTCGGGCCCGGCGCCGGACAGCGGCAGGTCCGGCTCGATGTGCACGTGCAGTGTCCGCATCGCCGGCAGCTGGGTCTCGGCTGCCTCGACGACCGCGATCTCCGGGCAGGAGGGAAGGACCCCGGCCGACTGCAGTTTCTCGGACGGCTGGAGTCTGCGGATCACTGTGACGTCGGGCATGCCCTTGAGCCGGTCGCACACCGCGTCCATGCCGAGTTCGGGCACTCCTGGTGGGAGCAGTTGCTGCGGCAGCGGTGTCACCATGTATCGCTGCCGGCGCGGCTGCACCGCGATCGGTGACGATGCGCTTTTCCTGCTGGGCGCCGCTTCTTTGTCCACGGGGCCCAGCTCGCCACCGGCACCCGCTCCCTCGGACTCGCTCTGGCGGTTGTTTCGGGGCTTGATTCCGGGCCTGTCCTTGACCATCACGTCCACCTTCACCATGCCTACGTCGGTCTTTGTGCTTCCAATCCAAATGACGGGCGGCTCGCGCTTCCACAGTGATGCGGTGTGCCCGGGAACGACTCCCGGGCACACCGCATCGCGCGCCTCCGGGGATCAGCCGATACCGAAGGGCTGACCCATCTGGCCGAAGCCAGGCTGCTGGTACTGCTGCTGGTACGGCTGGCCGAACGACTGCTGGCCGAAGCCACCGCCCCACGGCTGCTGGCCCTGCTGGCCCTGCTGGCCCTGCTGGCTCTGCTGCACCAGCGTCAGGATCGCGGTCGGCAGCGCCTGCTGCACGGACTGCTCCACAGCGCTGCGCACACCCTGGGTCAGCGCGTGGTGCAGCGCGACAGCCAGGTACGGGTGCGCCTGGTGGGCCAAGCCCTGCTGCTGCAGCTGCTGCTGGACCTGCTGGATCTGCTGCAGCGTCTGCTGCATGCGCTGCGCGATCTGCTGGCTCGCCTGCTGGCAGGCCTGCTGGATGGACTGCTGGACTACCTGCGCGAGCTGCTGCTGGCCACCGAACTGCTGGCCGAACTGCTGGCCGAACTGCTGCTGGGGCTGGGTACCGGTCATCACCGACATGAATGCTCCATTCGATACCGCGGGAAACCCTACATAAGGCGTTATGTAGGGTTTTCGGAATGATTCCGACGCGCTGACGCTAAGGCGACGCCACCCCGACCGCAATCGGGCGAGCCGCTCAGGAGGGAAGAAGTCCCCCGATCGGATCCTGCGGCTGGCGATCCGTCGTCGGCGTGGCAGGATGGGCTGCTGGAGTCGGCGGACGACAGCGCGGACGGCAGGGACTTCAAGCCCGGCGGCGTGCAGGTGCCGGCCGAAGCCCTCGGCGGGCGCCTCTTCAGCGACACCGTTGGCCAAGCGGCGGGCCGTCCTACCGAGCGGAGCACTGGGCTGCAAGGCAGGCTAGAGCCACGCGGTCGCTCTGGGTCATCGACGAGCCCCACCCGCACAAACCGCAAAATCCTGACCGACACTCCCGGCACATCACCGAGCATCACGGAAAGCAGGCATAGATTAGACAAATAGCCGACCGCGTCGTGATCGCGCGGGTAAGGCACGCCCCGGCCGACCGAGCTCCCTCAGTCTTCGGGGCAAATGGGATATGGGGTAATTGGCAGCCCAACGGTTTCTGGTTCCGTTAGTTCAGGTTCGAGTCCTGGTATCCCAGCCAGCGCGGACGCCTCCATCACGGGAGGCACCGACGAAGTCAGAAGAGGTGCGGTTCCGGTTGTCCCGACGCGGCGGGTCGGCGCTCTGGCTCCGCACTGCGGACCACCGCAGACCGGGTATTGATTGCCGTTCAGGACGGGGACGCCGAGGGCAGGTCATGACCCCGGACCCCTCGTAACCCGATTCGTCCGCGCGCATAGCTGAGCCGCGACGAGGCCCTGAAGCTGCTGGGCACCGTTCAGCCCGCATCCCCGGGCGCCGACTGCGCGTCCGCGTCCCGCGGCTCCTCGGTGACTGCCGTGTCGGCAGACGCCGGCGGACGCCCCGGTGGAGACGCACAACGTGCTCGCCCGCCGACAACACGAGCACCGCGAACGCACCGTCGTCCATCTCGCCGCCGTCGCCGACACTGGTCTGCTTCCCGCCGAGCTGCAGGAGATGGCCGTCCCCTACCGGGCCGAGGCCGAGCGGGAACTCGGCCGCACCGAGGCCTCCCGCCAGGGCATGCAGCTGGTCGTCGACGGCAGCGGCCGCCTCGCCCCGCCGCACGGCGCGGGCCTTGCCCACCTCGCCCGGCTCGCCGGCGACCTCCCCACCGCGCGGGACGTCGCGGGCACGCTCGGCTGGCCGGGCCGCCACCACCGCCTCAAGAGCGACGTGTGGTGGGTCCAGGGCGACATGGCCCACGCGGCCGCCGCAACGAGGCCGAACAGCACGGCGTGGCCGGCGAACGCGCCACCGCCCAGGCACAGCGGGCCTGGGCGCTTGCCTTCCGTCGCCGGCATTAGGGCCCGTCTTCAAAGATCATCGGATGGTGGATCACGGTGGGGTGGCACGTCGTCATGAACTCACCGACCAGGAGTGGGAGTTGCTCGTTCCGCTGATACCGCGGGCCGCGACAGGTCGACCTTGCGTGGAGGACCGGCAGGTCATCAACGGGATGGTCTGCAAGATCCGGACCGGGATCTCCTTGCGTGACCTGCCGGAACGCTACGGGCCGTGGAAGACGGTGCGCACGCGCTTCCGTCGTTACGCGTTGGCGGGTGTGTTTACCCCGGCTCTCCAGCAGATCCAGTCCCGGGCAGACTCTGCCGGTGACATCGACTGGCTGGTGCAGATCGATTCCACGATCGTCCGGGCCCATCAGCACGCCGCCGCCACTGGCCGAAAAGGGGGAAGCCCCGGCAGGACGAACCGGAGGGTCATGCCCTTGGCCGATCCCGAGGAGGCCTGACCACCAAACTCCACCTCGCGGCCGACGGCCGCGGCAGACCACTGGCCATCCTGCTCACCGCTGGTCAACGCTTTCTCCCCGAGCCTATGCCCGTCTCTCTTCATGCCGTTCCGAGGGTGTCGCGCAGGAGGGAGACGGCCTGGTCGACGGCTGCTCGTGTGGCCTTGGACTGGCTGAGCGAGTTGAGCATCATGAAGTCGTGCACCGTGCCGTCGTAGCGCACCGTGGTGACCGGAACGCCGGCACCGCGCAGCTTGGCGGCATACGCCTCGCCCTCGTCGCGCAGCACGTCGGCCTCGTCGACAATCAGCAGGGCGGGCGGCAGGCCAGTGAGCTGCTCGGTGGTGGCCTGGTTGGGAGAGGCGGTGATCTCCGCCCGCTGCTTCGGGTCGGTGGTGTAGGCGTCCCAGAACCACTCCATCAGCTTGCGGCTGAGGTAGTAGCCATTGGCGAACTGGTCGTAGGAAGCGGTGTCCATGGCCGCGTCCGTGACCGGGTAGTACATCGACTGCTGCACGAAGGTGACGTCACCGCGCTCCTTGGCCATGAGGGCGAGCGCAGCGGTCATATTGCCGCCGACCGACTCGCCGGCCACCGCCATGCGCCGCGCGTCCAGGCCCTTCGACGCCCCCTCGCGCGTGATCCACTGCGCGGTGGCGTAGCCCTGCTCAATGGCCACGGGGTAGTGGGCCTCCGGTGACGGTGTGTACTCCACGAAGGCCACCGCCGCATGGGCCCCGACCGCCAGCTCCCGCACCAGGCGGTCGTGGGTGTCGGCGTTGCCCAACACCCAGCCGCCGCCGTGCATGTACAGCACGACAGGCAGCGTTCCGGTGGCGCCCTTCGGCTTGACAATGCGCACCCGCACATCGCCCACGGAGGCCGGCACCGTAATCCACTCCTGGTCGACCGGCAGCTTGTCGACCGGCGCGGCCTGCAGGTCGTCGAGGACCTTACGCGCTTCGGCCGGCTTCAGCTCGTACAGGAACGGATGGTTCGAGGTCGCGTCGGCCAGCTCCTGCGCCGGGCGCTCCAGGACGATCGAAGGGAATCGAGCAGTCATGACAATGCTCCCTGTCACTACTGAGAAGCCCACGGTGAACAGAGGCAGGCGCATGATGCCTGTCCTGGGGCGTCGGCACCGCCGCACGCCCGGGCTCTGGCCAAGCCCCTGGTCAAGCCCTCAATGGGGCCACACACCCAGCGTAGTCGCGGCCCTTGCGACCCTCGACTTCGGACGCCGGTCGCCGGACGCCGGTCGCCGAGGTTCGGAATATCAACCGGCGATGCAGCGTGATGTCGGCAGCCGGTCAGTGGCAAGCACGATTCGGCTCAGGGCGCCGTGGTGTCGTCCCAGGCTGATTCCATTGGGCGGGGTGACAGGGGTCGCTGTTCGGCCCGAACGGTGGGGTGACTCCGCCGACTGCGACCAGTGCCACGCCGGATGCCACGACAGCCCGAAGACCGGCTGACGGAACAGCGCCACCTGTACGACACTCCAGCCGTCCGGTGCCACAGCCGGGCGGCCGGCCCTATGAGCGGAGACCACGTGACAGACACGGCGATCGCCCCGGACGCCTGCGCATGGCAGCGGCCCGAGCGCCGATCGGTGAACGCCCCGGCGAGACAACCTGGTTCAACTGGACGCGGTACCCCGACCACGGGCCCGGAGCCGAACTCCTCGAAGCCGAGCCGGGCGGCCGCGTCCTGGACCTGGGCTGCGGAAAGGGCGGCAACAATCTCGCAGCTGACCGTCCTCGGTATGCGGGCCGTCGGCGTCGACGCATCCGCGGTGCAGCGGAGCGTGGCCCGGGATCGCTGGGGCAGACGCCGGGACTCGAGTTGCACCTGGCGGACGGTCGGCTTCCTGCAGGGCGCCGAGGAGCCGTTCGACGCCGTCTACTCGGTGTACGCGGCGGTGTGGTTCCCCGATCCGGCCCGGCTGCTGCCCGCCGTCCGTGAGCGCCTGCGCCCGGGCGGCAGGCTGGTGTTCTCCCAACGCGCACGGCCGGGACGCTGATCGTCCCGGCCGTGCGTGAACGGACGTGGGCGGGACGAACCTGCCCGTCACCTCAGTAGTGCACTTCCAGTTGTTCGATATTCGTGAACTCCACCAGCAGGCCCGGGGCTCGGCTGCCTCGGCCGCGGAAGTACCTCTCGCCCAGACCCTCCGCAAGGATCGCGCGGACCTGCTCTTGCGATGCGCCCGCTACCTGAGCCGCGAAGAGACGAGCCGCGCACTCCCGGGGCAGGGCCTGGCTGAGGTGGCAGGTTCTGGCGTTGTCCGAGGCGCCCGCGCGTAGATCATTTCGTTGGGAAGACCTCACCCCAGAGCGCAGTTCCGAAGCCGGCGGCTCCGGGCAGGCGTGGGGCTCCCGGGTGGTGGTCCCGGGAGCCCCAGGGTGGGTGACGGCTCGGTCAGGGCAGGTCAGTAGCGGCGGTTGCAGTCCCTGTAGTCGTCGTAGTCGCGGTAGTCGCGGTAGTCCCGGTTGCTCCAGTGGCCCCTGCGGTCCCAGCGGTTCCAGCGGTCCCAGCGGTGGTCGCAGTCGTCCCACCGGCTCCAGTAGTGCGACCCGCGGTGGTTCCGGTGGTCCCTGCACCAGCCGTGGTTGTTGTGGGTGTTGTGCAGGAGCCGTTGGGAGTGGGCCGGGGCTGCCGCGGTGGTGGAGGCCATGGCCGTGCCCGTCAGGGGGATGGCGACCGCGGCGACGGTCAGGGCCGCCGTCGCGGTAGCGCGTGCCAGTTTTCTCACCGTGTTTCTCCTTGGTTTCGGTGAATTGCCGGATGGCGTGCCAGACATTACGTGGCCGCTCTCCTTCGCTCATTCATCCGATCGGGTCTCCACGGCTTTCCGGACCACAATGGGCGGCGGGGACTGTGATGCCTGATCACGCTTTGAGCTTTGCTTATTCGGTCTTTTCCGGGCTCGGTCGCGGGCGGGCGGAAACACTCTTCAAGGTGATCCCAGTTCGGCATGTCGTGGCCTTTTTGTCGACCTCTGCGAAATACAAAAAGTGGGTGCGAGTGCCCCGGAAAGAATGGTGGCGAATTCTTCGTCATTTGTTGTTCGAAAAGGGGCTGGCGTGCGGAAATCTCGTGTCGTTGGATCATATGCGCCCCTTATTTTGCGTAGGCGGCCGCGTGGTCAGCTTCGGTAGACCGTGAGTACGGCGCCGCTCACCTCGACGCGACGCTCCTCGAGTTTTTCTCCGCAGCTCAGTGCGGACAGGCAGCTTCGGAACAGTTCCAGTTCCTCCGTGTCGAGCACTGCGGCGGCCAGGTTCAGCAACTCGTCGAGGCTGGAGGGGGTGAGGGCCTCAGGCAGTTCGCCGGAGAGCAGGACTACCGGCTCTCCTGTCCTGCCCCGCACGACGGCGGTCGCGGACACTCCTTGAACGACAAGCACATGCACCCCTCTCGCGGAGGTTTCGGACGGTTCAACCGTCTTGAGGCTCGAGAGGATAGCCACGACGGAGCCCGGCAACATGGTCCGGACAGCCCTAAGTTGACCCGATCGGGCGGGAGCGAAATGTCCCCCCCGTCCGGGTTCGCTTCCGGTCATAGCCGTCCCCACCTGCCGTTTCTCTCGGTGGGCGTTGTGTCCGGTGAGGGGCGATGTGCGTGAAGTGGTTGTAGGGGGTTTCACGACGGGCTACTGTCCAACCTCGTCAGACAGACCGTCCGGCATGAATGGACGTTCCGGATCGGATACGGCTGCCCATGCCCTCTTCAGTAAAGGAATCACCATGCTCGGCATGTGTGAGCTGGACGCGGAGTCCGCCGAACTGCTGCCCAGCCGCGAGGCCCTGGGCCGGCTGAAGTTCAGCCTCGTCAAGACGACCAACGTGACGCGGCACGTCGCATACGTCTCGGCGCACAACAACTCGCTCGCGCTGAACGCCTGCTCGCCCGAGGCCATCGCTCAGTCTGCGGGCAACCAGTCCATCTCCGTCGTCCAGTAACCCTCCGTCGTCCATAACCGACGCTCATCGAAAGAGGATTCACCATGAACAACGACCAGCTCAACGCCGAGTCCGCCGAACTGCTGCCCAGCCGCGAGGCCCTGGGCCGGCTGAAGTTCAGCTTCGTCAAGACGACCAACGTCACCAAGCACGTCGCCTACGTCGACGCGCACAACGAGTCCGCCGCGGCGAACTACTACTCCCCCGAGGCCATCGCGGCTTCCGAGGCCAACCAGACCATCAACATCAGCCAGTAACAGCACCAGGTGTGCGGACCGTGTTTCAGATGGCGCGGTCCGCACCGGGGAGGGAGGACAGCACGGTGACCGACGGTCAGGGGGCCCTCGACCCCAGTCCCGCGGGGACGGCGGTCTGGGACGCGGATGAAGCGTTTCCCGGCGACGTAGGCGCCGAACCGCTCTTCCCCGTTCCGCGCCTGGGTGCGGGGCTTCAACGCCTGGGCGAGTACCAGGGATCCGGCTTCAGGGAGCGCAAGTATCTGGTCCGCCGGGGGGACGGACAGGTCGTCCAGCTGTCCCCGCTGCTGTACCTGGTGGTCGAGGCCATCGACGGCGTACGCGACACCGAGGGCATCTCCCACCGGGTCAGCGGCCGCTTCGGACGCGAGATCAGCGCGGACAACGTCGAGTATCTCGTGGAGCAGAAGCTCGAACCGCTCGGCCTCACCGTCCCGTTCGGGCAGGAGGACGACCAGGCCGTCACCGGCCCCAGGTCCGACCTGCTGCTGGTCCTCAAGGGCCATCGGGTGATCTTCCCGGAGCGACAGGTCGCCCGGATCGCGAAGGCGCTGGCATGGTTGCACCGGCCGTCGGTGGTGGTGCCGGTCCTGGCGGCGGTCGCCGCACTGGACCTGTGGCTGTTCGCCTACCACGGCGCGATGCAGCCGGTGCTCCAGGTGCTGGAGCAGCCGGTGCTGATGCTGGCCGTGTTCGTGCTGATCGTGGCCTCGCTGGTGTTCCACGAGTTCGGTCACGCCTCGGCGTGCCGATACGGCGGCGCGCGACCAGGAAGCATCGGGTGCGGCCTCTTCCTGATCTGGCCGTCGATGTACACCGACGTCACCGACGTCTACCGCATCAACCGGGCCGGCCGGATCCGCACCGACCTGGGCGGGGTCTACTTCAACGTCGTGTTCGTCCTGGGGCTCGCCGGTGCGTACGTCGTCACCGGCCAGCCCTTCTTTCTCGCCGCCATCTACCTGGTGCACTTCGAGATCCTCGAACAGCTGATGCCGGCGCTCCGGCTGGACGGCTACTACATCCTCGGCGACCTCGCGGGGATCCCCGATCTCTTCGGCAAGATCAAGCCCATTCTGCTGAGCATGCTGCCGGGCAGGCCGGTTCCCGCGGAGGCGGCGGGTCTCAAGCGCTCCGCGCGGATCATCGTGACCACGTGGGTGCTGACCATGGTGCCGCTGATCGTCGCCGAACTCGGTTACGTCCTGTGGAACCTGCCGCGGTTGCTCGAGACCGGGCTGCGCTCGCTGTCGGATCAGGCGGTCGGGACCTGGTCCGCGTTCGCCGACGGTGAGATCGCCGCCGGACTCGTCGGCGTCATCGGCGAGTTCATGCTGCTGTGCCCGCTGGCCGGGGCGGCGTATCTGTGCGTGCGCGTGATGGGGCGGCTCGTGCGGGCCACCCTCCGGGCGACCGAGGGGAACACGCGGCTGCGCCTGGCCGTCTGCGCCGGCACACTGGCCGCGGCCGGCGCGCTCGGCGCGGCGTGGGTGGGCGGGGTGACGCCCAAGCCCCTGCCGCCGCAGCCGCCGATCGTCCCGCTTCTCCAGCCCGGCGTGCCCACGCTTCGTGCACCGGCCTCGCCCCCGGCCGAGACGCCGCAGGACGACGCCCGGCCCGAGCCGCCCGTCCTCACCGACCCATCGCCGGAGGCGAGTTCGCTCACGCCCAGCCCCTCAGCCGTACCGTCCGACGAGGCCACCACGGCGAGCGCTTCTCCCTCGGCCGCAACCCCGACCGATTCCGTCGCCCCGTCGCCCAAGACGGCGAGCCCCAGCCCGAGTCGCGGGCAGAACTCGCCGCCGCCCGCGCCCAGTTCCCCGGCCGGAACGCCCAGCGTCACACCGTCCATCTCACCCTCGGAGAGCGGTTTCCCGACGCCCATCCTGAGCCTCCCCGGCCCCCTTGACTCGTGACATCCCGGCCCCGTGCCGCCCGTACGACCGCAAAAGGAGAACATCAGTGAGCCACCGAAAGCCACGACCCCGCACAGCCGGCCGGACGGCCATGCGCCTGGGCATGCTGACCACCGTCTGCCTGACCGGCCTCGCGACCGTGACGCCGGCGGGCGCGATGACCGGATCGCGGGTCACCAGCGGTGTCGGCATCGCCGTGG
>NZ_JBIAQV010000046.1:0-50171 GCF_042889305.1 Streptomyces sp. NPDC002619 | reverse complement strand
GCTTGAGCCGGATGCGGGGATGACTCGCACGTCCGGTTCTGAGGGGGCTCCGGTGCAGCAATGCCCCGGAGCTACCCGACTGCTCAGCGTAGTGAACAACGACGGAACCACCGAGACCGGCTCCCTGATAGACGACATCGTCCGCGAGGGCGCCCGGCGGATGCTCGCCGCGGCCCTGGAAGCCGAAGTCAACCAGTACATAGCCGAGTTGGCCGACCAGCGGGACGAAGCCGGTCGCCGGCTGGTGGTCCGCAACGGCCATCACCGCGAGCGCACCGTGACCACAGCCGCCGGCCCGGTCCCGGTCAAGGCGCCGCGCGTGAACGACAAGCGCGTCGACGCCGCCACGGGCGAGCGCGAGCGGTTCTCGTCGAAGATCCTGGCCCCCTGGTGCCGGGAGTCCCCGAAGATCAGCGAGGTCCTTCCCCTGCTCTACCTGCACGGACTGTCCTCCGGCGACTTCGTGCCCGCCATGGAGCAGTTCCTCGGCAGCTCGGCCGGGCTCTCGCCGGCCACCGTGACCCGGCTGACCAAGCAATGGAGCGATGACCACGCCGTCTTCCAAGCCCGCGACCTGTCGGAATCCGACTACGTCTACATGTGGGCCGACGGCGTCCACCCCAAGATCCGCCTCGGCCAGGCCCGCTCCTGCGTCCTGGTCCTCATGGGAGTGCGCACCGACGGCCGCAAGGAGCTCGTCGCGCTCGCCGAAGGACTGCGCGAGTCCACCGAGTCCTGGGCCGACCTGCTACGTGACTGCCGGCGGCGCGGCATGCGGGCCCCCGAGCTCGTGGTCGGTGACGGCGCGATGGGCCTGTGGCGGGCTCTTACGGAGGTGCTTCCGCAGGCCAGGCACCAAAGGTGCTGGGTTCACAAAACCCGGAACGTGGTCAACGCCCTACCGAAGTCGGCCCATCCCGGAGCGAAGAAGGCATTGCAGGAGATCTACAACGCCGAAGACCGTGACCACGCCGAGAAGGCCGTCAAGGACTTCGATCGCGCCTACGGCGCGAAGTGGCCCAAGGCGGTGAAGAAGGTCACCGACGAGGCCGATGAACTCCTGGCGTTCTACGACTTCCCCGCCGAACACTGGGTCCACCTCAGGACGACGAACCCAATCGAATCCACCTTCAGCACCGTCAAGTTGAGGACCCGGGTCACCCGCGGAGCTGGCAGCCCCGCAGCGGCCCTGGCCATGGTGTTCAAGCTCGCCGAGTCCGCCCAGGCCCGCTGGCGCGCGATCACCGCACCCCACCTCGTCGCCCTCGTCCGCAACGGCGCCACATTCCAGAACGGCTACCTCGTCGAGCGTCCCGAAGTGAGCGCAGCATGACCAGGCACGGGAACCGTCCATTGCTCTTCCTGGACGTCGACGGGCCGCTCCTGCCGTTCGGTGACGGCCCGCAGCACGATCTGGCGGGCACCGCATCGAACTCGCACCTGGCGCGGCTCGACCCGCAGATCGGGCCGCGGCTCGCGGCGCTACCGTGCGACCTGGTCTGGGCCACCACCTGGGAAGAAGAGGCCAATATCGAGCTGGCACCGCGGCTCGGCTTGCCGCAGCTGCCGGTCGTGAACTGGCCAGAGCCCTCAGCCGCCCACGAACGCGAAGACCAGTGGTTCGGGCTCCACTGGAAGACCCGAACCCTCGTCGCGTGGGCGGACGGACGCCCGTTCGCCTGGGTCGACGACGAGATCACCGACGCCGACCGAGACTGGGTATCCACCCACCACCCCGCACAGGCGATCCTCCATCGCGTCGCGTCGTCCCGCGGCCTCACCGACCAGGACTTCGCAGTCCTCGATCAATGGCTACAACTGGCTTGAGGTTCTCCGCGATGATCCACAGGATTTGACAGTTACTCTCTGATGTCGGGTCCGCTGAGCAGCATGGTCGCCTGCGGAATTTCGGATGCGGTCATCGGACGGCGTCCTCGGCTCTCGGGTGGTGATTGCGGAAACGGGCCGGGGAGCGGCGGCCCGGTGCCGCTCCCCGACGTTGGGCGGCGGTACAGGAGGGGCCGCATGCGAGGGTTTTCACAGGCTATGGCGCATGGCATCGACGGTGATCCGCTCCACGACGCGGCCGCCGCGGACCCCGTACACCTCGGCCTGAAGGTCCATCCAGACGCAGACGTGGACGGGCAGCACCTGCACCTTGTCCCCGATGGAGGGCATCGAGAGGTCGTCCCGCGCGTCCAGCACGCCGTGCTCCTCGGACAGCCGGGTGAAGACCGCTCCCGGACGGTGGCGCAGGTGGCCGTACCCGTAAGTGGCGTCCTTGGTCGGCGTCAGCGTCTTGCTGCCGGCATCGATCGTGATGCGCCGGCCCGAGGTGCTCACGACGGTGGCAAGCACGGTCGCGGCGAGGGCGTCGGGGGTGCAGGCATGGCGCCCCAGGATACGGAGGTCGTTGTAGACGTAGGTGCCCGGGCGGATCTCGGTGATGCCGTCGGCCGCGGTGAGGTAGGCGGAGGTGATGGAGGACCCCGCGGAGGCGACCGGAACGTCCAGCCCGGCGGCTTCCAGATCCTCCCGGACGCCACCCATCACGGCGGCCTCCTGTCGTCCCACGGCCTCGATGCCGAGTTCGTCCGACGCGTCGTGGCTGTGTCCGGCGTGTGTCATCACCCCGCGGAACTCCAGCCCGGGGGCCCGGGAGACCTCCTCGGCCAGCTTGACGACGGCGGCGGGGGCGGCACCCACCCGGTTCATGCCGGTATCGACCTCCACCAGTACCGGGATGGTCCGGCCGGTGCTCCGGGCCAGCTCGCGGTACCCCTGGACGGCGCGCTGGCCACCTGGCCCACGAGCGCCTATGCCTTCGTGCTCACCTACGCCGCCGACCACGACGCCCCACTGCCGGAAGTCACCGACATCATCTCGTCCGGTGCCTCCCGCCACAGATGGGGGCGCCCCGTCATCCTCGGCCTGCTGGACTGCCTGGGTGCTGGCGAGCACATGCGCCAGGCTGCCCTGGAACTCCTCGGCCATGTGGAGATTCCCACGGATGAATGGGGGCACGACGAAGGACGCGGTCAGTCTCTGCCCGCGTCCTCCACCATCGCCGTCCACCTAGAAGACTGCTGAAAATCTTGCGGGGGCGCTGTCCGGTTGTAGGCCGGGCGGCCCCTTTCGCTATGCGTTGGCCGGGGCGAGGCGCCAGGTGTCGCCGGCCCGGGTGAGTCCGAGGTTGATCAGTCGGCGGAGGTTGAGGGCGGCGGCCCGGTGGTGGAGCCAGATGTTGTTGGCGATGACGCCTCGGTAAGGGACTCGGCGGTTGCCCTTGGCGACCAGCCAGGCGATGGCGCGTTCGACCGGGGGCCGCCATCTGCGGTATTCGTCCTGCCAGGCGGGATCGGTGGCGGCCTGGGCCCGGGCGGCGGACAGCAGTTCGTGCTGGGGGTGGACGTTGAGGGTGCGTCCGGTCTTGGAGGTGGTGCAGCGCTCGCGCAGGGGGCAGCCGGTGCAGGCGCGCTTGAACTGGGCGGTGCGGGCGCCGTCGACTTTGACCTGGCCGAGGTTGGCGGTGTGTCCGGCCGGGCAGGTCGCGGTGCCGGCGACCGTGTCGATGCGGAAGTCGTCGACGGTGAAGCCGCCGGGGACCGCATGCCGCAGCGGCGGCGGCTTGATCACCAGGCAGTGGCCGTCGGCCTGCAACTGTGCGCGCAGGTCGCCGGTGCCGTAGGTGGAATCGCCGAGCACGGTTAACTCCGCGTCCTGCTCCTCGTCGGCGAGCAGGCCGGCGGCGACGGCGGCCTCGTGGTTGTCGGGCCCGTAGCCGCCGGTGACAGCAACGGCGGTGAACAGCCCGCTCTCCGGCTCGAAGGACGCATGTCCTTTGAAGCCGTCCTGGTGGCGGGTGCGGTTCTTGTGGATGTGGCGTGCGTCGGGATCGACAGTGGACACGGTCCGGTCCACCGCCGTGCGCCGGGCGATGCGCCAGCGTCCGTCGCGTCCGTCGGAGTCCTCGGCCGGTTCCACGTCCTGCCCGGCGACCAGGGCCAGCAGGCCCACCGCGTTCGCAGCCTTCTCGCCCAGGTTCTGCTCGGGCAGACGTCCCAGTAGGTTGAGGGCGTCGGTGACCAGCGCGTCGACCAGCACGGCGCGGGCCGACTCGTCGTCCCAGGCGATCCTCGGCTTGCCCGGATCGGTGTAGTCGTGCGCCCGGCAGTGACTGGCAGCCACCTCCTGGGCACCGGGAACCTCCCGGATCACCCGCCGGATCGCGGAGATGATCTGGGTGACGGTGTCCTGGGTGGCCACCGCGTCATCGAGCACGGTGGAATCCAGCGCCCGCCGCTGCTTTCCCTTGAGCACACCGGTCGCGGCCACCACGTCCTTGACCTTGGTGAAGATCCGCATCGGATCGGCCGAGTGACGCAGGCGGCGCCTGAAGTACGTCAGCAGGGACGGATCGAACGCCATGTCGTACAGGCCGAGCCCGCAGGCGGCCTTCCACCGCAGGTCGCACCGCAGTTCCTGGACCGTCTCGAAATCCGACAGCCCCTGCAGGCTCTGCAGAACCACGGTCGCGGCCAGCACCTGCGGCGGCAGACTCGGCCGCCCGTTGGACGACGGATACATGTCCGCGAACATCGACGGCGGGAACAGTGCTTCCCGGTGCTCGGCCAGGAACGCGAACACGCTCCCCGCCGGGATCAACTCCCGGCAGGTCTCCCACACATCCGGCCCGACCAACTCTCCAGCCCATTCCCCCTGCATGCCTACAAGACTGGCCCCGACCCGGCCGAGTCGGGGCCAGAACCCGAGATTTTCAGCAGTCTTCTAGCCGACCAAGTCGCCTCGACGCTTCGAGAGGAGCAGGACGATGTCCAAGCCGACAAGGCCGCTGCATTGTTGCGCTCCTGGCTCCCGCACTGGGTGGCGACCACCAATCGCACTGCCATCGACCTGACGATCGACGCGCTCGCCGAGACCGCCGACACGAGCCAGGAACTCGCTCAGGCCACGGCCGAACTGGTCCCACTGCTCCCCGAGCCGGACTTGGCCCGCTATGCGGCAGCACTGGCCGCCAAGCTTGACCCGCAGCGCTCCCCCGCCCCCACCATCGACCCAGCGCTGCGCACCACCCTGATCAACTTCCTCCACGCCGCCAAGGACAGCACCGACCCGGGAACCGCTGAAGCCACCACCCGGGTCATCGACGGTCTCACCGCTGGCCTGGAGGCAGAGCCTCCCGCAGGGGACTTCTCCCGCGAAAGCCTTCCCTATCTGCTGTCCACCGAGCAGGGCGCAACTCAGGCTCCGGCCCTCGCCGCACGGATCATCAACGCCATCCCGCCTCAGGCCACCGCGCACGCAGTGCTGATGACCGGGTTGTTGCACCAACTCTTCAGTGACCCTGTCGTACGAGACGAGCAACTGGCCAACGCACTGGCGAGAGTGCAGCAGTGGATCAATGCGGGCCAACCCGGCCCAGCCATGGTCTTCGCTGCCCACTATGCGGACCAACCCGCGGTAAACGACCAGTGGCTGGTCTGGATCGCGCAGCAGTGGGGCACCCTCGCCTCTCCCGAGCGCAATCTCGTCCTGCGAGCGGCAGGCCGGGACGACCTCTTGGCTCCTCACGCGGCAGCGCAGCATCTGACACCACTGCTTTGGGAGCATCTCCTTGACCCTGCCGCCGATTCACCGTGGGAGGCGGCCCCGCGGCTCTGGGTCGCCTTGAACGAGAACCATCGCGCCCGACTGCTGGCAGGCGAACGAGGACGCTGCCCGGAACTGGCGCGGCAAGCCGAAGAAGCTCCCGCGTCCGTACTGTTCGGTGCGTTGCAACTCGCCGGCGAGGACCTGGAAAGCGTCCTACAGCTCCTCCGGGAGGCCCACGAGACATCGGCCGCTGTCAACCAGTTCGTCGAGGACTTGCTGGAGGCTCCCGCGTGGCAGCCTGATCGGGCTCAGAAGGCCGTCAAGGGCATCCCCGACCCGACGGCCGTGTGGACCACTGCGCTCACAACAGCCGCCGAAGGCCACGATGCACTGCATCGAGCAGCCACAATGATCCGCACACTGGCGGAGTCACATCCGGACAGCGCGCCAGCAGCGTTCGTGGAAAACGGGGCCTTCCCCGTGATTGTGGACACCGGTTGTCATGCGGCGGTGGCCAGCGTAGTTGATCGCTGTTCGTAGGTGATCGGGCTGATCTGGCCGAGGCGGGAGTGCCGTCGGCGGGTGTTGTAGCGGGTCGCCCATCGGAAGACCGCGAGGCGGGCCTCACGGGCCCCGTTCCACCGCTTGCGTCCCTGGAGCGTCTCGCGTTTCATGGTCGCGTTCAGACTCTCCGCGGCGGCATTGTCCGCACTTGTGCCGACCGCGCCGCGTGATCTGGTCACGCCGAGCTCGTCACAGACCTGGGCGAACTCCTTCGACACATATTGCGCCCCGTTGTCGCTGTGAAATATCGCCCCGCGCAGACCGTCCCCACCGCGGGCCCTCGCTGCGGCCCTGAGCGCGTCGGTGACCAGCGAGGTCCGCATGTGGTCGGCGATCGACCAGCCCGTCAAGCGTTTCGAGCACAGGTCCAACACCGTTGCCAGATAAAGGAATTGGCCGTTGCCGATCGGGAGATAGGTGATGTCTCCCACGTACTTGGTGTTCGGCTCCTGGGCAGCAAAGTCCCGCTGGAGCAGGTCCGGCACCGGTGTCGCCGACGGCTCGGGAATGGTGGTGCGGACCTTCTTGCGCAGGTGCAGCCCGACGATGTGGAACTTGCGCATGACGCGCTCGACCCGCTTGTGATTGACCCGCCGACCGGAGTCCTTCAGCTCGGCGGTGACGCGCGGGACTCCGTAGGTGCCGTCCGATTCCTGATGGATCCGGTTGATGTGCTCGGCGAGCTCGGCATCCGCCCTCGCCCGGCCGGCCCGCACGGATGCGCCAGCCAGCCACCGGTAGAAGCCGGACCGCGAGACCGCGAGTATCCGGCACAGCCGCTTGACGCCGAAGGCGCCACGGTGATCCTCGACGAACTGGAAGCGGCTGCTCACCAGCTGGTCTCGGCCGCAAAATACTTCGCGGCCCTCCGCAGGATCTCCCGCTCGAGCTCGAGTTCCTTCACCCGCGCCCGCAGCTGCCGGTTCTCCTTCTCCATCGCGGTGGCCTCCACCGCCCCGGGCCGGGCGGCCTGCTCGGCATCCCGCACCCACGTGCGGAGCGTCTCGTGATTGACGCCCAGGTCCTTGGCCACCGACGCGTACGTCCCACCCGGGCTCGAGTGATACAGCGCGACGGCATCGGCCCGGAACTCAGACGAGTACTTCGACGTCCCCAACGGGAACTCCTGTCCTATGGATCATCACGATCCAATGATCAGGGTGTCCACGATCAAGGGGAAACGCCCAACTTCGCATCTCTTGTTCACGACCACACCGACACTGACACTGCCGAGGCACTCGGGCACGCAGTCCAGCCGATGCGCGCACAAGCACGCGCCATCGCCAGGACACTCACCGGCGAGCACAACACCACCAGCGAACAGAAGGCAAGAAACGTCGCCTCCAAGCGAGCCGCAGGAATCCGCCGCTGAACGGCGTGTCGGCGCGCATCACGGCTCGGGACCAGGCCGTCCACCGCCGCGAGACGCAGAGTCTCATTGTCAGTGCCGTGCAGCACCATGTTCGCCATGACCGACTACGCCCTCACCCACCTCGGACCGCACCGGTTCGAGGAACTGTCCCAAGCTCTTGCCCTTCGGGTACTCGGGCCGTCCGTGGAGGTCTTTGGAGGCGGGCCTGATGGCGGACGCGAAGCCTCGTTTAATGGCTTAGAGCTCAGTCCAGCTCAGCGGAGAGCAAAAATCGGTCAGTACATCGAGCTGCCGCAAGACCTACATTGCGGCCTACCGCTCCGACGGCGGCCCCGACTACACACGGCTGAGCGAGCGCACTACCAAACCGGTGTGCGGCAAGTCGATCAGCATCTCGGTGACCGTCCCCGCGGACACCGTCGACGGAGCGGACTTCTTGTACATCTGCCTGCAAGACACCCTCAACAACGTGGCGTGCGAGACCTTCAACAGACCATAGCCGGGTGACTCTGGGCTGTGACGGGCCCCGGTGCAGTACAAGGTCCGCACAGGCTCTGCGACGGTTGCAGGGGCCACACGGCAGACCTAGCGTGGAAAAGTGGCCGACCTTGACACAGCGTCCGATGCCGGTCCGGCGTTCGGGAACGCTGGCGCGGCGCTTGCGGTGGTCGGCCCGGTGGGAACGGTGACACGGTGGACGGACGCCGCGTGGCAGCTGCTCGGCTATCGGGCCGAGGAGGTTCTGGGGCGGCCGGCCCGGACGCTGCTGGCGTCCCCGAGTGTGGCCCGGGGCTGGTTCGAGAATGAGTGGTCGGGGCGCGTTGCGCTGCGCCGTCGTGACGGGCAGGCGGTGGGTGTGAGCCTGCGGGTGTCCGCGCTGCCGGGGGCGGAAGGGACCGTGGACTGGCTGGTCTCGGTGATCGGGGCGGCTGAATCGACGCCGGCGGTGTCGGTTGCGGAGAACTGTCCCTTCCCCATGGCGGTCTGGGATTCGCAGCTGCGCATGGCGTGGCTGAACGAGGCCCTCGCGCGGGCTTACGGAAGTTCCCGGGAGGAGCGGCTCGGCCGGCCGTTGGAGGAGTCGCCGCTGTACGCGGACACCGGCCAGGTCGGGGCACTGCTGCGGCAGGTGTTGGAGACCGGCGTTCCGATGATCGACCACGAACTGGACCAGCGGGACCGTCGTCGGCGTCGCACGTACGCGCTGTCGGTGTACCCGGTGGAGAACGCGCGGGACGGCGAGCCTGGGGTGTGCTCCCTGAACGTGGACGTCACCAGCTCGCGGCGAGCGCGAGAGCGGGTGACGCTGTTGAGCCGGGCGGGCACCCGCATCGGCACCACCCTGGACATCATGCAGACCGCGCAGGACCTGGCGGACGTCCTAGTGCCGGTGCTGGCTGACTACGTGACCATCGACCTCGCGGACGCGGTCGAAGTCGGCGACCAGCCGCTCGCACGGCTCGGCGCGACGGGCGAGGGCGGTATCCCTGCGTTCCACCGCGGGGGCGTGGCGTCGATCCACGAGGGCATACCGGAGTCCCTGTGGCCGCGTGGCGAACCGGTTTTCGTCCCCCCGCACTCGCCCTTCATCGAGGTCCTTTCCTCCGGGCGGTCCCACCTGGAGCCCGTCCTGGACGCCTCTCCCGGCACGTGGCTGGATCACGACCCGCGACGGCGCGAGAGAATCATCACCCTCGGTATGCGCAGCCTGCTGATCGTGCCGATCCACGCCCGCGGCGAGATCCTGGGCGTCGCGGTTCTCGTCCGTACGGAGAATCCGGTGCCGTTCGACGAGAACGATCGCTTGGTCGCGGAGGAACTGGTCAGCCGGGCGGCATTGAGTCTGGACAACGCACGCCGCTACGCCCGCGAGCACACCGCAGCCCTGACGCTGCAGCGCGACTTGCTGCCGCGCCATCTGAGCGGCGGGAGCGCCGTGCACGTGGTGTGGCGCTACCTGCCGTCGGACACGCGGGGTGGCGTTGGTGGCGACTGGTTCGACGTGATCCAGCTGTCCAGCGCCCGGGTTGCCCTGGTGGTCGGCGACGTCGTCGGCCACGGCCTCAACGCCGCGGCGAGCATGGGTCGGGTCCGCACCGCGATGATCACTCTCGCCGCGCTGGACCTGCCCCCCGCCGGGGTGCTGGCCAACCTCGACGACCTGCTCGCCCGTCTCGCGGCGGAGGAAGTCGAAGCTCAGACCATGCCCACCACGATCATGGGGGCCACCTGCCTGTATATCGTCTACGACCCGGTCAGTCATCGGTGCACCGCGGCGCGGGCCGGCCACCCGCCGCCTGTGCTCGTCGACCCCTCGGGTGCCGTCACGCTGCTCGACGTCCCCCCGGGGGCGCCGCTAGGCGTGGGCACTCGGACCTTCGAGGCCGTGGAGCACGAGCTGAGCGAGGGAAGCGTGCTCGTCCTCTACACGGACGGTCTCATCGAGACCCGTGACCGCGACATCGACTTCGGGCTGAACCGTCTGTGCTGCGCCCTCACCCAGCGGCCGGGGGCCCCGTTGGAGGACCTGTGCTCCGCGGTCGTCGGCACCATTACGACCGGAGAGCAGTCCGACGATGTCGCGGTGCTTCTGGCGCGGACCCGCTCGCTCGGTCCGGAGCAGGTCATGGGGTGGGAGCTGGCCGCCGACGCCGCGGCCGTCGCCAGCGTCCGCGCCGCGGCCGTGCGGACGCTGGCGGATTGGGGGCTGGAACGGCTCGTGCCCGCCGCCGAGCAGATCATCGGCGAACTGCTCGCGAACGCCGTGCTCCACGCGGTGGGCCCGGTGCAGCTGCGCCTGATCCGCCACCAGGTGCTGGTGTGCGAGGTCTTCGACCGCAGCCTCAACACGCTGCGGGCGCGCAGCGCCGGACCGACCGACGAGGACGGCCGTGGTCTGGCGATCGTCGCTACGCTCGCCTCCCGTTTCGGTTCCCGGGAGACGCCGAACGGCAAGTGTGTCTGGGCCGAACTGCCGTTGCCACGCGGGCGGTAAATCGCTGCGGTCTCGGGGTCGTTGCTGAAGTCGGGCTTCATGCGTTTGGCCTTTCAGGGCCCGGTCAAGGGGGCATGAGAAGGGCCCGCTCAAGACAACGGGGCCTGGAACGTGGGCCGCCCGTCAGCGGGCAGCAGGGGCCAGGGACATCTGGTCATCGCTGTGCTGCCAGGCGCCGCGCAGCCGCTGGCGTTCCCGGTGGCCAGGGCCCGGGCGATGCACATCGTCTCGGGACGGGACACCAGTGCGGCCGTGCTCGCCCGCATCGGCACAGGATGCGACGGGTGAGACCGAAGCCCGGATCGACTTCGAGAAGCTACTCCTCATCTCGATCTCGCCGTAGCCTCGGGCTGTCAAGGGCGACCTCGACGGCGTTGCGCCGGGCTTCACCCACCATGGGCCGGCCGGGCCTGCGAGCGGCTCTGACTGATCGGCGGCCCCGAAGCTGTGACGCCCACACACAAGTGTTATCGCCCGCTGGATCGAAGACTGCACGACCGAACATGCGCAAGCGCCCGAGCAGCCCCAGTAGCACCAGGGCTTGAACCGTCCCCTGCACCTTCATGACCGTGTCGTTTTGCCGGCCGACCATGCTCATGACCGCACCCATGAGGGCCGGCCCTGTCAAGGGCGTACGGTCCCTGGCCTGCGGCGTTTGTGTTTGCGCTGCGGCGTGGGAGCTGTTCCAGGCGATTGGATACGACGACGGTTGTCTCGTCCCCCGGAGCGCGCGTGGTCATCTCAGAGATCTCACATGCACCCATTCGGCACCGTGGCCCGACGGGCTGTGGCGCCATGACCGTGGTCCGGGGATCCGGGCTGCTCAGTCAGGTCATCGAGCGCGGCAGGGCCTGCTCATGCGGTTTTGCGAGCGCACCCGGAGTCGGTGCTCCGCCGCCTGGCGGGAGGTGTGGTGGGCTTCTGTAGTCATCGGCGCTTCCTGCCGTGCGGGGTGTCGGCCTGCTCGCGCAGGAGGTGCCAGGCGCGGGTGAGGAGTTTGCGGGCAATGGCGGTGGTGGCGATCTTCTTGCCGCGGCGTCGGGCGATGCGCTGGTAGGCGTCGGCGAACTCCGGGGAGCGCTTTGCGGTCTGGGCGGGAACCCTTCGCGACAGGTTCAAGGATCGCCACGCACTCCACATGATGCGTCATCGCGGGCGAGCGCCACGACGAGGCGAACATGACCAGCATCGATCGCTGACCGCTGGCGCCGCACACAGTTCCGCCTCGCTGATCGTTCCCTTCAGGCCCAGCAGCAGCCTGTCGTTGTGATCGCTGGGGTCATAGACGCCGTCCGGGTCACCGAGCAGAGCCCCCGCCAGGGCGCACAGTTCAAGTAGTTCCTGCCACTCGCGGCCACTGCGAGCCAGCCGGGACATCTCGATGCCCAGCACGATCCCCACGTGGTCCAACCCGACCTCGGAGACCAGGCGTTGGAAGCCGGGCCGCGCATCGATCCCGGACGCGGAGTGCCCGAGATCCTCGTCGATCACCAGCACCCGCGACGACGGCCACCCCAACGCGACCGCCCGCTCGACCAGGGCGTACTGCAGCCGCGTGGACTCCTGATGGTCCTTCACCTGCCCGGCAATGGACTGCCGGACATACACTGCCGCGAACCGGTCACGGTGCCAGGGCTGGACCTTGCCCTCCAGGCGCTCCCACGACAGCCCCACCGCCGTCATCATCCACACCCCCGCCCGAGCCCTTGGGCGGCATCGCCGTCGCCATCCGCTCCACCAGCAGGCCCAGTAAGCGCTGCACCACCACCCGGTTCACCTCCGGGAAGGACTCCCACCTCGGCGGACCCGCTGACGCGGTTCCGGACTGGGGGGCACGGCCGTGTCTTCTCCAGCCATCGCGACCCACCCCCCTCGTCTGCCTCGCCCTGTCCCTCCCGAAGCCGCCGGACCGTTCCGACCAGCGCCAACAGGGCATCAACCCCTATGACCGGGGCATTCCCCATCCAGCCTTCGCCTATGTCAGCACTGCGGCTTGCTCCTTGAACGGTGCTTCAACCGCCTCAAGCAGTGGCGTGGCATCGCGACCCGCTACGACAAGACCGCCGAGTCCTACCAAGCGGCCGTCACCCTCGCCTCGCTCCTGATGTGGGCGTGACATTTGAAGACAACTCCTAAACGGCCTGGCCGAGGTTCGCTTCGGTACGGCCGTGCCCGATAGGGGCGCCGGGATCAGCGGCGCACTTCGCCGCGCCCGCTTGGCGCCGTAACCCGCAAAAGCAGTGGCCGCGCGGGCTCGGGGCCACATACGTTCGCCTCCATGGTTGACGCAACTTTCGGGCATCCGCGCCTCGCCGCCATCTACGACCCACTCGATCCGGACCGCAGCGATCTCGACGCGTATCTCGCGATGGCGGAGGAGTTCGGCGCGCGGTCCGTGCTGGACATCGGGTGCGGTACGGGCGTGTTCGCGCTGCTGCTCGCCGAGCGCGGGATTACGGTCACCGGGATCGATCCCGCGCGGGCGTCCGTCGACGTCGCGCGTGGCAAGCCGGGCGCGGAGCGGGTGCGCTGGCTCGACGGCGACGCGGGGGACCTGCCACCCATGCAGATCGACCTGGTGACGATGACCGGGAACGTCGCCCAGGCGATCGCCGATCCGCAGGCGTGGCGTACGACGCTGCGCGGCGCGTACGAGGCGCTGCGGCCCGGCGGGCGGCTTGTCTTCGAGACGCGCGATCCAGCGCAGCGCGTGTGGGAGGAGTGGGCGGAGTGGACGCGCGAGACCACGTACCGCATGACGGACATCCCGGGCGTCGGCCACGTCGAGACCTGGGCCGAGCTGACGGACGTGAGCCTGCCGCTGGTGAGCTTCCGGGGTACGCACGTGTTCGCTGCGGACGGGGACGTACTGACCTCGGAATCGACACTCCGCTTCCGCGAACGTACGGAGATCGAGCGGGACTTGCACGAGCACGGCTTCGTCGTCGAGGACGTACGCGACGCACCCGACCGGCCGGGCAGGGAGTTCGTGTTCGTGGCGCGGCGCGGTACCGCGGAGCCCGTCCCTCCCGGAATGCCCTAGCCTGTGCGTTTCACTTGCCGCGGTGTCCGGATCTTGATCCGAAACGCGAAAGTGCCCTCTGAGCTGGGAAGATGAGGCTTGTCGAAGGTCTCTGTCATCCCAGCAGGAAGGCACTTTCTGCGTGCACACTACCGGGGCGCGCCCCAAGCTCATCGTCTCGGCTGACGGCCACGGGGTGGTCAGCCATGCCGGGTCCCGTCTGCTGGCCGATCTCGCTGACGCGACCGGCCTGACCGCCGCGTTCACCGACGCGCTGCGCCGCCTGCGGCCACGCGGCACCGGACACAACCCGGGCAGGATCGCGGTGGACGTGGCGGTGATGCTCGCCGACGGCGGCGAAACCATCGCCGACTTGGCCCTACTGCGCGACCAGGCCGACGTCTTCGGCCCAGTGGCCTCTACCCCGACCGCCTGGCGCCTCCTGGCCGGCATCGACCACACGGCACTGGCAGCACTGCGCACGGCCCGAGCTGCAGCACGCGAGGTCGCCTGGCTGCAGGCCACCGAGACGGACAGCGGCATACCCGCAGCCCAGGCCGGCGGGCGGGACCTGCCCGGGCTGGTCATTGATATGGACGCCACCCTGGTCACCTGCCACTCCGAGAAAGAGCAGGCCGCACCCACCTACAAGCGGCGCTTCGGCTATCACCCGCTGTTGTGCTTCCTGGACAACACCGGCGAAGCCCTGGCCGGACTGCTGCGGCCAGGCAACGCCGGCGCCAACACCGCCGCCGACCACATCACCGTCCTCGATGCGGCGCTCGCCCAGATCCCCGACGACCGCCGCCACGGCACCCCCATCCTCGTCCGCACTGACAGCGCCGGAGGAGCCAAAGCGTTCCTGGCTCACCTGCGGGCCCTGCGCGCCCGAGGCGTCCACACATCCTTCTCGGTCGGACATCCCGTCACCGAGCCGGTCCGCCGCGCGATCCGCGCCCTGCCCGATGAGGTCTGGCACCCCGCGCTGGAGCAGGACGGCACCCTGCGCGTCGGCGCCGAGGTCGCCGAGCTGACCGGCATGCTCGACCTGGACGGCTACCCCGACGGCACCCGGATCATCGTCCGCCGCGAACGCCCGCACCCCGGCGCCCAACTGTCCCTGTTCGACCTCGACGAGGGCATGCGCCACCAGGTCTTCCTGACCGACACCCCCTACGGCGAAAGCTCGCTGCAGCACCTGGAGGTCCGTCACCGCGCGCACGCACGCGTCGAGGACCGCATCCGCTGCGGAAAGACCACCGGCTTCGGCCGCTTCCCCTCCCGCCACTTCCCCCTCAACCAAGCGTGGTTGGAGCTGTCCCTCGCCGCCACCGACCTGCTCGCCTGGACCCAGACCCTGCTGCTGCAAGGAGAGTTGGCCACCGCCGAGCCAAAGAAGCTGCGCTACCGGCTGCTCCACGCAACCGCCCGCATCACTCGCGGCGGCCGCCGCCTTCGCCTGCGGATCGCCGCGACCTGGCCCTGGCGGCACGAACTCATCAACGCGTTCAACCGCCTCACGGCACTACCACCCTCAGTTCCTTCACGAACAGTTCGTGGTGCTCAAAGACGGCGCTATAGCTGCATCCGGCGGATGCTGCGAGCTGTCGGATATCGGTGCCCGGTCGGTCACCGCTGGCGTTGAATTGTCCATTCGGGTCTTCCTTTCGGTCCGGCGGACATCCGAGCGGGCCGGCCAGATCGCCTCTGTCTGCGAAGCCAGGCTGCCAGATGGCACCAACCTCGGTGATGCGACTGTTCGCGGAGTGGAGGTGTGGGGGGCGTCGACCTTGATGACGGATCCCTCATCCACAGCCGAGCCCGCGTCGCACTCCGAATCGATGACACGCCCCTGGCCCCGCGAACATCTCGCCGGGCAGACGCTGCCGGTCAGGCTGCCGTTGCACCTGTCACTTCTTGTCGAGCTGTGCCTCGGTCGGCGCGGCTGGCGGTCCGTCGGCGTGCTGGTGCTCGGCTTCAACGCGGTGGGGTTTCGAGCTGAGCTGGAGCGCGACGATGATCGCGGCGAGGACTGCGAGACCGGTCGCGATGAGGAACGACAGGCGGTAGCCGTCCACCAGAGAGCTGCTGTGGCCAGAGGCGGCCGCAGCGGCGGTGGCGAGAATCGCGAGGCCGACCGCGGCGCCGGTCTGCTGGCTGGTGGTGAACAGAGCCCCGGCCAGTCCCTGGTCGCCGGCCCGGACTCCGCTGGTGATCGCGATCGACGCGGTCGGCAGGGCGAGCCCGACCCCGGCCGCGGTCAGCACCAGGCCGGGCAGCACCGCTGCGGGGTAGCTGGCCCCGGCGGTGATCTGGGCAAGCCACAGCTGTCCGGCGCCCATGCTGGCCAGCCCGGCAAGCAGGAGGCCCCTGATGCTGAACCGGGCCAGCAGCCGACGGGTGCCGAGGGTGGAGACGAGCACGACGGTGGCGGTCGACGGGACCAGCGCCAGGCCGGTCGCCACCGGGCTGAACCCCAGCACCTTCTGCAGGTAGAGCGAGGCGAAGTAGACGTAGCCGGCCAGGATGGCGCCGATCAGCAGCATTGCCGCGATCGCGGCCCGCCGGGCCGGCTCCGCCAGGATCGACAGAGGCAGCATGGGTGCCGCGGACCGCTTCTCGGCGAACACAAATCCCGTGGTCAGAAACACGGCCAGGGCGAGAGTGACGAGGGTGGCGGGCGCGGTGAAGCCGTGCTGCTGCCCGCTGCTGAGTCCGAAGATCAGCGCGGCGATGCCGGTGGTCACCAGCAGCGCCCCGCGCACATCGACGCTGCCGCGACTGCCGGACCGCTTCGCGGCCGGCAGTCGCGGTACCAGCGCGAGCATGATGGCGATGACCGGCGGGTTGATCAGGAACACCGCCCGCCAGCCGAGGTACTGGGTGAGCAGCCCGCCGGCCACGATCCCGGCGGTCGCGCCCGCCGCGGTGGTGGCTTGCCACATCGCCAGCGCCCGGTTACGGGCGGCCCCTTCTGCATTGGTCGTCGTCAGCAGCGACAGCGCGGCCGGGGAGGCCATCGCCCCGGCCGCGCCCTGCACAATCCGGGCGATGATCAGCATGATCGGCCACTGGGCGAGCCCGCAGGCCAGCGACGCGATCCCGAACAGGGCCAGGCCCAGGGCCAGGACCTGCCGCCTGCCGAGCAGGTCCGCCAGGCGGCCGCCCGCAAGCAGCAGCGATCCGAACGCAAGCGCGTACCCGGTGACGATCCACTGCAACTCCGCTGCGGGCATGCCCAGCTCCCGCTGGATCGACGGCAGCGCCACGTTCACGATGCTGAAGTCCAGTTGCAGCACGAACTGGGCGGCGCAGATCAGCGAGACGACAAACGCGGTCCGTTGTGAGCCGCTCGCAGCGTGCCGAGGCGTGGCGTCATTCTTCGGGTGGTCTGCCATGGGCGAATCCCCTGTCCTGGCGGTGTTCCTTACTGGTTCGTCGGCGTCAACCACGCCCGCCGGAACTTCGATGGCGGTCCGGCGGCAGCGCGCACAGATAGACTGCATCTGTCTGGCAGATGGAACTGTCCAGATGTGCTGCAGTTCAGGCCTAGAGGCGGTGGCCGATGGAACTCAGACAGCTACGTCACTTCCTGGCGTTGGTCGAGGAACGCAGCGTCACTCGCGCCGCCAAGCGCGAACTCATCGTGCAGTCAGGCCTGTCGAACTCGCTCCAGGCCCTCGAACGCGAACTCGGTACGGCCCTCTACGTCCGCGGGACCAGGCCCGTCCGGCTCACTGCGGCCGGCGAGGCTCTGGTGGGCCCGGCCCGCCGGACCGTGACCAGCGCCGCGCAGGCGGAAGAGGCCGTACATCACACCCGTGACGTGCTCATCGGCACACTGCGCCTCGGCGTCTCGCTCTCCGCTCAGCATCTGGTGCCGTTCGCTTCCTATCTCGGCGAGTTCACTCGCGATCATCCCGGCATCGACCTGCGCCTGCAGTACGCGCCCGCGCTGACGATGATCTCGATGCTCGAGGCCGGAGAACTGGATTGCGTGATCGGACCCGCGGTCAGCCAGGTCCCGGGCGTCCGGATGACCCGCCTGGCGCGAGAGCCGCTGCACCTCGTCTGCCGCGCCGATCATCGCCTGGCGGAGCGCACCGAGGTCAACATCGGACAACTGGCCGACGAGCGGTTCGTCGAGGTACCCCCGGAGTGGACGGCCCGCCTGTTGAGTGACGCCGCGTTCACCGGCGAAGGAATACAACGCCGCGTCGTCTGTGAGGTCGGCGACTGGGAACTGTTCCTCGAACTGGTCAGCGCAGGCGTCGGTATCGGCTTCGCTCCAGTCGGCCTGCAGTACCCGGTGCTGACCGCACCGGACAGCGTTCTGCGGCTGATCGCGGTCGAGGGCGTGCATCTGGAAAGGCACATCTACCTGATGCTGCCCTCGGCGGGCGAGACCAGCCCGGCAGCCCGGCAGTTCGCCGATCAGCTGCTGCGTATTCACCCCGCGGGCAGCTGACCCGGCGCCTGTTGGCCAACGCAGCCCTGTCGACCCAGAAGTGGCGCGGCCGCCGGTGCGCCCATGCCGCGACCATCTGATCGTCAGATGGGCTCCATCTGAGACAGGTGCGACGCAGGCGACATCAGCGGCAACGAAGGCGCGGTTGTAGCGGGTGAAACTTCCACGCCGACCGTGGACGCCGGGCCAACTGCAGAACAGAGATGCCGCCCCGGAAGATCCGCCACTCGGTCGGCGCCCGCATGGCCGAAGACAAGAAGGAGGTCGCCGAGATGAACCTCACTGACCACGCCGGAGTCCGGCTCACACACGGAAAGCCCAAAGTCAACGGTGTGGAGATCCACTACGCGATCGGCGGCGCCGGCGAGCCGGTGTTCCTGGTGCACGGCGTACCGAAGACCATGTCGTACTGGCGCCACGTCGTGCCCCTGCTGACCCCGCACTACACCGTCATCGCGGTCGACAACCGAGGCGCCGGCGGCTCCCAGCGTCCCCTGACCGGCTACGACACCGCCACCATGGCCGGCGACGTCGCCGAACTGGCCACCCACCTGGGCTTCGACCAGTTCCGCGTCGCCGGCGAGGACTGGGGGGCGGCCATCGCCTACGCGGTCGCCGCCTTCCACCGGCCCCGGGTGCAGCAACTGGTCTTCCAGGAAACGCTCCTGCCGGGATTGCCGGCCAGCCCTGGACTGCCGGGCGGCGAACAAGACCCCTCACTCGCCGCCGACGACGGCCGCACCGGCTGGCACTTCAGCTTCTTCAGCCTGCCGCACATGCCCGAACTGCTGCTGGCCGGACGGGAACGGCCTTTCTGGACGTACTACGCCAGACGTCAGATGTGGGACCCCAGCGCGCTGACCGAGGAGGACATCGACGACATCGTGCACTCGGCCGAGCAGCCGGGCGGCACCAAGGCCATCCTGGAGATGTACCGAGCCCGCCAGACCGACGCCGAACAGAACCGCCCGCATTACGCCGACCCGATCAGCTGCCCGGTCCTGGCCGTCGGCGCTCAGAACTATCTCGGCGACGAAGTATCCAGACAGCTCGCGCAAGTGGCCCGCGACGTCCGCGGCGTCGTCATCCTCGCATCCGGACACAACATCGCGCTCGAGAACCCGACCACCCTGGCCCAGGCCTACCTCGACTTCTTCGCAGGCGACTGAGGTTCGGCAAGGCCTCGTGCGGCAACCCCGGGCGCGGGCAGGCCCAGGATAACCAGCAGCCGGTCGATGAGGCGGTGTTCACTGCGCACGTCCAGACCGGTACCCGGACTGCCGCAAGCGGGCAGGAGGCGTGTACGGCAAGCGCCAACGCACCCTGAACGAGCGGTCGTCGGGGCCTCGCCGGGGCATTGAAGGCGGTACGGAATGCGCTGGAGAGCGGCCGTCCCGGGATCAGGTGCTGGCCTTCGGGCCTGCAGAACTCCAACCACGATCCTGGCCGTCACGGAATGGATGCTGTTGGTGATCTTCACTCGATCGAGCGAAGATCACCAACAGCATCCGAAACTGAGGCCAGAACCTCGAAATTGCCCATTTCACCTCGCGCGACATCGGCGTGGCAGACGTCAACTGCGGTGGGATGCCCGGCTGTGGCCGCGCGTATCGCGAACGGCTGTGGGAGCAGTGGGGCGCCGTCGACATGGAGGACCGTGTCGCGGCGCCGCAGACTCTTGCTGACGAGGGAGTGGCTGATCGCAGCCGACTGGCGATCCGCGGTTGCCGCGGCAGTGGCTTCACCGCTGCGGCGTTCCTGGTCACCACCGACATGTACGCCTGCGCGGCCCTGCTGTTTCCGGAACTGGACCTGGAAGCCCTTCCCGCCGGGGGAACAAAGGATTCGGATCCTACTTTTCGGAGTCCTGATCGGCTCCTCCACCCAGTCGCCTGAGCGCTACCGGGAGCGCTCGCCTGCCGCCGGTCCGCAGGACATCACCATGCTGTTCCTGCTCCTCCAAGGCGCCGCCGACCCCATTTGCCCCGTACTGCTTCAAAACCCCTTCACCCCTGCTGACCTGGTCCGATGCGCCCGACCGGACGACCGTCCGGCATCATCGGAACTTGTGCTCGTACGGATGATCTACCTACTCGCCATTCGGATCTTCACCTGGCTTGTCCTGCTGTGCCGATCCTCCGCCGCCAAGAACGCCGAGATACTGATCCTTCGGCACGAGGTCGCAGTGCTGCGTCGGCAGGTCGACGCCCCGAAGCCGACCTGGCCGGACCGCGCCCTGTTCGCAGCCCTGGCCCGGCTGCTGCCGCGGATCCTGCGCGACCACCGGATCGTCTCCCCGCGCACCCTGCTCGCCTGGCACCAGCACCTGGTCAAGCAGAAGTGGACCCAGCCCCGATCGCCGGGACGGCCACCGATATCCGACGAGCTGCGCGACCTGATCATCCGGCTCGGCGTTGAGAACCCCCGTTGGGGCGCCCGCCGCGTCCACGGCGAAATGCGCCGCCTCGGCCACAAGGTCAGCGCAGCCACCATCCGCCGCGTCCTGCGTCAGGCCGGCCTCGGACCCGCACCGCGACACCAGTCGACCCGAGGCGAGTGGGCGGCATTCCTGAAAGCCCAAGCCAGCGGCCTGCTCGCAACGGACTTCTTCCACGTCGACTCCATCGGACTGCAGCGTCTATACGCCTTGTTCGTTATGGAGGTCCACACCCGCACCGTTCATATCCTCGGCGTCACCGCCCACCCCACCGCCGCCTGGGCGACCCAGCAAGCCCGGCAACTCCTGTGGCAACTCGGCGACTGCGCCGCCGAGTTCACCCACCTCATCCGCGACCGCGACACCAAGTTCACCGCCGCGTTCGATGCCGTCTTCGCCAGCGAAAACATCGCCGTGACCAAGATTCCCACGAGAAGCCCGAACCGCAACCCTCACGCCGAACGCTTCGTCCGGTCCGCGCGGGAGGAATGCACAGACCGGCTCCTGATCTACGACCGCGGTCACGCGCAAAAGATCCTCCACGAGTACGCCACCCACTTCAACCGACACCGGCCGCACCAAGGCCGAGATCAACTCGCCCCCCTCGACGACCCGAACATCATCCCCTTCCCCGCCGCCAGGATCGAGCGGCGGCAAGCCGTCTCCAATCTAAACCACAGGGCGAGTTGATCAAGGGGCAACCTCCCAGGTCAGAGCCTGTGAAGCCGTTTTGAAGCGCTACGGGGCAACGCACTGTGAATGGCATGAGGATGAGGGTAATGCTATGACGCCTTCTCGATTCGGTCCTTTTCGCCGCACAGATTGATCTCGAATGCTTCCAACGCTTGATCTCTGAGTTCCGTAGAAGAAATCAGAGTCGTCCCGCCGGAGTTTTTTCCGGTGAGGCCACTTCGGTGTGTGGGGAGCTTTACCGTCAACGGTAAAAAAAACCCGCACAACCACGGGAACCGCTCACCAGCGAAAACGCAGGTAGAGCAGGGTCGAGTACCACACGTACTATGTGCTGGCGGGCTCTACTCCGGTCCTTGTTCATAACTGCGGGGACACTCCTCCTGGGGTGCAATGCATTTGCAGACCCGGTACGGATGCTGGACCAGCAGACACGCCAATCCGAAATTCCGGACCTTGGACTCGTTCCGACATTATTAGGGGCTCGCTTGGGCTTCGCCCAAATCAGATTGGGGATCGGATCGAGCTTCACCATGGAGACCAGATGCCCGGATCGGCGATCCACGAGCTGGATCAGAATTTTCACCGAGGCGCCGGAACGAATCTTCATCGCAATAATCCGCATAATCGCGGCGTTACGGGGGACATGCGGAGGGAAGACACCCAGCTGCACTGGTGGTATCGGTCGCAGGAGCAGGGCTGGGGTACGTACAGCCCGGAACACTGGTTCGACAACTGGCCCGGTTGATCGGTTAGGTGAAATCGTGGAGTTTGAAGAGTTTGAAGTCCACTTGTCTGCGGCTCGTGCAAAACGCGCTGGTCTGAGCAGTCCAGAAGGCTTTGACGTATTTGAGTCCCGGGTGGCTTCCGAAGCCGAACTATTGGAGGTAGAGGAATCTCTCCGGGTGCAGCTCCCTAGCGAATACAGGGAGTTCATGAAGCGCCACGGTGGAGGAATGTTCCTGTTTCTCGACCTTCTGCCAGTCGTTGCTCCTGATGCTCAGGAGGATGACCTGAGAAGGGTGAATGTAGCCGAGTTCAAGGATGGCAGCTTTGTCGCTGTGGCCCCGGTCGGCACAGGTGACTGGTGGGGCTTCGCGGTCCACGAGGGCCGCTGCGCCAACCAGGTTGATTTCTGGGATCACGAGGATGGCCAAGTGCAATTTGCGGCGACCGGCTTCCTTGAATTCCTGGCGCGTGAGGGACTTCGCGTAGGGAGATAGTTCACCAGGGCGCCAGCGCGTTCAGCAGGACTATCAGCAGCCCCCGTCGAATTCACGGCGGGGGCCGCTGGGCTGTTTGACGGCAACGGTGACGGCAACGTCAGCGGACGGTTGCCGGGTCCGGCTGGGCGTCAGGGCCGCCGACGGTTGGGCGGAGAGCGTCGTTCAGAGTGTCGATGGCTTGGCGTCGGCGTTGGCGTTGGAGTCGGAGTCGGAGTCGGAGTCGGACGTGGGCGTAGACGCCGGCGGTGACGCCGATGTGTGCGTGGCCCAACAACTCCTTGATGACGACGAGGTCCACGCCCTACCGTCACCGGACAGATGGCCTGGGACCTCGAGCACCTCGCCACCGCCCGCCGCGACCACGGACCCGAAGCCGTCCAGCGCCTCCTCGGCGCCGACCCTCACGTCCCCCCAGCCCCGCGCACCGAACCGCACCGCACCATCACCCACGAAACCGGCGCCGCCCTGCACCCCTGGGCCGACCTCCAGCCCGCCGGGCAGCGCGCCGCCGACCTCACCAAACTCGGCCACACCAGCCCCGGTTCTCCAGATCTTTAGATGTCTCACGAGACAGCGGGCGCATCTCCGGCTGAGCTTGATGACGAGCGGGGTCACCGTCGTGGCGTAAGAGGTACGACGATCGCCGACTGGTTCGAGATCTGCTCACGGAGAGCCGCGTTCTCGGCGTACAGGGCGGCGATGACGGTTGCTGCGGCGTCGACTTGGTCCTGGAGACGGTCGCGGTCTGTCCGGGCTTTTCGGAGATGCTGGCGTAGTGCGGTGATGGTCTCGGCCTGCTTGCGGTCTTGGGCACGGGCTGGGCTGTGCCCGATGCGGTTGTCCCAGTCGGCCAGCACGTTCGTGGCGCGGTTCATGGTGGCGCGGCTGACGCCGGCTTCCCGCCAGAGGTTGTTCTTGGTGAGTTTTCCGTCGGTGCGGGCTGGGCGGCCGGCGAAGAGCCGTTCCATGGCGTCGCGCAGGGTGCGTTCTGTGCGCGGTGAGACGCTCGGACGCTCGGCTGAGGTCATGAGGTGGTCCTTCGCAGGACGCGCTCGACTTCGTTGAGTTGCTCGGCCAGTTGCTTGCGGCGATTGGCCGGGAGCTTGGGGGTGGCCAGCAGATCCTTGATGGAAGCTCGCTCGGCGGTCCAGATCGGCAGGTGCGCGGGGGCGATGATGCTGCGGGCGCAGCGGGCGGGTTGGCACCGGTCGATGAGAGGGCCTTGATGTCCTTGGGGAACAACGGCGTCCTCGAGGCATTTGGCGCCGACGGGGTTGGCTTCGTCCATCGTGCAGTGGTTGAGCTTGCCGAAGCGCACGGTGAGGTGGACTTGGCGGAGGAGGCCGTACTCGACCCGGAGATCTCCGCGCTGGGCTTTCTGGTTGGCGCGGAGGTGTTCGGCCTGGGTTCGTACGGTGGCGAAGGCGCCGCGGAGCTGGTCAGCGCCCGGGCCGTAGCCGATGTTCTCGCCTCGTCCGTCGGCGTCGAAGAGTTCCTTGAGCTGCTCGAAGCGGCGCTCGCTGATGGCGGTGGTGAGGTGGCTGGCCCAGGCCGGGGATGGTTCGGTGTAGCCCTGGGTGGTGGTGTTGGCGAGTGCGCGCGTTGCGGCGTGTTTGAGCTGCATTCCGACGGCGATCTCCGATCCGGGGAAGTCCCGGGTGAGCATGGCCATGGTGCGTCGGAACATGTGAGGGCTCAGCTTCTGCTCGGGAATGCCCGGCAGACCGGTGATGTCCCGGTGGCGATTGACGTGCTGAAGGAAGCTCGTGATCGCCTGGCAGCTGTCCAGGTGGGCGATGGGCGACTTGGCCTGTACCGAGGCAAAGGCAAGCGTGTCGTGTACGGAGAGCTCGGCGGCCGTCTGGATGGCCTGGGCGACCGGCTTGATGATCCACCAGTGCTTGACGGGCAGGTTGGGGTTGAGTTTGTGCAGGGTCGACTTCACCGCCGGGCTGCCGTAGTGCTCGACGACCGAGTCCTTGAGGATTTCCCGGACCTCGCTGTCCCGCATCATCGACAGCGCGGTGACGAACGCCAGAGCCGCATTGCGCAGCGCTGTGAACTCGATCCAAAGGCGCTGCGGATAGAGGCTCATGCACCAAGGCCCCGCGGTGCCGTCCGGCCGGTCGACCTGGGTGAGGTCGCAGAGCAGACCACTCTGCGTACGCCCCTCGGCGGCCAGTTCCTTGACACGCGCGCGCAGTTGGCGTCCGTGCGGTGCGGTTGCGGCGAACACGGTGGTGGGCTGCGCGACGCCGATCATCGTGGCCAGCACGGACCAGTTCACGGTCGTGGTGGCGTTCTTGTTCCGCGTCATGTCGTTCGCCAGCCACACCGGAATGCGGTGGGAGGGGTCGGCCAGCCACTTCTCGCACAGCTGGCGTGCCTCGGATAGAGGGACTGGACGGGCGGTTGCTTGAAGGTCTCGCCAGTAGGTGCGGGCTCGCAGGATGTCAGGACCGAAGGTGTCGATATATGTCCAGGCAGAGTGGATGAGGGGAAACCAGGTCTGCGGCGGGATGACGGGCGTTCGTAGCGGCCTGTTGCGCGACAGCTCGAGCACCTGAGCACCGGTCTGTCCCGGCCACGGGTCCGCGGTGAGCCCGCCATGCGTGAGCGCGGGCGCCAGTCGGTGCAGCAGCTTGATGGTCAGGATGTGGGGCCGGACCGCGGTCAGGTCAAGGTGTTCGCGGCGGTCGGTGAGGTAGCGGTGGAAGTCGGCTGTTGACCATTGGCCGAAGTCCTCGGGCAGGCCTTCGCCAGCTCCGAACGTAGCCAGTGCGCGCAGGATGCCGACGTGCCGCTGTACCGTGCCGACCTTGCGTGGACGAGGCTGCAGATGGAGCCCTCGGGCCAGGATCTTGGGATGGCGTGGGTTGAACTCGATCATTGCCAGCTCGCGGGCGAGAAGGTTCTGCACCTCGGTGAGCTGCATGAGCGTCAGACGCCATTGCCCGGGCACGAGCCGGGCAGGGCGGCGCAGTACGTCGTTGAAGTCCCAGGTCTGCATCTCCCCGAACAAGGGTGGACGTGCCCTGGGCAGCAACGGCAGGGACTGCAGGACCGGTTCGTCGTCCGCGAAGACGCTGGGGCGGCCGGATGGGGCCGGCTGGCCGCTCATACGTCGAACTCCGCCTGCGAGGAGATGGGGAGCTGCAGCGTCAGGCCCTCGTCGGCGATGCGCTGGCGCGCCCGGGAGATCTCGGCGCCGGTACGCAGGCCGAGAACTTCGGTGAGGTTGGCCTGGCTCTGCCCCCACAAAGCGTGAAAGTGGCGCGGGGCGAGCCGGTGACGCAGCTGTTCCAGATGGGCGGCGAACAGCAGAAGTTGAGGAAGGTTGGACGGCAGGATGAACGCATTGCGGCATTCCAGGCAGCGGGTCGGGGCGACCGGGCACATCTGACCCGGGCGCCCGAACGGGGAAGTGAAGGGGTCGCGGCAACTGGAGACGCCATGTCGAGTTCACCGGCTCGCAGCTGCTCGATGTCCTGCGCCGATAGCCCCAGTGCCGCTTCGGCGTCCGGATCCTGGAGGGACTGTTCTTGGTCGAGGACGACCGGGCCCGCGAGGGCCTTGGACAGCCAGTGCTGCTGGGCCGTGGTGATGACCTGGCCTGCGATGACGCGCAGCGTGGTGCCGTGGGCGTAGCTGCGGCGGAACGTCTCCTCGGTGTGGTCGTCGGCGATGTCGCTGATGCGGCCCTTGAAGGTCAGGGCCTTCTCAACCTTGCCGGACTTCCGCAGCCGGCGGATGTCCGCCGGCCCGTCGATGCGGACGTTGTGGATGTTCAGCCAGTCGGTGAGCCGCAGTCCCGAGCCGGTCCCGCGGAAGGACTGCACGGTCATCGTGTGGTGGCTGACCGCGGCGCGCAGGAAGAGCGGGACCGGCGTGGTGGCGGAGCGTTCGGCTAGCGGACGGGCCAGGGCCAGCAGGGAACGGGTCACCTCGGCGACATCCAGGCGGGGGTTGCTGGGATGCAGCACCCGATCTTCCTTCTGAGCCGGTGTGCTGTACGCGCTACGGCGTGTGGTCCGAGCTCGCTGCTTCGTAAAGTCGATCAGCACACTGCGGGGGCCGTACTCGATGTCATCCTCGTGCAGGGCCACGACTTCCTCCGACGTACGGCCGGTTGCTGCCATCAGCAGGATCCGATAGCTGTGCAGGTCGAGGTTGTGCGGGTAGAGCATGCCGACCAGGTGCCGCAGCAGGCAGTTGAAAGTGTGCTGCGGCAGGGTGCCGGGCGGGAGGAGCTCGCGCAGCGGCGCCGACCATTGCGCAGGGGGGCGGGAGGCGCTCCGCGATGTCCTCGCAGGTCCACACCCCGTGAGCCAGGGCCCACAGCAGGTTGGCCGGCTCCGCCCACCCGTCGACCCGCGGGTCGCGCCCCACGGCCGCGAGAGCCCAACCCTTCATGATCCTCTCCTCGGTCGCACGCCGGGCTGCCCAAGCTGCCTGGATGATCTGCTTCTTGTCGGCCCGACTGAACTCGTCGACTTCGACGCACTGCCCCTTGCTCACGCCGAGCGCACCCTTCACCCAGCCATGCAGGTGTCCGGCCACCGGGCGGTCCGGGTGGGCGATACGACGGGCGATCAACTGCCGAAGCCGGCTGGCGAGCCAGGCCGGGCTCGGCGAACCTGCTCGGTAGGCGGTCGGCAGCAGCCGGATCCACTCCGTGACCGCACCGTGCAGATCGGGTTCGACCGCCGCCAACGAGGCCTCTGCGGCTCTCGGCTCCGCCGAGTCCAGGTACGTGCAGAAGTCGCTGATGGCCTTGCGGAACCCGCGGCATGCTCCCGTCGACAGCACGGCAGCTGCCATCAACTCCACCCACTCATCCGCGAGTTCAGCGGCCAGGTGCGAGCACGCATATCCGCTCGGGTCGAAGGTCACGGTGACCGGGCGCCGCCCCGTGTCCAGCGACACTGCCTGGCGCACGCCGATCCGCGGCGCCGTGCTCGGCGATGCTGCCGTAGCCGGAAGCGGAAAGCCTCCTCGGTACTCACCTCTGCGGGGCACCCGGTTCCTCCAGGTTCAACAGGTGACGGGCGATGGCGATGTACGAGGCCCCACCGGCCGCGTCCCAGTTCCGGAACGCGTCGTCGACCTCCCGCATCGGGTCCTTGAGATAGCGGATATAGCGGTAGGTCGTGCTGGGATGGGCGTGGCCGAGGCGGCGCTGCACGACCAGCAGCGGGTTGCCGGTCATGTGGTCCAGTAACGTCGCCATCGGCAGCTGCCGGGCCTTGATGTCGTCACGGGCCTCACGGGTGAGGTAGATGAGAAGCCGCAAGGCGAACGTGTGCCGCAGATCGTGATAGCACCAGCAGTGCCGCGGAAGGACCGGGGCCTCCCGGTCGCTCGACCACTGCTGCATCCGTTCCCAGGCCCGCCAGCGCACCCGGTCCCAGCCGGAGAACGACAACATCGCCCCGCTTTGCCCGAGGAATACCGCGAGCGGATCCAGACCGTCCCCGGTCTCCAGCACGGTGATGCGCCGCAGCTCAGGATCCATGTCCTTGATCACGCGGGTGACCGTGCACCCATCCAGGCTGGCGTCCGGCCGCAGCCCCCCGAATCCAACGTCACGGCAGAACAGGTACTGCTCGAGTTCCATGTGGCGCACACGCAGGTCACGGCTGACGCCGCTGCCCAGCGAGGCCGTACGGCCGGTGGGGCGCCAAGGCCGCCCAGGGACCTGACCGCGCTGGACCAGGAAGTCGTAGAGCTGGCCGAGTGCCGCCGCATCACGATCCCAAGCGGCCTGTCCGACCGTCTCCTCGGCTTGCTCCCGCCGCCACAACCGAAACTCCAGCAGGTCCGCCTCGCTCGCCGAGGCGAAATCGCGGCTACGGGTGGCCAGGAAGTTGAACAACATCAACGCGGTGTACGCGTAGGCCTTCATAGTCTTCGCATCGCGGCCCGCGAGCCCCATCGCCCGGAACCAACTGGTCAGCGGTTCGACCGGACGCATCGTGTCATCGAGCAGGATCGGGGTGCCCCGGGGGAGTCGGCGCCGCTCGAAGAGCTCGCTCAGCTCTGCCTAGCTCCGACCCGCGACCGCACCCACCTTCCAGACCCGGCGCTGGTCCGCGAAGAACAACTGCACAAGACCCCCGAGAGCGGCCCCATCATCCGACATTCCGTTCAACGGACAAACGGCCGAAGAGGAAACTGCCGCAGCAAGGTTCAGGACACAGACGCCGGGTCAGTCGAGCTGCCGGTCTGTGGCAACCCGGCGTGAACGGGGTCACCACCGGGCGCGCAGCACGCCGTCGCTGTCGGGCAGGGCGGCGCAAAGAAGCGGGTGGCGTTCGTCGAGGTACATGGGCAGGGCGCAGGCCGCCCGGGCGCCGGCCACCAGGGTGGCGAGCTCTTGGTACTCGGTGTCGTCGACGACCGCGTGTCTGATCGTCCCGTCCTGTGTCTCCCAGACGAACTCCGCGGATCCCTCCTCTGGCAGCATGGCGAGGACCGCGCCGACATCGGCGTTCAGGTCAGGCCAGACGGTCAGCAGCGCGCGGGGGCTGAGACCGGTACGCACCGCGTCGAGGTTCTGCGGCGTGAGGCGGTGGAAGCGTGCAGCGTTGCGGACGTAGCCCTCCTCCAGGAGCACTGCCTTCTGTGAGGCCAGCACGGTGCGCACGCGCTCCCAGAACCCCTCGTCGGCCGCCTCCGTCACGTCCGGCTCCTCCAACTCCGCCGCGTAGGGGGAGGTCGCCATCGGTTCCGGGTAGAGACCGAGTTCCCGTGTACGGGCCACGGCGTCCGCGCAGAGCCGGTCGCTGCTCACATACACGTACTGGTCCCACCCGACATGCACGGTGAACACGTCCCCTGCCTCCAAACGGCACCAGGCACCTTGGTCGCGGAGCATGACCCGGACCAGCTCCAGAGCGACCGGAAGGGAGACCTCGGCCCCGTCGTGGTAGCCGGAGAGGTCGGGCGGGAAGAGCCCGTCGAGGCCATGTCTCCCATCCGACGGCTCCACGCCGAAGTGGACGAACCCGGTGACTGCGGGCTCGCGGATCTCCAGCCGATCGATGCCCGAGGCGTCCGCGAAGGCGGCGATCGCCGCGAGGTACGCGGCTTCGACCGGCCCATGGTCACTGACCGCCTCCTCGGCACCGGTGTAGTGACCGTGTTCGTCACGGTCGGCGGGGTCGTACTTGGTGATCCGGTAGACGAAGGACGGCGGCACGTTACTCCCTGCGCGGTCAGATGGGATGCCAGCGTTAGAAATGGCCTTTCCAGTGCTGGGTATCAGCTGCTGAGGTCGAACACGCCCCAGGTGGTGAACGGTTCGGCCTGGACGTAGATCCTGCTTCCTAGGCCGACAACCCGCCGGCGGCCGGGGGCAGAGCCATCGGGCAGGGTGAGCAGGCCGACGTTCGTTGGCTCGACGGATGTTTCACTGATCTCTCCGTGGGCGAGTCGGTTCCGCTCCTCGCCGTAGCCGCCGTAGAAGGCGACTCGCTCACCGTGGACGGCCACCGCGTGGGAGCCCCGCACGCGGTTCGCCCACACCCTTACGGGCCGATCGGTGCGGTCGGGGCGTATCTCGACGAGCGGGAAGTCCGTGTAGGGGCACGCCCAGGCGGCGGTGCCCGACACGTTCAGGGCATAGCAGTCGAAGAGACCGGGGATGCCCGCGTCGTCTGACGTCCAGGTGTGCCGACCTGTGGAGCTCCAGCGGTGGATCCCGATCGGGTTCTCGTCGAAGTGCCCGACCCAGATCTGGCCGGCCTCGTCCACGAGCAGGTGCTCGATGGCGTCCCCGACGGAGAAGGACGAGGTCTCGCGGCCGAGCGCGTCGAAGACCTGGACCTGGTGCGTGTCCTCGTGCCGGCGGACGCGAGACGCGGCGACGACAAACCCGCCGTCAGGCAGGCCCAGTGCGGGCAGGAGATCCTCCCCAGGTTGGCACCGCAGAAGACCATCTCAACGCTGTCGTGCCACTTGGCTTCCAGACCACGGCGGGCTTCGTCGTCGGGAAGCATCCCGGACAGCACGGCAGCAGCACGATCCGCCGCCTCCCTACCGGGCTGCCAGTACGGATCAGCCGGAATCACCGTCAGGTAGTTGTCACTCATCGCCCGCCTCCCTGTGCCCGCCAGGGCCCACTCCCCGTCTGTGAACCCGGCGAACCTATCCGGTCACAGCACTAGCCGCCGTGGACGCCCCACTCGTCGAGGCCTCCGTAGAGGTGAGCCTCAAGGCATTGAGGTGCGTCAAGGCCAACAGCTTCGCCGTGGTAGAGGGCGATCAGCGAGCCCTCGCCTCGCCACCACGTGTCGGTCAGGCCCTGCACTTCAGGTACCGGCTCGTACCCGCCGAGGTCCAGGGACTCGACGGCCTTGCCCCTGATCTTGGTGACGGTCTTGGCCCAGCGTCCGGCATGGGCGGCGAGCGCCAAGGACTCCACCCATCCGTCCGTGTTGGAGTGCAGGGGCGTCCAGCGGTTGGCATCAATCCCGAACTCGCCTTCAGGTCCGATCATGAATCCGTAGGCCATGGACACCCGCCCGCTCCCGGCCGGGAACGACCAGCCCTCCGTCGCCGAGCCCTCGGGATAGTCGGCGCCCAGGATGCGCGGGCCGCCCTCGTAGAACGGAGCCGGCGGCAGGGCAAGGCCGCCCCAGCGGTCCTGAAATTCCATGGCCCGGTCGATCTCCGCTGCGGGAATCCCGCGCCCGACCCAGGCGTCGCGGTGGCGCTGGATGCCCTGCATCGGAACACGGATGCCGTCCATTTCGACGAACCTCTGGGCTCTGCGGCTCAAGCCGGAAGGCGCGACCGGGATCGACGACATCGATGTGCCGGCCATCACTGCTCCTCGCTGCTGCCGGAGTGGAACACGGCCTCCGCGATCTCTCGCACGCGGTCCATGGTGATCCCTGCGCGCTGTTCGACGGCGAGGGGATGGTCGGTGGGCTCCAGTTCGACGTAGGGGCGCGCGCCAACCGGGCGGGTGTGGACGTGGGTCTTGAGATTGAGCGTCGTGGGCGAATAGACCGGCAGATCAGTGGTCAGCCAGCCGAAGTACGGCTTCTCGGCCTCCCGGCCGAGCGTGTCCCACAGGTCCGCTGAGCGGGAGTAGTTCTCGCGGCTGAGCGACACCCAGACACCCCAGGAGAACACCTCGTCGCTACCGACGATTGGTATCTCGATCATGCCCTTCACGAAGTAGTGCTGCGTATGAACCACGCACTGGTCCGAGGAAAGCAGGCAGTCGTCGGCGTCGGCGAACGTCGGATCCCACACAGCCGGGGCCTCGGCCGAGTAGGTCATCGGCAGCTCAGAGTGGTGGGCACCGCAGCACGAGCAGGTGAACCCGAGATCACTGGTCATGGCACTGGAGCCTAGTGACGGGTTCCGACACTGCCTCGGGCAGGAGCCCCTCCCGACCCGCTGCCCTACAAGACGCTCAGTCGCAGTGGCTCGAATGTCAAGGTGTGACGGACCACGGTTGTTTGCGAGTGATCGTAAGGAGTGAGCTGGTCCCAGGCTTCGGGGAGCGCGATGGTTCGCGAGGGCGGGGCACGATAGGTTGCGAGTTCGGCGTGGCGACCCGGACTCAGGAGTCATGGGCGCGGAGCCTGACGCGGTGTCGCTGAAGGTCGACTTCCGCAACCCGCACCGTGATCTGGTCTCCCTCGCTGACGAGTTGGGCTGGGCTTTCGACTGGCGAGTCGGTCATCTCGGAGACGTGCAGAAGCCCCTCGATGCCGGGGCCGAGTCGCACGAACACGCCGAACGGGACGATCTTCGTGACAGTCCCGTTGAGGACATGACCAGTCTGATCAGCGAACCGGACGAGGGGGTCTTCCAGGAGGGCCTTCAAGGAGATCGTGACTTGGGCGCTGCGCGTCTCAGACATGATCACCTCACCGGTGATCCGCTGGCCGACCTCAGCTGCTTCCGAGGGGTGAGTGATCCAGTCCCACGTCAGGTCGGGCACGCGAATGAACCCAGTGCAGAGCCCTTGGGGCTCGCCGTCGAGATGAACGAAGACCCCGAAGTTGTGAACCCCCGACACGGTCCCGGAAACGATCTGTCCAGGCTGAATGGCCACCAGGAAAGCGCGTAGCTCCGGATTCTCGCAGGCACGGGCCGAGAGGTTCAGCTGCCCTCGCCAGCGTCCAATCTCCTCGGCTTCGATCTGCTGGCCGACCGTGAAGATCTCGGACGGATGGTTGGTGCGACGGATCGACACCTCATGCCGGGAAATTCGGCCGACTTCGCTACCTTCCTCGCCCGACTCCCCAAGGAGAACAAGGACGTCCGCTCCGTCGAACCCTGCGACCGTCACACTCCTCACGGAACCCGGCCGGAGCTTGTTGATCAGAGACTTCAGACGAGGATCGGGGACGGGCTCGGACATGGGTGGAGCCTAACTTCCGCACGGACCTTCCAAGGCGGGTTTCCAACGACCGTCCAGCGAACCGGTATCACGGAGTGCCACGGCCATACGACTCGCAGGTTGGCGTGCTCCACTCGCAATCTGGCGTGCTCCGTCGCACAAGGGCAGTCCTCACTCACCTCGCGATGTTCGATTTATGTTCGATATATTGATCTCAGAGGTGCATCGGCAGCCCTCGAAGCGCTGGGAGGCGGATAGTCATGCTGCTGCGAACGGCGTGCGTCTCGCGGCCCATGGTGACGAACCCGTCCGCAGCAGGAAACCGAGACACTCTGAGGTATCTGGAGAACCCCGGAAGCGCCGGGTGAGCACCATGACCCACGAGCGCGCCATCCTGCGCATCCACTTCCACCACGGCGGCAATGAGGACCTCTACCACCAGCTCCTGACCGTCCTCGACACGATCTCCCGTTACCTTCTTCGTGGCCCCGCAACGGGGCTCCCGGCCTCCGGCTCGGCATGACTGTTCCCCCCTGTAGTTCGCATGATCTGGGGGGTGGTGTCACCGGGCCGGAGGCATCGGTAGACCGCTGATAGGGGCAGGACCACCAGCTCGCTGGGAGGGTCTTCGTAACGTGGATGCCGGCGACTGGTGCCACACCAACGAGGCCGGGACAGCACGACCTCGTAAGGGACCAGCGTGATCGACACCGGCGATGTGGACGTCTTCCTCGGCCTGGACGTCGGCAAGGGCGAGCACCACGGGACCGCCCTGCCCCTGGCCGGCAAACGGGTCTTCGACAAGCGGCTGCCGAACAGCGAACCCAAGATGCGGGCCATGCTGGACAAGCTCACCGCCAAGCACGGCACCGTCCTGGTCGTGGTCGACCAGCTGGCATCCATCGGCGCCCTGCCGCTCGCGGTCGCCCGGGATGCCGGATGCCGGATGCCGCGTCGCCTACCTGCCCGGCCTGACGATGCGCCGGATCGCCGACCTCTACCCCGGCGAGGCCAAGACCGACGCCCGCGACGCCGCGATCATCGCGGACGCCGCCCGCACCATGACACACACCCTTCGCGCCATCGAGCTCACCGACGAGACTATCGCCGAGTTGGAGATGATCGTCGGCTTCGACGACGACCTGGCCGGCGAGGCGACCCGCATCGCCAACCGATTGCGCGGCCTCCTCACCCAGATCCACCCGCACCTGGAGCGCGTGCTGGGGCCAAGACTCGACCACCCGGCCGTCCTCGCACTGCTAGAACAGTTCGGCTCACCGGCCGCTCTGCGCAAGGCCGGACGCCGCCGCCTGCTCAGCATCGCCCGGCCAAAGGCCCCGCGCATGGCCGAGCGCCTGGTCGAGGACCTCCACACCGCGCTCGACGAGCAGACCGTCGTCGTGCCGGGCACCGACGCGGCCGCCCTGATCGTGCCTAGCCTGGCCGGCTCCCTGCGAGCCGTCTTCGACCAGCGCAAGCTCCTGGAGAAGCGGATCCAAGAGCTGCTGGACGAGCACCCGCTCTCGAAGCTCCTCACCTCCATGCCCGGCATCGGCACCAGGACCGGCGCTCGGATCCTGATAGACGTCGGCGACGCAAATGCGTTCCCAACCGCCGCCCACCTCGCCTCCTACGCCGGCCTCGCCCCCGCGACCCGCAACTCCGGCTCCTCCATACGCGGAGAGCAACCGTCCCGCCGCGGCAACAAGCAGCTGAAACGGGCATTCTTCCTGGCCGCGTTCGCCTCGCTCAACGACCCAGCCTCCCGGTCCTACTACGACAAGAAGATCAGCCAGGGAAAGCGCCACGCCCAAGCACTCCTCTGCCTGGCCAGACGCCGGGTCGACGTCCTGTTCGCCATGCTCCGCGACGGCACCTTCTACGAATCACGACCAGCATCCGTCGCCTGACCAGGCCGGAAGGCAGGCCAGCGCTTACTACGTGGATCCCTCACCACAAGGCAGGTGGGCCGCCACGTCATAGTTCGCGATCTTGCCGGCCAGGCCGCGCGGGCTCACTCCGTGCGAGTTCTCCCGGTCAAGATCAGCGCCGGCCTCCAGCAGCACGCGCAGCGTGGCGCCCTCGCCCCGGAAGCTGAACACGGCCCGCCACAAGGCGGTGCCACCATGCTGATCGCCCACGTCCACCAACGCGCCCGCCGGCAGGAGCATCTCGGCGGCCAATGGGTCCTGGGCCTGCGCGGCGAAGTGCAACGGGGTCCAACCCGCCGTGTCCACAGCGTCCGGATCCTCCCCACCCGCCAACAGCTCGCGCAGCCCGGCAACGTCACCGTGCGCCGCGGCATGGTGCACCGCAGTGCGCCCCATCTTGTCCCGCCCCTGGTCGCCATCTGTCATGACGCCCATCCTCTCGTCGGGCTTGACGAAGGACATAGGGGCACCCCCCGCTGGCAGGCCCAGCCCCCGGCCGCCGCCGACCTCGACGCAACAGGCGCCTTGCGCTACTTCGACCGCCACCCCCGCGACCTGGCCCAGCTCATCGCCCTCCGAGCCGCCGCGCTGTACGGCACGCAGACCACCATCAGTGGCGGCAACTCCATCCTGATCGCCGCCATGGCCGCCTACGCCACCCCACCCGGCCGCATTACCATCATCGAACCCACCCCAGACGCGATCGCCGCCTTCCTCAACCCCCGCCCCGTCCGCGCCCTGCCCGGCATCGGCCCCGCCACCGCCGACCTCCTGACCCGCCACGGCCTCCACACCATCGGCGCCCTCGCCAACGCCCCCCTGCTCACACTCCAGCGCCTCCTCTCCCGATGTCACAGAGCGCTGTCAACTCCCAGGAGGCGGCTGCCGATTGAGGGCCGTCGCTAGGACGGCGGTTTCGCCTGTGTCTGGGCCGCCTGCAGGTCGGCGAGCAGTTCTGCCTGCCCGGCGAGCACGCCGGACAGGATGGTGCGGGCGACCCTGAGCAGCTCTGCGATGTGCGGGCTGGTCAGCGAGTAGTACACGGTCGAGCCCTCCTTGCGGGTCACGACCAGGTTCGCCCGCCGCAGCACGGCCAGCTGCTGGGACAGATGCGCCGGCTCGATGCCCACCTCCGGCAGCATCTCCGCGACCGCGTGCTCGCGCTCGCTCAGCAGCTCCAGGACGCGGATGCGGGCCGGGTGGCCGAGGGTTTTGAAGAACTCGGCCTTCAGCTGGTACAGCGGCGTACTCACCGTGCCGTCGCCTCCCCGGTACAGCAGCACGGCCCCACCGGCCGGGCCTTGGCGTATCGCATCCACTCACTCGTCAAGAACATGCGGCCCATCCTCGCCTGCGGCACCGGCCAGGCCGAATCCGCACCGGGGACGAGTACCGCCGAATCCAGCGGTGACGACCTCAGGAATTGCTAATATTAGCAATTCCTGAGGTCGTGTGAGGGAGGTTCGCGTGAGGATCACGCCGCTGCGCGGTTTCGGCGTCACCTGGCTCAAGTGCCCCGCCTGCCGCCTCAAGTGCCGCCCCACCGCCGTCGGCCCGGGCGGCGCCTGCCCGCGCTGTGGCAACAGCCGCCTGTTGAGGTTGTCGCTGGGCGGCAGTGGTGCGCAGTCGACGCAGGACACCAAGCGCGACTGAACCCATGCACGGCAGGTAAGCGGGGGAGAGACGTAATGGGTGACTGGGACGTTCAGTCAGGCAGCGGAATCCGCTTCGAGTGGGGTCCTTCAGGTGCGAGCCATCTCGCGGGCGAGGCGGCCTGTCTGGTCGCTGTGGACGTGCTGTCGTTCACCACGGCGGTGAGTGTGGCCGTCGACAGGGGGGATCCGTGTCCTTCCCTTCTGGTGGCCGGGCGGGCCCGCGACCGAGGTCGAACAAACCGGCGCCGCCCAGGCCGCTGCGGCGTATGCCCGGCAATCGGGCGGCCGGCTGGCCGTTCATCGCCACGCCGTCACGTCGGACACACCCTGGTCGTTGTCGCCCGCCCACCTGTGTGCCGCCCCCTTCGTGGCCCGTCTGGTGCTGCCGTCGCCGAACGGCGCCGCGATCGCGGCCGCCGCCCCGCCCGCTGTGCGGGTGGTCGGCGCCTGCCTGCGCAACATCACCGCGGCCGGCAACTGGCTCACTGCGCGGGGCTACGGCACTCCCGAACACCCCGGCGCGGTGATCGCTGCAGGCGAGTTGTGGCCGGACGGCAGCCTGCGCCCCGCTGCGGAAGACCTGCTCGGCGCCGGAGCCCTCATCTGCGACCTGTACTCCCAGGGCGCGGGCCCGCTGTCCACGGAGGCCGCCGCCGCGAAGGCGTGCTACGAAGGCACCGCCGACCTCGCCCACGCGGTCGCCACCAGCGCCTCCGGCCGTCAGCTGGCCGCGATGGGTTTCGTCGAGGACGTGGCGATCGCCACCGAGGAGGACGCTTCCGCCCTCGTGCCCGTACGGGACGGCGACGGTGCCTTCGCCTCGGGGTGAGAGCCGGCGAGGTCAGTTGCCCGGCTCATCTCCATCCGGCCACCCCGTGGTGCGCCACTCGTGACGCCCCTCCACCTGTTCCCCGTGCTCTGAGTCGTGCGCGGCAAGCGCGGCAGCCAGGTCGGCATGGACCGGGATGGGCGGGCAGCCCCCGGCGGGGACGAGAGACCCGTCGGCGGGAATGGCGGCCAGCTCCAGACCACGGCCTGCCTGGGCGAGGCGGCGGGCGGCGTCGATGATCGCCAGCTGTCCCTCGGCCGACCAGCTACGCAGCTCGGTCAGATCGACGATGACCGGGCCGGTGCCGCGCACCAGCGCCCAGCCGACCGCGCCGGTGAAGCGGCGGACGGCGTCGGGGCCGAGGTATCCGGCGACGGAGAGGATGCCGAGGTTCTCCTCGGCGGTGTAGCGCCAGTCGATGGTCATGGTGGTGGACTTCCTTGCCGTGCGGCCCGGTTGGATTCAGAGGGGGAGGGTGATCCAGATGCTCTTACCGCCGCCATCGGCATCCGCGCGGACGACGGCCGTACCGCCCAGACCGAGGACCAGCTCCATGACGGTGCCCAGCCCCCCGGCCCCGGTTCCCGTGACGGCCCCGTACAGCGCGGGCTGGTAGGGGTGGCGGTCGTGGACGGCGAAGGCGAGGCAGTCCGGGCCTGCCGCGTAGATCACCGTGACCTGTGGGGAGAGGACCGCAGCGTGCCGCACGCTGTTGGTGACCAGCTCGCTGACGATCAGCAGGGCCGGGTCCACGGTTGGGTGGCGCAGGCCAATCCCCCACTCCACCAGTGCCTGTTCGGCCGCCTCGCGGGCTATCCGGACGGCCGACGGCTCGGCGGGCAGCGTGACCACGTGCCGGTAGGGCAGGGCTTCTAGCTGGGTGGACATCAGCCCTCCGTACCCTGGGCGAAGCGGAAGCCGGTCACGGTCTGCGGGCGGATGCGGACGAGTGTGTCGTGCGGACCGTGGACCCAGCCGGGCAGGGTGCGTTTGTAGTGGGCGGCCTCGTCCGGATCGGTGATCGCGTCGGCGGGCCCGGAAGCGGTGACGGTCCAGCCGGTACCTGTCACAGCGCCCACCTCGTCCACCTGGTACGTCGCGGACACAGACACCGCCGCGGCTGGGGTGGGTGTGCGGACGATCAGGCTGCCGAACTCCCACACGTGCCGAGCGGGACGGACAACGGCCTGCTCGCGCTGCACGTACACCAGCCGCCCCAGGCTGCTGCCCTCCAGCAGCCACACGGCCTCCGGACCGGAGACCTCGGTCATACGCAGTACGGCGGGACGGGTACTCATCGGACTGCTTCCTCGCTGGTGGCTGTGGCCGGCTGGGCCGGGACGGCGGGCAGGACCCCGGCCTTCTCCAGGTGATCGCGCGCGCCCCGGATCGCCTCGGGGGTGGTGGCGTACTCCCGGCCCTCGTGGCGCAGCAGCTCCAGGGCGCCCACGGAGTCGAGGACCTGGAGCTGGCTCGGGCGTATGCCCGAGGCGAGCACGAGGATGCCGCGCCGGTGAAGTTTCTCCACCGCGTCCTTGAGGACCAGCGCCCCGGTGGCGTCCATCGTGGAGACCCGGGACATGCGCAGGATGACGACCCGGACGTCGGCCACCTCGGTCAACTCCAGCAGGAAGCGGTGCGCGGCGGCGAAGAACAGCGGGCCGTCGATGCGGTACGCCACGATGTGCTCGGCCAGCAGCGCGTGTTCCTCGGCGCTGTGGTCGCCCCTGTCGAGGGGCACCTGGTCGAAGCGGGCCTGCTTGGCGACGGCGCGCAGGGCGAGCGCGCCCGCCACGACCAGGCCGATGATGACCGCGTAGACGAGGTCGAGGGCGAGCGTGGCGGCCGCGGTGAGGACGAGTATGAGCGCGTCCGAGCGGGTCGCCTTGGCCATCGCCCGCAGCGAGCCGACCTCGACCATGCGGATCGCCGTGGCCAGCAGGACGCCCGCCAGGGCGGCCAGCGGGATCTTCGAGACGAGGGGTGCCGCCGCGAAGACGATCACGGCCAGGACGGCGGCGTGGGTGAGTGCGGCCAGCCGGGAGCTCGCGCCGGTGCGCACGTTGACGGCGGTGCGGGCGATCGCGCCGGTCGCCGGGACACCGCCGAACAGCGGGGCAGCGATGTTGGCCAGGCCCTGACCGAAGAGCTCGCGGTCCGGGTCGTGCCGCTGGCCGACCGTCATGCCGTCGGCCACCGACGCCGACAGCAGCGATTCGAGCGCGGCCAGGGCGGCGACCGCCACGGCCGGGGCGAGCAGGGTGCCGAGTGAGCCAAGGTCGAGGAAGGACAGCGACGGCACGGGCAGCCCGGACGGCAGATCGCCGATCGGCTTCGCCGTGTCCAGGTGCGCGAGCTCGGCCACGACCGTCGCAGCGATCACGGCCAGGATGGAGAACGGGACGGTCGGCCGCCACCGGGCGCCGAGCAGCATGGCGACGGCCACCGCGATCGCGAAGCCGACCGCCGTCCAGTTCGGGGCCTTGGCGAACTCCTCGACCGCTCGCCACGTCACCACCAGGACGCGATCGCCCTCGGGCTTGGTCACGCCAAGGGCGTTCGGGATCTGCTGCAGGCCGATCACGCAGGCGATGCCGAGAGTGAAGCCCTCGACGACGGGGGCGGGCACGTACTGCATGTACTTGCCGGCCCGCAGTGCCGCCAGGCCGACGAGCATGACGCCCGCCATGAGGCCGACGGTGAGCACCCCGGCCGGCCCGTACTGGCCCACGATCGGTACGAGTACCACCGTCATCGCGCCGGTCGGGCCGGACACCTGCAGATTCGAGCCGCCGAAGACCGCGGCGAGGACACCGGCGACCACCGCGGTCGCCAGGCCCGCCTCCGCGCCGAGCCCCGAGGAGACGCCGAAGCCCAGCGCGAGCGGCAGGGCGACGACGGCGACGGTCAGGCCGGCCAGCAGGTCCCGGCGCGGGTCACGCCGTATCTCCGCCAGATCGGTGCGGCCGGGCAGCAGGGCGGCGATCCGGGCCCACACCCGGCCGAATGCCGTGGTCATCGCGCGACGACCTCGGCTTCCCGCAGCTCGGCCAGCAGCTCGTTCCGCCCGGTCAGCATCTCGGTCAGGATCCGGCGCGCCGCCTTCATCAGGTCGGCCACGTCTCCGCCGGCCAGCTCGTAGACGACGGTCGAACCCTGCCGCGTCGACGTGACGATGCCCGAGCGGCGCAGCACCGCCAGCTGCTGCGACAGGCCGGCGGGCTCCACCTCGATGGCGGTGAGCAAGTCCCGTACCGGCGTCGGCCCGTCCTGCAGCAGCTCCAGCACCCGTATCCGGACCGGATGCCCCAGCATCCGGAAGAACTCGGCCTTGGCCTGGTACAGCGGAATGGACACGACTCCTCGGCTTCCCCTACGAGCCCCACCCGGGGGCGGACGCGAAAGGCTGTGCCCGCGGCTACCTGCAAGCACAGCCAACAAAGCATCTAACCAATTGCGAAATTATGCAATTCGGCATCCTGCTACAGCCCTGGTCACCCCTCCGTGCAGGGGGGCGCCCGTCTCGGGGTCAGGCTTTCTTGACCACGCTCGACTTGAGCTGCATCGCCCCGAAGCCGTCGATCTTGCAGTCGATGTCGTGGCCGTCCACCCCGTCGACAGCCGGATGTTGCGCACCTTGGTGCCGGCCTTGATCCCCGAGGGACTGCCCTTGACCTTGAGCGCCTTGACGACGACCACGGTGTCGCCGCCCTGCAGCAGGTTGCCGACGGCGTCCTTGACGACGCGCTCCCCGGCGAAGTCGCCGCTCTCGGCACCGGCCTCGGCGGGAACCCATTCGTGGCCGCACTCCGGGCACACTGCTAGGCCGTGTCTGACAAATGATCTCGCCGTGGGAGGCTTTCCTCACAAGGAGAGGGCAGCGCTGATGCGGCTCGACCGTGGAGCGACCGGGTTCTGGCAGCACGGTGACGCAGTTGTACCGAACGCAGGAGCGTCGACGGCGTGGTCTCGGTCGCCGAGCACATCGCGTACCGGACCGACGACTCACGGACTTCCCCCACCGGTCCATAAGGCATCGCCGGACCGGGATCGGGCGAAGGGCCGACGGCAGGACCGGCGGCCCTTCGCGGACGGAATCAAGGACGTCGGCTTGCCGTGGCCCGCACGGCCCTCGGCAACGGGTCCCGCTTCCGGCTCAGCCGGCGATCTCGATGTGGTGCGGCCTGGCCTGCTCGGCCTTCGGGACACGCACGGTGAGGACTCCGTTGGTCAGCTCGGCACTGATGTGCTCGGTGTCGGAATCCGGCGGCAGACTCGTGCGGTAGTCGAACTGCCCGATGTGGCGGGTGTGCCGCCGAACCACGCCGGTGCGTTCCTTCTCCCTGATCTCGCCGTGGACATCGAGCTCGGAGGCGGTGACCTCCACGGTGATCTGGTCCTTGCCCACACCGGGAAGCTCCAGCTCCACCAGGTAGGCGTCCTCGGTGTACTCGACATCGGCCAGGGGCGCCCACCCCTCGGCCGCGCCGAACTCACCGCCACCGGGGAAGGCGGACTGCATGAGCCGGTCCATCCGGGTGTGCAGATCTTCGAGTTCGCGGAAGGGGTCCCACACCGGGAGAGCGCCCCTGCTGCGTCGGACGGGAAGTGTCATCGGTCGTCCTCCTTGTTTGCGCTGCGTCGGCGCGCCCGCCCCGCCGGGCATCCGCGAGGTTCGGTCGCTGCGCCGCGGTCGGTCACCCGGGCCATCCCGCCGTCGGGCGCGTACCTGGCCCGGTCGCCGGTGCGCCCATGCCGTCGATGTCACGCTCGCCGGCATCCACCAGCTGCCGGCCGAGGTCGCACATGGCCCTGCCCGCCGCCAGTTCGTCACCGATCTCCGGCACATCCGTGTCCACGGGGTTGCAGCGCGCGGCCCTGTGGCCGGTGAGCGCCCTGGCTGGGGTGTCCAGCACCACACGTGCCTTCGTCGTTCCCTCGTCCTCGAAAAGGTAGAGGTGAACCTTCCACTCCACGGTATGCGGCATCACTTTCCTCCTCATCTCGGTACAGACCGGCGTGATCCGGACGCGGTCCGCTCACAGCACCGCAGGTCCGCGGCCAAGGCCCGGGTCTCCTCCTCGATACGGCGCCGGACCCCGTCGGCGAATGCCGTCAGCCGCTGGGAGGCCACCGCCTGCGGCGCGACGAACTGCTCGTGAGCGAACTGGCCACCAACGCCGCCCGCCATGCACGAGGGCCGATCCGACTCCGCCTGCTCCACAGCCAGTCCCTCATCTGCGAGGTCTCCGACAGCAGCACCGCCACGCCCCAGGTCCGCCGCGCCGCCGAGACCGACGAGGGAGGACGCGGCCTTGCGATGGTGAGCCTCCTGGCCCATCGGCCGGGGTACTCGCCACGACACCCAGGCAAGACCATCTGGGCGGAGCAGCCTCTCCCGCCCGCGGCCATGCAGTAGTCGGTGTGCGGCGACCGGCCTGAAGTTCGGATCCGAACCGTCACCGCCCGGCGAGTGCTCGCTCGGCGGCGTCATCGGCAGCAACGCGTGGGGCACGACGACGGCCCAGTAGTACGACATGCGGAACGCCCCACCACCGAGCAGCCGCTGCGGGTCGCGGAGTTCGACACGCTGTTCGCCGAGCGACTGGCCGGCTCCTCCCGGCCGGAGCGGCTGCGTCTGGAACTGATGCGCACCGGCAGGAAGCGCGCGGCGGAGACCGTGCGCGACCTCGTGGCCCGCGAGAGCGGCTGCTGCTCGTTCTTCACCTTCACCGTCGACCGCGGCCCGCAGCCCCCGGGTGTGTTCTGCCAGGACCCTCAGGAGGCCGCTGCCGGCCTCGACCTGGTGGCGGCGCCACCGCCGTGCGGCGGCCTTGCACCGCGTGGAGCAGAACCGCCTGTCACCGCGGGACCGCACCGGCAACGGCTGGGAGCAGTTGATGCACGCGCACCGGCGCGCCTTCCCGGCCACGGGGACCCCGTAGTTGGGGCGGTCTCGCGCATGGTGCCTGCGTGTGGCCGTCGGCTGGCGGCATTGCCCCGTTCGGGGCTGGCGCTATCGCTCCGCTTCCGCGGACAGGGCGGACGAGGCCGGCGGAGTGTTGTCGCTGGTGGAACGGGAAGCGGTGGTGTCGGGCGGGTCCGGTGCCTGGTCGGCGTGCGGGACGGCGGCCGTGGGGTGGCAGGCTCGGCCGCCGGGCAGCAGGGAGTGTGCGGCGTGCAGGGCGCGGGCGAGCAGGTGCGCGCGCCCGGCGACGATGGGGCCGAGGACGGCGAGGACGAGGACGTAGCTGGCGATGAACGGGGCGAGGCGGCCGTCGAGTCCGGCGCTGGCGGCCATGGCGGCCAGGATCAGCGCGAACTCGCCACGCCCGAGGAGCGTGGTGGCGATGTTCGCGGCGGGCTGAGGGCCGTAGCGGTACAGGCGTGCTGCCCACAGTCCCGCGGCCACGTTCATGGCGATGGTCAGTGCGACGGCGGCGGCGACCGGTACGGCGACGGAGGCGATGTCTGCTGGGTTGATGGCCAGGCCGAAGGCGAAGAAGAAGATCGCGGCGAAGGCGTCGCGCAGCGGATGCACCAGTTCACGGATCCGCGGAGCGGAGGGGGTTCCAGCGAGGATCAGGCCGACCATGAAGGCGCCGATGGCGTCGACCACCCCGAGGACCTCGGAGACGCCGGCGATGAGGATCGCGGCGCCGAGAAAACTGATGACCAGCAGTTCGTTGTCGCGCACCGCGATCAGGCGCCCGATCAGGCGGGTGCCGTAGCGGGCCGCGATGGCCAGCACCATCAGGAATGCGAACGCCTTGGCCGCCTGGAGGATCGTGTCCGCGATGCCCTGGGCGCCGCCGAGGACGGGCTGGAGCGCGGCAAGGTACAGGGCGAGGAAGATGTCCTCGACGACGGTGACCCCCAGGATGAGTCGGGTCTCGGGGCGAGCGATGCGGCCGAGGTCGACGAGGATCTTGGTGACGATCGCGGAGGAGGAGATGCCCAGGACGCCAGCGAGGACCAGGGCCTCCCGTGCTCCCCATCCCAGGGCGAATCCGAATCCCAGACCCGTGCCGACATTCAGCAGCAGGTAGGTTCCGCCCGCGGCCAGCAGGCGCCTGCCGCCGCTTTTGAGATCGTCGAGGTGGAACTCCAGGCCCAGGTAGAACAGCAGGAGCACCAGCCCGAGCGCGGAGAGCATCTCGAAGTCGTGCGGGTCCTCGACCAGGACCGGGCCTGGGGTGTGGGGGCCGAGCAGGATGCCGGCGAGCATGAACAGCGGGATGGTCGGCAGGCCGATCCGCCTGCCGAGGCGGGCGAAGACGGCGGCGGCCAGGAAGGCGCCGCCCATGGCGAGCAGGGTGTCAGCATGTCCCACGGGTCACCACCTTCCGCAGTGCGGCGGGCATAGCATGCCGAAAGTGACGGAATCCGATACATCCTCCTTTGTTCCGGGGTCGGTCAGGGTTCGGTACTCGTGGTCAGGCGGAGCGCACGGGCGCGCATAAGGGGAGGTCAGGGTGGTCTGAGTCGTATGGCGGCGTGAGCAGATACATCGCCACTCCCGCCGTGACCAGGCTGGCCGCAAGAAGCAGCCCCTGAGGCAGCACGATGCCCGTGACCAGCAACGCCAAAGAGAGTGCCAGCAGCGCCCGAGCCGGGCCGCGCCTTCGCCGGTACTCGCGAGGCTGGCGTGGGCGCCCCTTTTGCAAACCGCGGGCAAAATGCGAGTCGCTTTGCTGCGTCTGTGCCTCAAGATCACGCAGCGGATCGGTCTTGGGCTGTGCCATGGCTCCTCCCTCCGTGGCCCTGATGCGGGGTCTTTGCCACCTTCACACGCGGCCTCGTGGCACCACCATCGGGTCCAGCACCCATTCCGTAGGTGCCCGACCCCCACAACCGGCCCGGTACGTGGGCGTCGGCACCGATGGACACCAGCGCACCGCACCCCGCAGGCTGACTTTGAAGGCCGAGGGCCCCTCGTCGGCCGGGGCACCTACACCGGTGGGCGAGCCAGGCCGGTCACAGCCGCTGGCACAGCGACGGGAGGAGAGGTGGGTCGATGCCCCTGTTCTGGCGGATCTTCCTGCTCAACGCCGTGGTGCTGACCGCAGCGACCGCCCTGCTGCTGGGACCGGTCACCGTCTCCACCCCCGTTCTGCTCACCGAGGCCGCCGTCCTCACCGTCGGACTGGCCGCGATGCTGATCGCCAATGGCGTGCTGCTGCGCGTCGGGCTCGCCCCCCTGCAACGCCTCACGCGCGCCATGACCACCACCGACTTGCTGCGGCCGGGAACGCGCCCGGCTGTCGGCGGTCGCGGTGAGGTCGCCGAACTGATCACGACCTTCAACGCCATGCTCGACCGGCTGGAGGCCGAACGCGCCACCAGCGCCGCCCGCGCCCTGTCCGCACAGGAAGCCGAACGCCACCGCATCGCCCAGGAACTCCACGACGAGGTCGGCCAGACCCTCACCGCCGTCCTGCTCGAACTCAAACGCGTCGCTGATCACGCACCACCCGCCGTACGTGAAGAACTCCACCAGGTCCAGGAGAGCACGCGCGCCGGCCTCGACGAAATCCGTCGCATCGCCCGCCGCCTGCGCCCCGGCGTCCTGGAAGAACTCGGACTGACCAGCGCCCTCAAAGCCCTCACCGGCGAGTTCACGGGCCCCGCCCTGGCCGTACGCCACCACATCGACGCCGACCTGTCTCCCTTGAGCCGGGACACCGAACTCGTCCTCTACCGCGTCGCCCAGGAAGGCCTGACCAATGCCGCCCGCCACTCAGGCGCCCGCCGCGTCGACCTCACCCTTATGCACACCCCCGCAGGCGTGGAGCTGAGCGTCCACGACGACGGCCACGGCATCCGCGGCGCTCCCGAGGGGGCCGGCATCAGCGGCATGCGCGAACGTGCCCTGCTCATCGGCGCCGACCTCACCCTCGGCCCCGGCCCCGACAGCGGCACCGAGGTACGTCTCGTCGTCCCTACCCACCACGGGAGCCACTGACTATGCCCGAGGCGACCGAAACCCGCATCCTGCTCGCCGACGACCACGCTCTGGTCCGCCGCGGAGTCCGCCTAATCCTTGATGCCGAGCCCGACCTGACCGTGGTCGCCGAAGCCGGCAACGGCGCCGAGGCGCTCGAAGCCGCCCGCACCCACCGCCCGGACCTGGCCATCCTCGACATCGCCATGCCCCGCATGACCGGTCTGCAGGCCGCCCGCGAGCTCTCCCGCACCCAGCCCGACATCCGCCTCCTCATGCTGACGATGTACGACAACGAGCAGTACTTCTTCGAAGCCCTCGCAGCCGGCGCCTCCGGCTACGTCCTCAAGTCCGTCGCCGACCGTGACCTCGTCGAAGCCTGCCGCGCCACCGTGCGCGGCGAGCCCTTCCTCTACCCAGGTGCCGTCAATGCCCTGGTCCGCAACTACCTCGACCGAGCCCGGCACGGTGAGCCCGTGCCCGAGCGGGCCATCACCGACCGCGAAGAGGAAATCCTCAAACTCGTCGCCGAAGGCCACACCTCCCAGCAGATCGCCGACATGCTCGTCATCAGCGTCAAGACCGTCGAACGCCACCGCGCCAACCTGCTGCAGAAACTCGGCCTCAAAGACCGCCTCGAACTCACCCGTTACGCCATCCGCGCCGGGCTCATCGAGCCATAGCCCGAACCTCACTGCAGCCGACCCACCTCCCACGGGCAGAGGACCTGCGGCACCACGGCACTCGGCTTGAACGAAGGCGACAGCAGGAACGTCAAGGACGACTCCGGAGCCTGGTGCCCGTCACTGTCCTGCTTCCCGAAGTTGGTGGCAGCGTGCGCAGTAGCGGACGTGCGGCATGATCTTGAGGCGGTCCAGTGCGATGGGCTTGGCGCACAGGTGGCACCTGCCGTAGCGGCCCTGGTCCATCCGATTCAATGCCGCTTCCACGTCGGCAAGGACCATCCGGGCCGAAGCGGCGAGCTTGACGTGGACCTCGATCTGCGAAGCGGCCTGCTACCAGCGCATGTGGTCGGCTCGCGGCTGGGAGGACGCTGCGATCTGCCGCAGTTGCTCCTGGCGGAACAGGCGCTGCTCATGCAACGTTTCACGCAACGCGGCGAGGTACTCGGGGCGCAGGCCCGCATTCTCGGCGGCGATGACCTGGTTGTTCACTTCCTCATGCCTCCATACGGCCGAGCCTCTTCATGGCTGCACAGCCGAACGCAGTTTCATGTGCTGCCGTGCCAGAGGCGTCTGCGGCTGTGGCAATGGGGTCGGCGGATGCTTTATGGCTCCACCCTTGTCGCTCAAGCGGCGGGCGGCCATCGGCCCCAGCACCCAATTCGCAGTGGGCTCGGCCATGTAGACGGCGAAGGAGATGAGTGTCGTCCACTGCCCGTTCCTTGACCCGGATTCGGCTCCCGGGGCAGACCCCACAGCGGTCATCCCCCGCATCAGTCAGAACGGTCAGCCTAACGACACTGAGCTCTTTCCATCTCACTCTGAGCTGGCCAGATGCAGGGCGAGGACGGCCTGGACGAGAGCGGTGATGCGGGTGGTCGAGCACCGGAGCTTGCGGAGGAGTCTCCAGGCTTTGAGGGTAGCCATGGCCTGCTCGACGAGTGCGCGGATTTTCGCGTGGGACCGGTTTACGGCCTTCTGACCGGCGGAAAGGATTTCCCAGCGACCCCAGCAGGGGGTACGGACCGTGCCGCCGGTGCCCCGATACGCCTTGTCCGCCCAGCACTGGACGCCGGTCTCGGCGAGGGCGTCGACGATGCCGTGTTCGCGAGCCGCGCGGACATCGTGGACGGCGCCGGGCAGGGCCGGTGAGGCCCACAGCAGTCGGCCGAAGGGATCCGTGAGGACCTGCACGTTCATGCCGTGCTTCTTGTGTTTCCCAGAGTAGAAAGGCCGGTCCGCGGCAATGCGGTCGATCGGCAGGAGCGTGCCGTCGAGGATCACGAACGCCTTCGTCGACGCGGCCCGTATCGCGTCGGTCAGGGTGGGCGCGAGGTCGGCCAGGAGTTCGACAGCCTCGGTGACATACCGGTAGGCGGTCGTGATCCCGACGCCGAACTCGGCCGCGAGCTGGGCATACGTGTGTCCCACCCTCAGGTGGGCGAGCGTGAGCAGGGCCTGCCGGCCGGCGCTCAGACGCCGCCAGTGGGAGCCGATCGCGCGACGGTGCTGCCGCAGACGGGTGGACAGGAAGCGTAGGGCAGAACTGGACACGTCGACGCCCGACGGGTAGACAAGCATGCGAAGCCTCTGGTGGAGACGGTTCTCTTGGTCGAAAACCCATCTACCAGGGGCTTCACCACATTGTCAGCCCAACCACCCTGTCCTTGCCGCAGGTTGGAAGGAGCTCATGTGCTTCCCCGCCCTCCCGGTCAACACCCGTTCGCTCCCGGTAAAGGTCTATAGACCCGTGAATGCTTCAGACCCGCACGTCAACGCCTTCGCCGAGATCTTCGGCGATCCGCCGGCCGACTACGCCGTACCTGTCGACTGGGCGGCAGTCGAGTCCTGGTTGGGGACGAGCCTGCCCGCCGACTACAAGGCCATCGCCGCCGCGTACGGCCCACTCGACATTGGCGCCTGGCTCTGGCTTCACATGCCATGCGTCAACCGCGGTTGGTTCGACTATGGGGCCTGGGTCCAGCAGACTCGGCGTAACGCCCCCGGCGTCCTTCCCTTCGGCGCCACCCGTACCGCCGATACCCTCTACTGGGACACCACCGCATCCGACGACCCCGACCAGTGGCCGGTCGTCATGCACTGTCAGGACGACGAGAACGCGGGCCGCGACCCCTGGCGGCGCTTCGCGACCCCGCTCGTGCCGACGCTGGCCAGGCTCGTGGCCGACGGCATGCGCCCGGTGGCCGCCCGAAGTGGCATGCAAACCGACCTGGAGCGCACCCCGTGGACACCGCCGCCTCGGCGACCGGAGCCAACCGCTCAGCAGCGGGCGGCGCTCACCACAGGCAGCGGGCTGGAGACTTTGATCGCACTCGTCCCGCCGCCGGAGACACCCGCGCTCGGTAAGCACAGCTGGGACTGGCTGTACGAACGGCTGGGTACACGTCTGCCCGGCGAGTACGTACGACTGATGGAGCGGTACGGGGCCGGCTCCTGGTGCGGCTGGCTGCGCTTCAACATCCCCTTCGGCGAGGACCAGTACGCGCTCGCACCGTGGGCCGAGTGGTACGCGGAGACCTACCAGGGGCAGCGAGCCAAGTTCCCTGAGTATCATCCCCTGGCTGTCTATCCCGAGCCCGGGGGATTCCTGCCCTTCGCCGACTCCATCGACGGCGACCAACTGTGCTGGCTGACCGAAGGTGCCACGCCGGACGACTGGCCATTGATCGTCGTACCGCGCCATGCCGACCAAGGCCCACCGCTCAACACCGACCTCACCAAAACCCTGCTGGAGTGGCTGCGCGGCCGGTACGCGACCGAGGGCCTGCCCCCGCTCGGACGCCGCGACGAGGACCCTCTCGACTACATCGAATTCGAGCCCTACGACGCAGAACCAGCCGCTGATGACCAATGATTCAGCGCCGCATCGGTCGAGTTCGAGGTAGGTAGCCGACTCCATCAGCACACCCCACCCTGTCGCCGCCGCTCCACGGCAGGCTTCTGCGATCTCGGCGCGCGGCTCATTCGTGGAAGCGGAGGCGATCTGCATCGCGGACAAGGGGGACAAGGGGCACCAAGGTACCGGCCCCGCGGTCCTGGTGCCCTACCGCAGCCAGTGGGACAACCGGTCCGCAGGTTCAGCAGGCGGTGAACGTCCCCCATGGGAAGATCCGGGCCCTGGGCGAGCAGGCCACGGCCACGCTGAAGGACTGGCGGCTGCTGCGGCAGCTGAGGTATTCCAACATCCGCATCACCACCCTGGTTCAGGCCGTCCCCACTTGCATCTGACCAGTCAGACCGAGGATGAAAAACGCTCACTAGTAGTCGGGTCGCCCGGGGGATTCTCACCCCCGGGCTCCCACGGAACCGTACGTGACAGTCTCCCGTCATACGGCTCTTGTCGTTCTGGGCCTCGCCC
>NZ_JBIAQV010000045.1:0-51475 GCF_042889305.1 Streptomyces sp. NPDC002619 | reverse complement strand
CGGAGCGACGCTGCGTCGCTCCGCAACGCAGGTCCAAGGACGGCATTCCCCACCCGGCTGAAGCCGGGCGTCCCCTGCCGAGAACAGGGATGGATGACATTCTCGGTAGGCGCAGGTTCCACCAACGCACGGTGCCCGTCGCGTCCGCTGGGGGAGTCATCGAAGGTGGACCAGGACCCGGCCGGCGTTGGTCGCGTCGGTCTCCACACGGACGTAGAGCTTCTTGATGTGCTTCTGCGCCAGCAGAGCCAGCACCCGCTTCTTCAGCTGGCCCGTCCCCTTGCCTGGGATGATCTGCACGACGTCGACCCCAGTGGCGGCGGCCTTGAACAGGGTCTGGCGCAGCGCGACGTCAATGTCGCGGTTGTTGCGGAAGATCGGGTGCAGATCCAACGTGAGCAGGGCAATCGCCTCCGATGCGCTCGGTCACCGGCCGACGCCGGGTCCCTGTGGGCCGTGCAGTGGCAGCGTACGTCGTCCTTTCGACCCCGTCTCACCTTGGGGGTTGCGGACTTCCGGTGGTACGGCCGGAAGCGTGCCGGCGTGCGGGTGAACCCGCAGTGTCCGCTCGTGTCGCAATCTTCGCCCATATCTCCGGCACAGCGAGGAACTGGACGTCCCGCACTCGTCCTTGAACTCCCCACGCCGTGTCGACCCGACGGCCATCCAAGAAGCCGCCGGTGCAGGGAGCCACCTGTCAAAAGTAGTCGGCTGACGAGGAGTCGGAAAAGCACGATGGCCCGCTGCTCCAGGCGCGGCGTGGCCCCTGGCAGGCGTCCGTCACTCCCCGTCGGCAGCCGCCCAGGCCAAGGCGTAGCCGAAGCTGTTGAGGGCGCAGTGCACGGCCATGGGCGCGATCAGGCTGCCGGACCGGCGGCGCAGTTCGCACAAGAGCACGCCAGCGATGCCCGTGCCGACGACGGCGGCCGCGACGGACAGGATGACGCCGGCTGTCCCGGCACCGAAGACGGCTTTGGCCACGGCGTTGGCCTTGGTGAGCCCCCGCGACGGCAGCACATGCCAGAAACCGAACAGAGTGGACGAGACCGCCGTGGCCCATACGGGGCCACGAAGCCGGGTGATCAGGGCCCACAGGACGCCACGGAAGCCCACCTCCTCCAGCAGCACCGTGCCGAACGGCACGCGCACCAGGACCCGGAACAGCTGCTTCGCGGCAGAAAGTCCGGCAGCGCGCTTGTCCTTGAATGCCTCGTGGGTCAGCGGCAGGTGCCACGCGAGGAGGTAGACGGCAAGGACGGCCCCGGCCAGGACGAGTCCCCAGTCCAGCCCACGCTGCGCCGATGCGCGACCGAGCCCCAGCTCCTCCCAGCCCAGACCGGACCGGCGGGCGATCGTGACGAGCAACGCGGCCGCGGTGACGCACACCGGGACGTACCAGTCGTCGGCCAGCACAGTGGTCAGCGTGCTCGCAGCCGCGAGCACGCTGACCGCGAGGAGCAGCGATTGCATGGTCTCTCCAGCATCCCTGACGCGCAGGGATCCGGCAGATCGCGACGCGCCGAGCAGGCGGGCACACCGGTACGGTTCGCCGCGCTGGACCAGCGCGGCCCGGGCTGGTGCTGACCAGCGCGACGATTCCCCGATGACGAACACCTGAATGCTGGGGGCTCGAATAGTCATCGCGGCTGGTCAAGCGGCATAGCTGTACTCGTTGATCAGGCCGCCGAGGAACGCACACTGCGAAAGGTTCATTGGCACCCTGCGCCGCGAGCTCCTCGACCGGACCACCTGTTGATCTGGAACGAGTCCCATGTCCGGCCGGTCCTCGATGCCTATGCCCGGCTCTCCAACCGCCATCGCCCGCACCAGGCTCGGGGACAACTCCCGCCCCTCGCCCAGCAGCACCCGCTGCCTGTGACCAACTTGACCCCTTATCGGCTCCTACGCACCCGAGTGCTGGGCGGTGTGATCAGCGAGTACAGATACGCAGCTTGACCAGCGGCGACAGGTTTCCGAACGGCACAGGTTGTGTTCAGCCGGCGGAACGACGCCGGTGTGCCTTCTTTGCCGCGGTCTTCTTCGCCGTCTTCCTTCCGGTCGGCTTCGCACGGCGCGTCTGCGCTGCCTCCACGCTCTGTTGCAGCACCGCCATCAAGTCCACCCTGGCTCCCTCGACGCCCCGGGACTTCGGTGCGTGTGGAGACTCCATGCCCTGAAGCCTTGCAGCGACGACCCGCTGCAGGGCGCGGCTGTAGTCGTCGTGCTGCTCCGCCAGGTCGAAGTCGGAGCCCATGGCGTCCATCAGGTTGTGCGCCATCTGCAGCTCCTGGCGGCGGGCCGGTGGGGTCTCCGGGACGGTGATCTCCTGAGTGGGGCGCAGTTGGTCGGGCCACAGCATGGTCTGCATCGCGATTACCTCGTCGCGAGCCTGGAGCACGGCGAGCGATTCCCGGGTGCGCAGGGCTGTCCGTGCGATGGCGACTTGCCCGGACTTCCTCATGGCGTCGCGCAGCAGGGCGTACGGGCGCGCGCCAACGGGGCCGGTACCGAGGTAGTACGCCGTGTCCAGTGCGAGCGGGTCGATCTGGTCTGCGTCGACGAACGCCAGGATCTCGATGCGCCTGGCGGTAGAGAGCGGGAGGTCGGCGAGATCGTCGTCGCTCAGTATGACGACCCGGCCGTCCGGGGTCTCGTAGCCGGGCGCCACTTCCTCAAAAGGGATTTCGACGCCCTCACGCTCGCAGTAGCGGCGCAGGCGCACCCGGCCGCCGCCACACCGCGTGTGTACCTGGTGCAGCGGGACATCGTGCTCCTTGGTGGCCGCGTGCACGGTCACCGGGATCGACAACAAGCCCCAGGTGATGGCCAGCTTGATGATGGTCTGTGGCATGACTTCCATCGCACCCCCGCCCGGCAATGATCGCATGTCGAGCAGGCCGCATGGCGTGTTCCGCTTGGCATGTCTGCATGCATGGGCCGAAGCATTTTTGCCATCGAGGAGCTTGGAGAGCTGACCTGGAGGGTGCCGCATCGGGTGCGGAAGCTGCGCTCGGGGTGGCTGGTGTACTTCGATCAAGCAGGGTGACACATCGGGATCCCTGTAGGGTTCCAAAAGTCCTGCATACGCGCTAACCGGCCTGTTTGCCAGCTGATGTTGATCTTCGTCAGGTTGTGTTGCGGTACTCGTGGATCAGGCCGCCAAGGATGTCGTGGCGCTGGATCCGCTGCGCGGGGAACGGGATGACAGCCGGGCCGTCGGCGGGAGCGCGAAGGTCCAGGGCCCGGTGCGGCCGTCCGGAGTTGTAGCGGTGGGCGTGCTCGGCGAGTACCTGTCGCAGGTGCTGTTCGTTGTAGTCGGCAAGCCGGTCGGTGCACTCGGCTCGCACGGTGCGGATGAACCTTTCGGCATGGGCGTTCATCCGCGGTCTCTGCGGCGCGCTCTTGAGAATCTCGATGCCGTTGGCGGTGAAGACGGCCGTACCGGTTCAGAATGGCTGCACACGGTCTGAGCTGCTGTTTCGCCAATTGAACGGCTGTGTCCACTTGTGCTTGATCAGCCGCTGGTGCCAGGCGAGGAGGGTGCGCGGGGAGATGATCCGGTGGGCGCGCAGTGGCCGGTGCAGCAGTCGGGCGAGGGCGGCGAGTAGGGCGCGGTCTGCCCAGCGAGGTTTCGGGGCGGCGACCCGGCGGCGCAGGACCGCCACCTCGTGCCGCAAGATCAGTATTTCGGCGTCCTTGGCGGCGGAGGAACGGGAGAGCAGGACCAGCCACGCGAAGATCCGCGTGGCGAACAGGTAGAGCAGTCGCACGAGCATATGCACACCAGAGTGCCCTATCAGCGTCCACGGCCATCGTCCCTGGTCCGAGCCGATGCCGATATTCTGGAGCGGTACGGGGCGACAGGATCGGGCAAGGGTGACGTGGCTCCAGCGATGAGCCGTCTCACCCCGCGGCCCTGACGGCGCCGTGAGGCGTCGCCGGCCTGCGATGGGCCCGCAGAGGAACAGCGTCGGAGGCGAAGACGTCAAGCCAGGGTTGAGAGCCGTTGCACCAGCGAGGCCACCAGTGCCACGAGCAGCGGCAGCGAGAACAGGAAGCTGCTCTGCAGCCAGCGCTGCTGCCGCACACCGGGCGCCACCGCCACCCGCACGACCTCACGCACCGCCAGCAGGAGGATCAGCGCCACGGCCGCCAGCGCACCCACCACCGACCACGGCGTCCATGTCACCCGCGGGCCGTTCGGCCCCGGATCGGCGTTCGCCGGCTTGCCGTCCGGCTCCTTGCGCAGGGCATAGATTGTCGCGTCGTCGTTGGCGAAGACCCTCTTCAACTCCTGGCGCTGGTCCAGGTTTCGAATGAGCCGGGTCTTCCAGGTCGCCGAGTAACCTGCGTTCAGTTCGAGAAAGACCGCCTCGCCCTCGTTGATCATCAGATACGAGCGGGGCCCTGCGTCCTTGAGCGCCTTGACCAGGCTCGACACCAGCACTGGATCGGTGGGCGCGAGGGTCGGGACGTACTGCACCTTCTCCATGTCGCGCGCGCCCCACGGCATGGCGGGCGTCACGTTGTCCGCCGTGTCGCTGCTCATCCACAACAGGCGGACCGTCGGGTCGTCGCGGGCGTACACGTAGTCCATCGCCGCGACCTCGCCGGGCCGGACGCGCTCGAAGGGCTCGTTGCCCCACCGCGCCACCAGGAAGCCGCCCATCAGCAACAAGCCCACCAAGAGCGCCGCCAGCGGGGCCAGGCTGACCCGGTCGCGGTCCCGCTCCTCCGCGGTGACGCTCGTGCGCGGGAACAGCGCAAGACCGGCGAGCAGCGCCGCGCCGGGCAGGGCGAACATGAAGACGCGCAGCGCCATTTCGCCGCCGTACGACTGCATGCCGAAGCCGAGGAACGGCACGAAGGCGAGCACCGGTAGCGACCGCTCGCGATACTTGGCCTCGCGCCGGCGCCACCAGCCCCAGCAGGCCATCGCCATCACACCGCCGGCGAGCGCCAAGCGCGCGTACAGCACGGGTTCGTGGGCCGAGCTGCCGCCGTGAATGCGTCCGGACACCGATGAGGACACATTGCCGCCGAGGCCGCCGAAACCGCCGAACAGCTCGTTGAAGTGGCCCGACCAATACGGCTCGGCGACGAAGCCCACCCACACGGCGACCAACACCGCGAACAGCATCGGTAGCCCACGCAGTTCGCAGCGGCCGAGCAGCACAAGGGCGGCGAGGACGCCCAGCATCATGAAGGGCGTGAGCTGGTGGGCCAGGACGGTCGCCGCGAACAGGCCGATCAGGACGAGCAGCAGCACCGTGCGCTGGCGACGGTTGGCGGCCTTGACCTCCAACTCGCCCGGGCGCAGCCCGGTCCCCAGCACGCGCGGGGGCTGGAACCACACCAGCAGCATCGCAACGAATACCAGATACAGCAGATAAGTGAAGCCCTGGGGGGAGAAGTAGTCCTGGCCGACCCAGTTGCCCATGACGAAGATCCAAGCGCCGGCCCACTTGGCGCGCCAGCCTGCCCGGATGGAGCGCATCAGCAGGAACATCGGTGCCAGATAGAGGAGTTGCATGGCGATTGGCCACCAGCGAATGACCTCGGTCATGTCCGTGACGCCGCATGCCTGGGCGAAGAAGGCGGCCGCGGCGAAGAAGCCGGGCCAGCTCCAGCGTGCGTCCAGGTAGGGCAGGGCGGAGCCCGTCCTGTCGATGTATTCCAGGAAGCCGAGGTGCTGCCAGGCCGTCGCGAACCGCGGCTCGGTCTCAATGACGGCGGGCAGCGCGTGCAGTGACACCACGGTGGCCAGAAGCGCGGCCAGTAGCAGGACCTTGTGCTGCCGATCCATCCACAGCAGCGAGGCGAAGACGACGGTCAGCAGGGCGGCGCCCAGCAGGGTGGACTCGGGCAGGACGGATACCAGCCCGAGCCCGTCCATGCGGTCGAGGTCGCTGTCGTGCAGGCCCAGCGCGGGCAGCCAGTACAACCCGAGCGCGGTGGCCAGCAGCACGGCCACCACGGTGCCGCCGGCCGTCACGCGCGCGTGCCCGGCGCTGCGCGGGAACGGATCTTGCGGCGAATCGCTTCGGGCCTGCTCGCCCTTCCGCCCTTGCCGGCCCTTCTTCGCGTCGCGGGCCTGCCGAGTCCGCCGGGCCTCCGGGGCGCACCCGGCCTGCGGGATTTTCCCGGACTGCCGCGCCTGCGGGGGTTCCTTCGCACAGGAAGGCGCCCTTGCCGCAGGAACGCTCCCCAGTCCCGACGGCGCCGTTCCCTCCTCCCCGCCTTCCGGCTTGCCGACGGGCGCGGGCGCCGCATGCGGTTCGATCCGCGGGATGGGCAGCACGGCGGGAGGCCTGCCGGCCCACGTGGGCCGGTGGTCCGCGGCGTCCCTGTCCCGCCGCGGACCGTTGGGCGCGGGCGTCCCCGAAGCAGGCGTGTCGGACACCGGCTGCACCTCCGGTCTGCGCTCCTGGTGGTCGGGGTCGGGCTGGACGCCGAGCGTCAGGGTGGTCGAGTCGAGGGAGGTGCGCAGCGGCCGGGCTGGTCCGCGGTGCGTGTTCTCCTCACGGGGCCGCGTCGCCGCGGCCGCGGTGCCCAGGTCGGCCAGGTCCCCGTCCAGCGCCGTGGAAACGGCTGCGGAGGGTGCGGCCCGGACGATCCGGTAGAAGCCGGGCGTCGCGATGGCCACGATCACCGAGAGGCTGGAGACCTCCGCAACACCCGCACCGGTCAGGCCCATGCGGGGGAGCAGGAGCAGCGTCAGCCCCAGCACCAGCGCACACAGCAGGCCCTGGAGCCAGGCGAGTCGAGAGGTACGGCTCTGCGCGCGCAGCGCCGCGAAGTAGGTCTCCATGACGACCCGCAGAACCGCACCCACCGCGAACCAGCGAAGCAGCGGGGTCGCGGTGTCCGCGTACCCCCCGCCGAACATGCCCAGGATGAGCGGCGCACCGAGGAACAATCCCCCGCACACCGGCAGCATGATCCGCACCATTCGGCGCAGCGCCGCACGGGTGTTCGCCGCGAGCCGCGTCGGGTCGTGCGAGCCCTCGACGGTCAGGGACGCGCCCATGTTGACGGCGAGCAGATTGACCGTGCTGCCGATGGTCATGGCAATGTAGCAGTACGCGTTGTCGGCCGGACTCACCTGGGCGGCGACGATCACCGGGACCAGGTAGACCACGGCGAGCGAGAACAGCGAGCCGGTGCAATCACCGGCCAGGAACCGGCCGATCTCGCGCAGCGTCGGCGGTTGCGTCTGGCCCTGCGTCGCCTTCACGTGCTGCGGCACAAGACGCCGGAACACCAGCCAACCGAGCGGCACCACGGACACGGCGACGGACGCCACCCACGACACGAAGACGCCGGTCGCGGGGACGGCCGCCGCCAGGGCGACCAGCAGCCCCAGCTTCACCGCGGAGAACACAGTGTTGCCGACCGGCACCCACAGCGCGCTGCGCAGCCCCGTCAGCACACCGTCCTGCAGCGTCAGCAGCGACCAGACGACCACGGCGGCGATGAAGCCGAGGCCGCTGAGGAGCCCGTGCAGGAAGCGGTACGAGGGTCCCCATACGTCGAGCGTCCGCAGGAAGGCAGCCGCGGCCAGCGCCACCACCACCGAACTGGCCGCGTAGGTACGGAAGATCAAACGGCTCGCGGTGCGGCCCGCCACCGGAAGGAAGCGGGCCAGCGCGCCCGTGAGGGTCACCGCGGTAAGCCCCGCGAGGAGCTTCATCGCCGCGATCGCCGCGGAGCCCCGGCCGACCGCGTCCTCCGTGTAGTAGCGCGCGGCGGCCAGCCAGAAGCCGAGACCGAGCACCGCACTGATCCCGGTGTTGAGCATCAGCGCATAGGCGTTGCGGAACAGTTGGTCGCCGCCACTGCGGTGCGACGCGACTTCGGGGGCGGGGTGAGTGCGGCGGCGCGGTCGGCGCGGCGCCGTTCGCGGTCGGGCGTGCCGTCCGCTGCGAGCCGGTCGGGATCGGGGCGAGGCGCCGTCAGAACCCTTGCTTCGTAGGGGCGGACGCAGCTTCCGGCTGGCTGTCGGCTGCGCCTCGGCCGTGGGGGCCGCGGAGGGATCGGAGGAATCAGCCCGCGCGGTGGTCGCGTCAGACACGGGTCAGGTTGCCTTCCGGTACATCTGTCGGGCTCTGCGGACCACGGCGTACCCCTTCGTGAGGGCACGATCCCCGGCGAACGTACGGACGATGGTGCGGCCGTCGGCAAGCCGTGCGAACTCGTCGATCCCGGTGGTGCGACGAACGGTCACGCGTCGTAGTGCGTACGGTCCCTGACGGCGCCGCGCCAGGGCATTGCCGACCGCGAGGGACTGCGCGAACCCGGCCTCGCGCACGGCGCGGCGCACCCTGCGGCTCGAATACCCATACGGGTACGCGAACGAGACGGGCGGGGTGCCGAGCTCGTCGGCAACGATCTCCTTGCAGCGCAGCAGCTCCCACCAGAGCGCCTCGTCCCCGACTTGGTCCAGCTGCGGATGCGTATGGCTGTGCCCGCCGACCTCCACACCCGCGTCGCCGAGTGCGCGCACCTGGCCCCAGTCGAGCATGGTGTCCGGACCGCCTCCGGTGCCGGACGCCCCGCGCAGCCAGCCCGTCGAGACGAACAGTGTGGCCGCGAAGCCGTGCTCGACGAGCACGGGCAGCGCATGTCGGTGTACCCCCTGGTAGCCGTCGTCGAAGGTGATCAGGACCGGGCGCCGCGGCAGCGGCCGCGAGGACCGCCAGGCGGCGGCGAGTTGCGCCGTGGTGAGCGGTGTGAACCCGCCGTCCCCGAGCAGCGCCATCTGCTCGGCGAACGCCTCGGGTGCCACGGACAGGGCGCGGGTGGCGAGGTTCGGCGTGTGCGCGACGGAGTGGTACATGAGGATGGGCACGGGAGGGTTCATGCGGCACCGCCTTTGTGTGGGACACGAGGTGCGGGCCGACGGCCGGGCCTGGCGGGCCGGCGGCGCGAACAGGCCCGAGTGGGGCGTTCGGGCGTGGCGCCGCCGCGGACCTGTTGCCGCTGCGCAGCCGGGTGCAGGCCCTGGAGAGTGAGATCGACCAGCTGGTGGCTGCCCACCCTGACGCGGCCTTCATCCTCAGCCTGCCGGGGATGGGGGCTGCCCTGACCGCAGAGTTCCTCTCGATCGTCGGCACTGTCGGCCGCTTCACCAGCGGCGATGCACTCGCCGCGGCAGTCGGCCCGGCCCCGGTCCTCCAGCAGTCGGGGAAGGTCCGTTACTCGCGCGGCGCGACCGGCGGCGACAAGGCCCTTAAACGCGTCTTGTACCAGTCGGCGTTCTGCGCGCTGGGCGATCCCGCCTCGCGGCCCTACTACGACCGCAAGAGGTCCGAAGGCAAACGGCACCACCAGGCCCTGATCGCCCTGGCCCGACGACGCGTCAACGTCCTTTACGCCATGCTCCGCAACCGCCAGCCCTACCAGACCCGGCCGCCTCTTCGCCTCGTGGCTTGACACCAGCATTAGGCAGCCCCTTCGCTTTCCGGGCTCCCCCCGGCCTCCGCGACGCGGAACGCGACGCCACCCCTGCGCGCACGGAAGCTGCCGACCACGTATCCGCCGGCCGCCAAGGCAACCCCGGCCACGATGGCGCCGGCCCGGCCCGCTCCGCCGGGCCGGGCCAGCAGGGCGTCCCGCAGACCGCACGCGACGCCGGCGGGCAGGACGCGCGTGGTGTAGCGGCGCTCCGACTCAAGTCCCCTTCGCACACCGACGCTTCGGGCCACGAGGGCCTTCGACAGGCCCTCGGCATAGCTACGGGTGCGGAAGTAGCCGAACCGCTCGCGCTCGGCCGGCACCCGGTGGTGGATCACCGCGCGGTCGTCCACCAGCAGGATCGCATCGGGGCTGGCGCCGCTGAGCCGGATACACAGTTCCGTCTCCTCGCAGCCGAGCGGCCGCTTGTCGCCGTCGCGTCCGATGCCGGTCGCGAAGCCACCCGCCACGTCGAAGGCCGTACGCCGGAAGGAGGCGTTTCCACCCAGCACATTCCGCACCCGGACCCGGCCCGGCGGCAGCCCCCTGTACGTGCAGCCGACGACCCAGTCGAACTCCTCGGGGAACCAGGCCGGTCTGCGTCCTGACGCCCACATGGGCACGGTGCGGCCGCCGACCGCCATGACCCGCGGGTCGTCGTACCCCGTGGTGAGGTGGAGCAGCCAGTCGCGCTCCGCGACGGCGTCGTCGTCGAGGAACGCGACGATCTCCCCGATGGAGGCCGCGATGCCGGTGTTGCGGCCGGCGGACAGGCCCCTGGGGCCCGCGTTGGCCAGCACCCGGACCCCTTCGGTTTCCCTGAACCGCTTCGTCAGGCGATCCAGAAGCGGCAGGTTGTGGTCCACCACGAGCAACGTCTCCACCGCTGGCAGGGACTGAGACCGCACCGAGGCGACCGCCGCGAGGATGTACTCCCAGCGGTCCTCGGTGTAGGCGCAGATGACGACGGAGACGGTGGAACGGCACTTGGGCCCGCCGCCCGGGTAAGGACGGCGCGAGCTCAAGACGCCTCACCTCGGCCCGCGTCGAGAGTTAGGCAGGGCCCACGGCGTCGCTGCGCACGCCGGTTGGAGCGCTCCTTGAAGATCACCTTGAGCACCCGAAGGCCATCCCGCACGGCACGCAGATTGCTTGTGCCGTGGATCCGCAGATACTCGTGGCTGGGGATCTCCTGCACCCTGAAGCCGGCCTTGACCATCCGGATGTTCATCAGGGTCTCGATCTCGAAGCCGGTGCAGTCGAGATCGATCTCCTCCAGGCAGCGCCGCCAGAACGCGTTGTAGCCGTAGCAGAGATCGGTATAACGGGCGCCGAACTTGGCATTGACGATCGCGCACAGCACCCGGTTGCCGAGCTTGCGGATCGGCGTCATGTCGTCCGTGCCCCCACCGTTGGCGAACCGCGAGCCCTTGGCGAAATCGGCACCGGAGACCAGTGCGGAGACATAAGACACGATCTCCTGACCATCCGCCGAGCCATCCGCGTCGACTATTACGATGATGTCGCCGGTGCAGGCCTTGAAGCCGGTGATCAGGGCGTCGCCCTTACCCTTGCCGAGCTGCTGGACTACCTTGACATCCGGCCGCAGCGCTCGGGCGACCTCGACCGTGCTGTCGGTGGAATTGCCGTCCACCAGCACCACTTCATGGATCCACTCCGGAAGGCTCTTGAAGACATACGGGAGGTTTTCCGCCTCGTTAACGGCAGGGATCACGACACTCACCGGCGGTGCAATCGCGAGGTGGGAGGAGACCGGGCGATACTGTCCCGGAACCAGTGCGTTCGCGATGTCAGGAGTCTCGCCGTCCGAGGACGGCGGCATGGGCGGGTCTTGGCCCGGTGTCGTCAGGCGCACCAAAGGACTCACGATACTGTCCCCTCTCGTCCGATGGACCGCCCGCACTTGGGCTGTCCGGCTCTTCGTCCGGTTTGCGATTCCGCGTCCAGCTCACGCATGCCGAGCATGGTGGTTCCCTTGCGTGAAGGGCGTGGACGGGCAGAGTCGGATCCCGAAAGCGTCCATTCGCGCCGGACGATCTGTCCAACGATGCTGGACACTAGTCGAGTGGGCGGTGCCCAACAGATCGACTCGCGCAGATCGCTTCTCAATTACTCCAGCCGTAGATCGTGAGCGGATATTCAGCGGGTAATCGGAGTGCGATGGCCGCTGGCCGCTGGTGACGCCCCGCGAATGGGACCGTGCGGCGGCGTGGTTGGATCTTGCGGTGACGGATCTTGAGTCGCTGTCGCGGGAAGAACCCCTCGTGCTCACCCCCGGCGTCAGGACGCGCACATCCCGGCGTCGGCGGCGCAACTAGCCGAGCTGATGGAGAAGTTCGAAGGCAAGTCGCTGAGCTGGAGCGGCTGTGGCATCTGCTGTCGCGTAACAGTTCCAACTGTTCGATGCCGTCCTCGAAGGATGATGACCCGGGTCGCACCCCGCATGGCGGCAAGCGTCGCGCGAAGCAGAGCTGTCCAGGCCGCCCGGTCGGCGGCGATCAGTTCGCCGGGGTGGTAGACGCTGATGTCCGCGTCATGAGGCCCGCCTTCTCGCCGTACGGCTGCGCAGCCGCCATACCAGTACCAGCAGGAAAATGAGCAGGCTCAGTGCGGCGACGGCTGCGACCCCGCCGCGGGCCGACCACCTGTGTGCGGCGAGCATCGCCTGGGCCACGAGGAGGTCGACCGCCACGGCCCCTGCCAGGGCCACCAAGAGGCGGCCGACCGGTTCCAGGCCGTGCAGGGCGGCTCCGATGGCGGCCGTCGGTGCCGCGAGGAGGAAGAAGAGCGTGAACGGGCCGCGCAGCGGCGAGTTCACGTCGGTGAGTGCAAGAACCGCGCCGGCCCCTCCGACGGCGATGGCCGCACCCCCGAGCAGCGGTAGCAGGTTTCTCCCCCAAGGCTGCCCGGCCCGCCGGGTGTCTGGTGTCGGTGGCTTGATGTCGATGCTCTGCATGGGTGACTTGCCCCCGAAGTGCCGGATGCCGGGCTTGAATGGCGCGCAGTCTCCCGGAGTCCGTCAAGCGCGGAAGGAATGCGGGGAATGCGGAGGTGTTCTCCGGAAGTGACTTGAGAGAGTGCCATATCCCTGTCATGGATGCAACGTCGAACGCCGGCGATCAGTGGGCCGCCCTGAAGTTCGATGGTCTAGTCATTGGACTTTTCGAACAAGTGAGGCCATATTCCGTGGCAGTTGTGGCAGAGATCTCCCCCAATGGATGCGACCATCCCGATGCGGGAACAACACAGCGAACTTCACAGCGAGTTGCTCACGAGTCGATTCCGGTGTGCCCACACCGCGCCGACGAGCAGCAGAACGTGAAGTAACACGTTGATTCCCTGGAAGTCCTTACCCTGGCTCGCACACGTGAATGATCGCGGCTGGGGGAGCAGTTGCCCGCCTCCTCGAACTGCCCCGGGGTTGCGTCCTTGGAAGTGGTGTAGGGGTTCAACCTGATCCGGAAGTTTGTTCCGGCTTCGGGGTGGTGCCCGCATTGGCCCTCCCCCACCGATCCAGTCAGAAACCGACGAGACCGCCCTGCTCACCGAACTCACCGCATAGCCTCAAAACGAGATCACCGAGTGGCCGTCGATACACCACTCCCGCGGACGTGACTCTGCCCCGGAAAGAGGCTCATTCCTCATCAATATTTTGAAATCGCTTGTGTGCGGCGGCAGTTAAGGCACTGACGTACGGTCGTCGGCGCGCCTGAACGCCATGGCTAGGCAATTCCAGGACACTCTGGGTCAAGGACTCAGACACGCCTCGAACATCCATGGAGGAACGTATGCGACGCCCGAAGCGACGCCCGTGACAACCCCCGTATCTGCGCGACCTCTCAGGTCCCTTTCAGGTCACGGCCGGGGTGGGTGGGCCGGTGAATGCCGTGATCCTCGGGGGGATTACTTGATGAGGCCCGTGCTTGCCATCGACCCTGCCGTACCGGGGCTGATCGTGAAGATCGGGAACTATCCGCTGCACCACGGCGGGGTGGGAGCGATCCGCAGCCTGGGGAGGCTCGGGGTTCCCATGTACGCCATCACCGAGGACCGCTGGACGCCCGCCGCCGCATCCCGCTATCTGCGCGGGCGGTTCGTTTGGCCGACCACCGGGCTGGAGCCGGCGGAGCGGCTGGTCGAGGGGCTGCGCAGGATCGGCCGCCGGATCGGGCGCCCCACGGTGCTGATCCCGACCGACGAGGAGGCGGCCGTGCTCGTCTCCGAGCACGCCGACGAGCTGGCCGAGTTCTTCCTCTTCCCGCGCATGGAGGATCCGGGGTTGGCCCGGCGGCTGGCCAGCAAGCGGGGGCTGCACGAGCTGTGTGTGCAGTACGGGGTGCCCTCGCCGGAGGCGGCCTTCCCCGATTCGTACAAGGACATCGAGGAGTTCGCGGCGGTCGCCCGGTTCCCGGTCGTCGCCAAGAACCGGGAGGCCTTCGAGCGGCGCCGTACGCCGGCCGTGCCGGGCACCACGCGGATCGAGGGGGCGCGGGAGCTGCTGGAGCTGGCGCGCGGGTGGGGGTCCAGGCCCGGGGTGATCCTGCAGGAGTACCTGCCCCGGGAGGAGGCAGAGGACTGGATCGTGCATGCGTACTTCGGCGCGGGCGCGGCCGAGCCGGTGCTGTTCACCGGGGTCAAGGTCCGTTCCTGGCCACCGCACGCGGGGATGACGGCCTGCGCGTATGTCGTGGCCAATCCCGAACTCGCAGAACTGGCATCCCAGTTCTGCAAGAGCATCGGCTTCCAGGGCATCGCCGACCTCGACTGGCGCTACGACCGCCGGGACGGCCGCTACAAGCTGCTGGACTTCAACCCGCGCATGGGCGCCCAGTTCCGGCTCTTCGAGTCGGCGGCCGGGGTCGACGTCGTCCGCGCCCAGCACCTGGACCTCACCGGGCGCGCGATCCCGCGCTCCGGGCAACGAGAGGGCCGCCGCTTCGTCGTCGAGAACATCGACCTGCCCGCTCTCCTCGCCTACCGCCGCAGCGGCTACACCACGCCGCACGCACCCGCCCGCGCCAGCGGCACCGAACTGGCCTGGCTGGCGGCGGACGACCTCAAGCCGTTTGCCACCATGCTCGCCCGCTTCGTGCGGCCGGGCGCCAAGCACCTGCTGCAGATGTACCGGTCACGACGCCGAACCGCTATGCGAAAGGACTACCCATGACGACGCCCGTAGCCGTGATCGGAGCCGGCCCCTACGGCCTCTCCACGGCCGCCAGTCTGCGCGAACGCGGCGTAGCCGTGCGCACCTTCGGCAATCCGATGGTGAGCTGGCGCGAGAACATGCCCTCCGGCATGATCCTGAAGTCCACGCCGGTCGCCTCCAACTTCGCCACCGGCAGGCCCGGCCACACGCTGCGCGACTTCTGCCTCGACGTGGGGGAGAAGCCGCTGGTTACCGACTGCGACCTGATTCCCGCTGAAACCTTCGTGCGGTACGGGCAGTGGTTCCAGCAGCGGCTGGTGCCCGATCTGGAACAGGTACGGGTGGTGTCGGTGGACCGCCCGACGCGCGGTGGATTCGACCTCAAGCTGGACTCCGGCGAGCAGTTCCGGGCGCGGGCGGTCGTGGTCGCCAGCGGGCTGCACGGCCTAGCGTTCACGCCTGAGGTGCTGCGCGGCGTCGTCCCGGACGGACCGTCCGCCGCCGGGCCGGTCTCGCACAGCTCGCAGCACGCGGACCTGGCGCGGCTGGCCGGGCGCGAGGTGATCGTCGTCGGCGCCGGTCAGTCCGCCCTGGAGAACGCCGCCCTGCTGGCCGAGGCGGGCGCCACGGTACGGCTGCTGGCCCGTGGCCGGCGCGCCGTCGGCTTCGGTGCCCCGCCGGACCGGCAGCCCCGCTTCCGTCCCGAGTCGCCCTTCGGGCGGGCCTGGTCGCTGTACGCCTTCAGCCACCACGCCCAGGGCTTCCGCTATCTGCCCGCGCCGCTACGGCTGTACCTGGTGCGCCGGGTGCTCGGCCCGCTCGGCGCGTGGTGGCTACGCGAGCGTTTCGAGGGCAAGGTCACGGTGAACGAGGGGCACGAGTTGCGCAGTGCCCGCCTCGACGGCGAGGGCAAGGTCGTGCTGTCCACGGCAACGCCCGAGGGGCGAGCCGCAGAGCTCTGCGCCGATCACGTCATGGCCGCCACCGGCTACCGCGTGGACCTGGAGGCCCTGGGCTTCCTCGGCCCCGCGCTGCGCGCGGAGCTGGCCCGTACGGGGGGCTCGCCGCGCCTGGGTGCCGACTTCTGCTCCTCGGTGCCGGGGCTGTACTTCACGGGACTGCCGGCGGCAGCCACCTTCGGGCCGGTGATGCGCTTCGTGTGCGGCACGGAGTGGGCGTCGCCGCGGCTGGCGAACGCGGTGGCGTCGGCCTACGGGCGATAGGAGCCGGCCGGAGGCGCGAAGACACCCGGGTCCGTGCCATGGGCGGTTGACGGCCTCGGCCGCCTCCTGGGCGAGGTGGCCGGGCAACGCCGTCTTCGAGGCGGTGTCGTACTGCGCGGGGGCGAGCCGGCGGTGCTGCTCGCCCTCCGCCACGACGGGGGACGATCACGGGGCCGGTGCCCCGCGCCTCTGCGGCTCCGGCACGGAATGTGATCCAGAACCACTTTTCAGCCGTCGTCGACACTGCGGGTACCGATTAATCTTCCGGCCTGGTCAAGCGGCACGTTGGTATTCGCGGAGGGTTTCGCCGAGTCGGTCTCGTCGGCGGATTTCAAGGTGCTTGATCTGCTCTGTCAGGCTGATGGAGTGGCGCGGCGTGGCCCAGGGTTCGGTGCGGGCGATGACGTTGTCGAAGGTCTCGAACTCGCTGAGCGTGCGGGATCCGGTGACTCTGGTTTCAGATCAAGGTGCGTCCAGGAGTTCACGCCCGCAGGTATGTATCCAGCGCTCCATGGTGGAGTGCATCCGAGGTACCCGGATGGCGGTGGTTGCCAGCTTCGGGCCGGGGTCGGCCAGGGCGTCGAAGGCGGCCGTGAACCTTCGAGTTGCGATCCCGAATCAGGAATCTGGCCCTGTTGTCTGCATGCTCAAGATCCGTGTGAGGGTGGTGAACTTGGGTTTGGTCTCCTGGCGCTGCGGGATCGGCTGATCTTGCAACTCGAGCCGTCCTTGTGCGATCACGGCCGTATCGTCAGTGGTCAACTCGCCCCTCGGACACGACCACTGACGATACGGTGACGAGGGCCTCGACCTTACGGTCGCGGTCCTCGTTGCGTGTTCGTAGCTGATGGTGATGCCCAGGGCTTCGTAGAGTGGGCCTTTCTTGTCCGCGTCGGCTGCATGGATGCGCTGTGCAACATCTGCAAGACTGTCAGTGATTTCGCGGATCTGTTGTGAGTCGAGCGGGGTTTTCTTCTTCCGGGGGATGGTGAGGAGCGCGTCCAGTTTCTTCCGTGCTGCTTCTTTGTCCCGCTGTGCCTCGTTGATCCACTGGGTGACGACGGCTGGGTCGGCGGCGGTATCGAGGGCTGCTTGGTAGCGGGCGAGTCGTCGCTCGCAGTCCTTGATCGCCTGGTGTGCTTGGGCCTGCTCGGGTGTGCGGGTCTGGGCGGTGCTTGCTGCGGCGCTGGCGAGGCTGAGTGCTTCGATGGTGGCGGTGAGCCGGTCGGGGGCGAAGGCCGGGGCGATCCACTGGTCCAGGGCCCGGCATACGACGTCTTCGCGCAGGTAGATGGTGCGCGGGTGGGTGAGGTCGGGGGAGAGGGCCTGTTCCTGGTCCTTGAATTCGCAGCGGTAGTAGACGTGGTTGTGGGGATGGTGGCGGGCTGCATCTTGCGCCCGCACAGGCTGCACCGGACGCGTCCGCGCAGGGCGTAGGGGCGTGCGTTGTGCTTTCCGGCTCGTTCCTGGCGGCTGTGGGCGTGGGCGCGTTGTCTGCGGAGGGTTTGGGCTGTGTCGAAGAGGTCGGGGTTGATGATCGCTTCGTGGGTGGGTGGGTTGGAGTGGATCCAGTCCTCGGCGGGGTTGTGGGTCATGGTGGTGCGGTGGCCGAGGGTGACGTCGTCGATGTCGAGGAGGCGTTCTTCCTTGCGCTGTTTGTTCCAGACCTCGTGGCCGGTGTAGCGGGGGTTGATGAGGATGGTGCGCACGACGCCCTGCTGCCATGCGGTTTTCGCGCGGTGGGGGTTTTCAGTGGATCAACGAGGCACACGCGACAACCCGGTCCCGACGGAACCTAGGCTGCCGTCATCCCACCGTCGATCGTCAATGCGGCGCCATTGATGAATCGGCCCTCGGCCCCGGCGACGAAGGCAACGAGCGCAGCGACCTCCTGCGGAGTGCCGAGCCTGCCGTCGAGCTGTCGAGCCGTCATCGCCTCGCGGGCTGCGCCGGGATCGGGGGCACCGGCAAGGATCTTGTCGATCCACTCTGTCTCGACCGTCCCCGGACAGATCGCCACGCAGCGCACGCCGTCCTTGGCGTGGTCCACCGCAACGGCGCGCGTCAGCCCGACCAGCCCTGCCTTCGACGCGCAGTACGCCGCACGTCGCGGGAGGCCCACCTGGCCACCGACGGAAGCGATATTCACGATCACTCCCGCACCCCTGGAGATCATGTGCGGCAGGACGGCGCGAGTCATGAAGAACGGCCCCGTGAGATTCACCGCCAGCACCAGGTCCCAGTCCCTGTCAGTGGTCTCCAGCACGTTCGCCGCCACGCCGACACCTGCCACGTTCACCAGAACGTCCGGGGAACCCAAACCGCTCACGGTGGAATCCACCGTTGCGACGACGTCTTCGGGCCGGCGCAGATCCACCAGGACCTCGTGGGCCGTGCCGCCCTCTCCCTCGATCAGGCTCCGGGTCCGGGACAAGCCTGCCCGATCGAGGTCCAGGAGGGCTACTGCGAAGCCGTCACCCGCCAGCCGCAAGGCGGTTGCCCGTCCGATTCCCGACGCCGCTCCGGTGACGATGGCGGTCCTGTCCTGAAGCCTCATGCCTCGACCTCTCGTAGAGTGCGGAAACACCGCGTTTCCCAAGCGAACGGGTGACCGCGGGATCCGGCCTCGTTGTCGCCGCTGCCATGGGGGGAACGCGCGTCGTCTCGCCGCGCGCCCTGGATCGGTCGGCTCTTGTCAGAGGACCGCTCCCATGCGCCAGGGGACTATCTCCTCCGTCCCGAACCCGAGCGCCTCCGACTTGCTCTCGGCACCGGAGGCCATGTCCACCAAGTCCTCGAACAAGGCCGTGCCGTAGGCGACTTGATCCGAGTGGCTCATGGCCGGTCCGGCGTCGAAGTCGATGTCGCCCCTCATCCGCTGGTACAGCCCAGTGGTGGAGCTGATCTTCAGGCAGGGGACGGGGCGAGAGCCGAACAACGAGCCACGTCCGGTCGTGAAGGCGAGCAGGTTGGCGCCTCCGGCGACCATCCCGGTGGCCGATACCGGGTCGTATCCGGGGGTGTCCATGAACGTGAGGCCCGGCGCAGTAACCGGTTCGCCGTATCCGACGACGGCGTTCAGCGGGCTGGTACCGGACTTGAGCACGGCGCCCAGGGACTTCTCCCAGATGGTTGTGATCCCGCCGGCCCGATTTCCCCGGGACGGATTGCTGTCGAGAGTCGCGCCGTTGTCGCCGGTGTACTCCTGCCACCAGGCGATGAGTTCGTCGATACGTGCAGCCGCCGCGGGGTTCGACGCCCTGTCACGCAGCAGATGATGGGCGCCGTAGATCTCCGGGGTCTCGCCGAGAATGACCTTCCCACCGGCCGCGACGAGCAGGTCGGCCGCCACACCGAGCGTGGGATTGGCGGTCAGTCCCGAATAGGCGTCGCTGCCCCCGCACTGAAGCCCCAGGGTAAGCTCTGAGAGCGGGATCGGTACTCGACGCGACTCCGCTACCTGCGCAACCAGATTCGAGATGTGGTGAAGTGCCGCGTTCACCGTCGCCGCGGTGCCGCCCAGTTCCTGAATCGTGAGCGTCTCGACCCCCGCGTCGTCCCCTGCGAGGAGATTCTCCGGCTGATTCACCTCGCAGCCCAGACTGATCACGAGGGCCGCTGCGACGTTGGCATGTCGCACGTAACCACGCAGCGTACGCCGCAGGATGTCGTCCCCCGGAGTGCCCTCCCCCATTCCACAGCCGAGGTCGTGCGGGAGCGCGATGATGCCGTCGAGGCCAGGCGTCCCCCTGTGCAGGTCATCGGCCCGCCGCGCGATCATCCGGGCCACTGTGGCGGAGCAGTTCACGGTCGGGACGACGACGATGTAGTTCCGGCTCGCCGCGCGGCCGTCCACACGGCGGTATCCGAGGAAATGGTCCCGGGTGGGAGCCGGACCGGTCGGCTGCATACGCGTCGGCGATGTGCTCGCTCGTGGCCCCTCCCACCGACCGATTCCCAAGTTGTGCACGTGGACGTGCCTGCCTGCGGGGATGTCGGCCAGCGCCACGCCGATGATTTCGCCGTACTTGCGGACGGGAGCGCCCTTGGGAATGTCCCGCAGCGCGACCTTGTGGCCGGCGGTGATGTCCTCGACAGCCGATACCGTGCCGTCGGCGACCTCGATGAGCGTTCCCCGTGATACATCCCCGAGGAGCAACCCCACGTCATCCAGGCCGAGACGGGGCACGAGCGGCCTGGCGGCTGGCGCTGTTCCCGGCCCCACTGAATCACGGCGATCACTGTTCACGTCATCGACCGTATGACGCCGACACCATCGAGGGGAAACGCGATTATCGACGGGGAGTCATCCGGAATACGAATGGACAGCGCGGTCTTGGAGCCAGGTCGCGCGTTCCAGGTCGATGAGGACCGAGTGGTAATCCCGCCCGTTTGCCTGTTGCATCCCGATCTCGCAGGTCCAATTGCCGGACAGATACATACCGAAGAGCCTACTGCGATCGCGAACACCAGCGTGATCATGATGAGTTTGCTGTCGGCGTATGCCTGTTCCGGGTCCCACGGGCGCGTCTCCCAGTTGAGGTCATGGACATCTGCCGTGCCGCGGAAGTGCATGCCGCTGGTGACGCAAACCAACCGTTTCGGCCGCTCGATCAGCGCGGTCAGCAGGAAGGGGGTGAGCGCGTTGATGGCGAGGACGTGGGCGCTGCCATCCCGAGTGGTGACCTTCCACGGCTCGTTCGATCCGACTCCGGCGTTATGGATGACCGCGTCGAAGCGACCCAGCCCGTTCGCCTGCCGGGCCACGCAGACGGTCTCCCGGTGGTCGGACAGATCGCCGGTGACGACTGCTTCGATGCCGTCGATCAGACGGCCGAATTCGTCGGCCCGACGTCGGCTGCGAACGTGAGCGGTCACCGCATGCCCGTCGGCGATGAGGGTGCGCGCGACGGCAAGTCCGAGCCCCGACGCTTGCCCCTGTGATCGGCGAGGTACATGACGGTGTCCTCGGCGTTCCAACCCAACCCGTTCGGCAGCACGAGACCGTCCACGACGACTACGCTCGGCGCGTCACGGTCCCAACGATGCAGCCGGCCCTGGCCCGGAGCGAACTCCCTATCGTTGCTGCCGGCCCAGAACCTGCCGTGGGAGTCCACCTTGCCGTCGTTCATTCGCAGGTTCGCTTCGAGCGGCATGCGATCGACCAGCGCCAGCCCGCTGTCGGTGACGAAACCGAACCCATCCGCCACCGCGGCGAAGCCGTCGCGTGCGTCGCCGGGGCGCGACCGCGCCCACCATCATGCCGACATCCGTGACGGTCTGCCGCCCGGTGGACGAACCCGACTGCCGTCCCGTGGCAGGCGACTTTCGACCGACCTCACCCCGAGCACCCGTGATCGTCAATGGCGATCCACGGATGGGGGGCATTCGTTCCGCGAATGACTCTGAGCCCATTAAACCGGTGGAATAGCGGTCGTACCTTCAGGTCTCGGCGCCTGTACCACCGCACGAATGAATGCCTGTGCAGCTGCACCGAGGGGTCGCTCCGAGTGCCACCAAATTCCCACGTCCCGATACCGGTTGAGGTTGCGTATGGGGCGCATCTCCATTCCCTCGCGCCGGATCATCACAGCACCCAGGTAGTTGATGATTCCGATGCCGTGCCCGGCGCGCACCATGGCGCCGAGTGTGGTCGGCTGATGGGACACGGTGCCGTACGGTGCGACCAGGTCCTTGATGCTCAACTCGACCTCGGCCTCGTAGCCGACGACCGTATTGGCGAGCGGATTGCCGATCGTGATGATGCGTTGACCCGCGAAGTCTGCCAGATCGACCTCGCTCTTCTCGAGCAGGGGATGGCCGGTCGGCGCGAGCATGACGAAAGGTTCACGCCACAACGGACGCATGGTCAAAGCATGGTCGTGGGGCTCCGGCCGGATCGGGCGCAGCGCCACCACGACCCGACGCTCGGACAGGGCGGCCTCGATGAAGCCCACGTCCCCGTCCAGGACCGCTACCCGGATCTGCGGGTGCGTCTCCTGCAGTGCCGTGATGACCGCCGGGAGGAACTCCGAACTCCCGCTGGTGAAGCTCGCGACCGTGACGGTTCCCGTGATGTTGCCCCGGTCGGTCTGGCGCGCGGTGGCCAGTTCGTCGGCAGCCGCGAGAACCGCCCGCGCTCGGGACAGCAGAGCCCGTCCGTCGTCGGTGAGGGTGAGCGGCCTTATACGACGTTCTATCAGCAGGCAGCCGAGTTGACGCTCCAAATTGGCAATATGCGCCGACACGCGCGGTTGCGACAAATGCATCTTTTCGGCCGCTCTGGTAAAGCCGCCGGCATCCACGACCTCGATCCAGGTACGCAACCAGGCCAGTTCGAGCGTCATTGACCGAACCCTCCTCGCCTCACAGTAGGACCACCGCCGATGCACTATTCCTTCGTGCGGCGTGCCATCTGCGCGGCAGATCATCCGTATTCGTATTTCGCAGTTGACGAGTTCCGACGGCCATGGCCGACTGGAACAATGACCGATCAAACTTCCTTCGGCACCGCCCGCGGGCTGCTGTCCGCGCACGGAGCGGACCTCATCCGCGGCGACGACGGTGCAGTGATCACCTCCGTTGAGACCTACGCCCTCGCCGTGCCCCTGAAGCGACCCATCGCCGACTCCACTGCCGCCATGGCGCATTGGACGGTGCCCGTGGTCGAGATCCGCACCGCCGATGGCCGCATCGGGACAGGGATCTCCGGCGTTCACTGCGCGCCGGAACTCCTCTCCGACGTGATCCTCTCCTACTATGCCGACGCCCTGCTGGACACCTCGTCGGAGGACATCCTGGGCACGTGGAAACGCCTGTACTGGCTGCCGACCCACTGGGTGGGTCGGGCCGGCGTCGTCCACATGGCTCTGGCCATGGTCGACATCGCTCTGTGGGACCTCGCGGCGCAGCGGGCCGGCATGCCCCTGTGGCGGCTTCTGGGCGGTACGCAGGAGAGCGTCGAGGCGTACAACACCGACGGAGGTTGGCTCAACCTCTCCGACAGTGAACTGGTACGGGACCTCACCTCGCTGGTCGACCACGGCTGGTCCCGGGTGAAGATCAAGGTGGGGCGGCCCGACTGGCGGGAGGACGCCCGACGCGTGCGCGCTGTGCGCCGGGCGCTCGGCGACGACGTGACCTTGATGTGCGACGCCAACCAGCGCTGGGACCTGTCGACGGCGAACCAGATCATGCCGGCCCTGGAGGACGCGGCGATGGACTGGGTCGAAGAGCCGTTCCACGCCGACGACCTCCAGGCCCACGTCCGCCTCCAGTCGTCGACACGGTTGGACGTGGCAGCCGGGGAAAGCATCTACTCCTACCACCAGTTCGCCTCCTTCATGGCGGCCGACGCCATCCGGGTCGTGCAGGTCGACGTCACCCGGGTCGGTGGTGTGACCGAGTGGCTGCAGATCGCCGGCCACGCGGCGTCACGGGGGCTGCGCCTGGCACCGCACGCCGGCGACATGATGCAGGTGCACCAGCACCTGGTGGGCACGGTCCTGTCCGAGGTGCCTCCTCTCGTCGAGTTCATTCCGTGGACGCAGGAGGCCTTCGTCGAGCGCAGCGTCGTACGCGAGGGGCTCATGGAGCGTCCGCACAGCCCGGGCGCCTCCACCGCGATCGATCCGGCCGCGCGTGTTCGTTGGCAGATCCCCGCGGTGGGGTCCGCCAAGACCCTGTGACAGCGGGCGCACGCAGTGCCCTTGCCCGGCACGCACCACATGGGAAGAGTCCTGCGGCCCGCGAAGGCCGCCCACGGATCCACAGACGGAAGGAACCAGGTGTCCGAGTCGCACCCGAGGCACACCGACGAGAGAGTCGCCGTCGTCACCGGCGCGGGCCAGGGAATCGGGCGCGCCATTGCCGTGGCTCTCGCAGCCCGTGGCGTACGGGTCGTCGTCACCGACCGCAACACCGAGACCGGCACCGCCGTGGCCAAGGAACTTGGCGGTGAATTCCTGCCCCTGGACGTGTCCGATCCCCGGGCCGTCGCGGCGGCGGCGGACGAGGTCGTGCGGCGCTTCGACCGCGTCGACGTCCTGGTCAACAACGCGGGTATCGCCCACGAGGACGCGGCCCTCGATGTGTCGGACGAGGTGTGGAACCGCATTCTCGCCGTCGACCTGACCGGCACCTTCGTGGCCTGCCGCGAGTTCGGCCGGCACTTCGTGCGCCGGCGGTCCGGATCGATCGTGAACATCTCCTCCATCGCCGCCTTCATAGGCTCCAATCCCGAATATCACGTCGCGTACGACGTGGCGAAGGCCGGGGTGTCCCAGATGGCGCGGTCACTCGCGGTCGAGTGGGCCCAGTACGGGGTCCGGGTCAACGCCGTCGCGCCGGGAAGGACCCGCACCCCCATCCTCGACACGGTCGGGATGGACGATCCACAGCGGATGGTGCAGTGGATCGACCAGATCCCGATGCGTCGGCTTCTGGAGGCCGAGGAGATCGCGGCAGCCGTGGCGTTCGTGGCGCTCGACGGGACCGCGATGACCGGGCAGACCCTACTCGTCGACGGCGGTCAGATCGCGCAGTGACGGTGGCACCGGCGCTTGCCCTCAGCCGAGACCGAGGGCAAGCGTCTCTCCGTCGGCGAGCCGTACTTCCAGGAGGTCGGCGCCGTACCGCAGCCGGATGTCCACGGCTCGTGAGGCCCGGATCCGCGCGGCGGTCAGCCGTCCGTCGTGCCACCGGATGTCCACGGTGAGGCCTGCGCGGGCGCGCAGTCCGGACACGCTCCCGTCGGGCCAGCCGCCGGGCAGTGCGGGCAGCAGTTCGACCTCCCGGCCGTCGGACTGCAGCAGCATCTCGGCGACTCCCGCGGTGCCTCCGGCATTGCCGTCGAAGGAGTAGATGTTCTGGGCCGCGCCGGCCACCCCGCCGGCGGAGAACGACATCAGGTTCGCCTCGCTGGCGTCCGCGATCAGACTGGTGAGGTGCGCGAGGGCAAGGTCGCCGTTGAGCAGACGCGCGAAGTAGACCGTGAAGTTGGCCTCGACCCACTCCGTCTGCTCCCAGCCCGGTGCCTGCTGCCTGCGCTCGATCGTGACCTCCGCGGCGCGTGCGAGGTCCGGTGTGTCGCGCGGGGTGATCTGGCGCTCCGGGAACAGGGCGCCGAGATGGGACGTGTGCCGGTGGCTCGGCTCGGCCTCCTCGTAGTCGTGCAGCCACTCCTGCAGCTGCCCGTGACGCCCGATCCGGAAGGGGGGCAGCCGTCGGCGTGCGGCGGCGATCCTGGTCCGGAGGTCCGCGTCGACACCGAGCAGCTCGGCACTGTCCGCGCAGATGCGCAGCACGGCCTCCATGAAGACCCGGTCCGCGGTGGCACCCATGGACACTGAGCACCGGCTGCCGTCGGGGGCGAGGTACCAGTTCTCCGGCGAATCCGACGGCCCGGTGACGAGCCAGCCGTGCTCCGGCTCCTCGACCGCGTAACCGAGGAAGAACTCGGCGGCCCCGCGGATGACCGGGTACGCACGCTCCCGCAGGAACGTCTCGTCGAGTCCGTACTCGTAGTGCTCCCACAACTGGAGGGCGAGCCAGGCCCCGCCGGTCACGTTCATTCCCCAACCGATTCCGGATCCGGGTGCCGTGTAGCCCCACGCGTTGGTCACCGTGTGGGCGACCCAGCCCGGTGCGCCGTACATCTGCTCGGCGGTCGCCCGGCCATGGGCCGCCAGGCCCTCCAGGAGACCGAACAGCGGTTCCTGGCACTCGGCCAGATTGGCCGGCTCGGCGGCCCAGTAGTTCTGCTGGGTGTTCATGTCCAGGTGGAAGTCGTTCGTCCATGACGCGCTGCTGGCCAGGCCGTCGTTCCACAGCCCCTGCAACGCCAGTGGCAGCGGGGAGTTCCGCCGGGAGCCGGCCATCGTCAGGTACCGGCCGTACTGGAAGTAGAGCGCTATGAGGGCGTCGTCGGCCTTCCCGGAGGCGAGCCGCTCACGGCGTACGTCAGTGGGCAGGGCGGCGACATCGGACGGTGCCGATCCGAGGTCCAGAGAAACCCGCCGCATCAGGGCCTGGTGGTCCGCGACGTGAGCCGCCCGGACCGCCGCGTACCCGGCCTCCAGCCCCGCGGACAGCAGCGATTGCGCCCGCGCCCGCGGGTCCTCTCCTCCCCAACTGGTCCCGACAGCGACATAGACGACCGCGCGATCGGCCCCTTCCAGGCGAAGCACGTCCCCCGAGCGGTGCACGGTGCCGCCTTCGGCTTCGAGGTGGGCCCGGATCTCCAGCGCGACGCCCTGACTCCCGTCGCTGTGCAGGCTCTCGTATGCGTGGCCGCTGAACACGACGCACGAGTCCGTGGTGGTCGCCTTCCCGGGGACCACGCCGTCCTGGATCGAAAGGGTGAAGCCCAGCGATCCGGGCCGGTCCGAGGTGAGGCGGATCGCGATCAGACCGTGCGGGTTGGTGGCGAACACCTCGCGGGTGACGCGGACGCCGTCCTGCTCGTAGCTGACCGAGACCAGGCCCGTGTCCAGGTCCAAAGCCCGCCGGTAGTCCCGTGCCGGAGCCCCGTCGGGGAAGGCCAGCTGTACCTCGGGCAGGGGCAGGTTGGTCCCGAACGACCGCGGCCTGCCCAGCAGGTGTTCGGCGGTGAGCCGCTGTGCTTCGGCGTGGTCTCCCGCGAAGAGGAGTTCGCGGATGCGCGGAAGCTGCTGCCGGGCGGTCGGGCTCAGGTCCGTCGCCGACGGACCGCCCGACCATGCGGTCGACTCGGAGAGTTGGATCCGCTCCCGGTCGGCGCCGCCGTAGACCATGCCTGCCAGCCGGCCGTTGCCGATGGGAAGCGCTTCGAACCAGCGAGCGGCGGGACGGTCGTACCAGAGCATTCCGGGCGGGCCGCCGACACCGGGGAAGTCCTGGTGAGAGAGAGCATTCAGCATGGCGTGCACCTTCGGGACGGTGGGATGGGGGACGGCTCAGGCGGGGAACGGACAGGAGTGACGTATGCCGCGGACGAGGGGTACTCGCGGGTTACTTGGCAGGGGCGAAGACGCGCTGCACAGCGACGGCGGCGCCTCCGCGGGCCCATTCCTCGAAGGGCAGGGGCCTGACGACGAGGTCGCAGTCGGCCGCGGCGCCGAAGGCACGGGCGGCGAAGGTGGAACGGATCTCGTCCTCGTACAGGTCGTAGGTGGCCAGGCCCTCGCCCGAGATGATGATGCGTTCGGGTCCGACGAGGTTGGCTACGGAGGCCAGCGCCAGCCCCATGGCACGGCCGGCCCGTGAGAAGACGGCGCGGACGCCGGAGTGCCCGGCATGGGCCAGGCGGACCGCCTCATCCATCGTCAGCGCCGGGTCGCCCACGGCCTGGCGCGCCTGCTCCGTGATGGCCTGTGTGGAGGCGACGGCTTCGACGCAGCCGGTGTTGCCGCAGGTGCACACCCGGTCGGTACCGCCCACGGGAAGGTGGCCCACCTCTCCCGCGACTCCGTGGGCGCCGGAAACCACCCGGCCGCCGATGGAGATGCCGCAGCCTATGCCCGCGCCGACGGTGACCACGGCGAAGGACGACAGTCCGACCCCCGCGCCGAACCACTGTTCCGCGACGGTCAGGGCGCGGACGTCGTTCTCGATGACGGTCGGTATCCCCGTGGCCGCCCTGACGAGGTCGGCGAGGGGGACGCGGCGCCAGTTCAAGAAGGGGGAGTACTGGACCGTACCGGTGTGGCCGTCGACGTCTCCGGAGATCGTGACGCCGATGCCCTGGATGGCACCTGGTTCACGTTCACGCGGCGCCACCTGCGCGCTCAGCCGGTCGACGAGCCGGGCGATGGCCAGTACGACCGTACCGACGTCGCGGGAACCGAGTCCGGCTCGGGCGGTGGCCCTGGTCTGTGCGGTGAGGTCGGCCAGCACACCGATGAGTTCGTCGCCGGTGATCTTCATACCCACGAAGCGGGCCCGCTCCGCACGCACCGCGATCAACGTGGCCGGCCGGCCATTGGTGCGCTCGGCCGAGCGACCCAGCTCGACGATCCACCCGTCGGTCAGCAGGGGTGTGGCGACCTTGGTGATCGCGCCGGCCGACAGGCCGGTGCGTCGCCCGACATCAGCGCGCGTGAGCGGGCCGTGCGCGAGCAGGGTCTGGAACAACAGAGCGGCCGCGGGAGGCCGGTCGGCGAGCGTCATACGGCGACCATACATTTCCATTGGAAAAGAAGGAAGACGTGATTTCCTCTCGGGATGCATCAGCATGCCTCTCTCGCCACCCGAATCCTGTTCCATTCTTTCCGCGAATGACGATGATTCGGGCAGCACAATATGTTGACGCTGGAAGAAAAGCGCGGCTAAATTCGCCGCACCTCGTCAGGTGGATGGGACGTCCACCGACGCAGGTGGCGGCCCGTTTCCTCCGCAACCGACGGGCAAGTCTCCCCTCGGCTGCGCACCGGAACGAAAGTCGCCCTGGCCACAAGGGCGGATCCGAACGCCCACTCAACCAATCGCCCGTGTGGCCGATCACGCATGGGCACTTCCAGGGCTGTCAAGAGCCCCGCCGTGTCCTTTCGCGCCGAGAAGGAGTAACCATGGCTCGTCCAGCAGGACCCGCACCCTCCGCACGCCACAGACTTCGTACCGACGGCGTGCGGCGCTTTGCCCTGCCCGTCCTGGCCGCCACCGCTCTCGTGGCGTCGTTCGCGGTACCGACCGCCGCATCCGCCGCATCCGCAGCCGCCTCGTCCACACCGCCGTCGAACGCGGGCCACCAGCAGTCGCTCCTGGCCGCCAAGCCGTACATGGGCTGGAGCAGCTGGAGTCTGGAAGCTACCAGCTTCCCCGGCTACGGCGGGTTCAACTTCCTCACCGAGGCAAACGTCAAGCAGCAGGCCGACGTGATGGCCGCGAAGCTCAAGTCCCATGGCTACGAGTACATCAACGTGGACGCGGGGTGGTCGAACGGCGTCGACGAGTACGGCCGGCCGACCCCGAACCCCACCACGTTCCCGCACGGTATGAAGTCCCTGGGTGACTACCTCCACGCCAAGGGCCTCAAGTTCGGAATGTACCTGGGCGTGGGACTCGACCCCGCCGCGTACAACGACGGGAAGACCGCGATCCACGGCGCGCCCGGCTGCACCACCTCGGACATCGTCTACCCCGACCTGCGTAAGACCAACGGGTGGAACTCCGCGTACAAGATGGACTTCGCCAACCCCTGTGCGCAGAAGTACGTCGACTCCCTTGCCGACGAACTGGCCGGCTGGGGCGTGGACTTCCTGAAGGTCGACGGGGTGGGGCCGGGCTCGTGGCAGGGTGACGCGGACCACGACAACACCTCGGACATCAAGGCGTGGCACACCGCGCTCCAGCAGGCCGGCCGACCGATCCAGTTGACGCTGTCCTGGTCGATCAGTCACACGCGGGCCGAGACCTGGAAGGCCAACTCCAACGGCTGGCGTGTCGACACCGACGTCGAGTGCTACTGCAACACGCTCGTGACGTGGAACAACTCCGTGAAGGGGCGCTGGAACGACGTCGTGCAGTGGATCGACGACGCCGGGCCGGGTCACTGGAACAACCTCGACTCCCTGAACGTGGGAGTCGGCCCCATGGACGGCCTCACCGAGGCCGAGCGGCAGAGCTACATGACGCTGTGGGCCATCGAGTCGGCGCCACTGTACTCGGGTGACGACCTCACCAAGCTTGACCCGTACGGGCTGAAACTGCTCACCAACGACGAGGTGATCGCAGTCGACCAGGCCGGCAACCCCGCCCGTCCGGTCAGCCAGACCACGAACCAGCAGACCTGGTACGCCCGCAATGCCGACGGCAGTTACACCGTCGCGTTGTTCAACCTGGGTTCCGGCTACAGCGACGTCACCGCGGACTTCTCCGACCTGGGCATCAACGGCACCGCAGCGGTCCGTGACCTGTGGAAGCACAAGAACCTCGGCCGCTTGTCCGGGCAGCTGACGCAGAACCTGCCGCCGCACGGCTCGCGGCTGTTCACCTTCACCCCGACCCAGCAGGGCAACAAGCCCGGCACTCCGCTGGGCGTGCATGGCACCGCCGCTACGCCGACGAGTGTCTCGCTCGCCTGGAACAAGGTGAACACCGGTAAGTCACCTGTCACCGACTACACCGTCTTCGCCGACGGCCGGCCGATGACCACCACCACCGGCACCTCGGCCACCGTTCACGGCCTGAGTGCCGCCGACGCCCACTCCTTCACCGTCGTCGCTCACGATGCCGAGGGGCGCGCTTCGGATGCGAGCAAGGCCGTCACGATCACCACGCCCGCGTCCGGCGGTCCCGCCGCCTACGAGGCCGAGGCACCCGGCAACACCCTCACCGGCAACGCCGGCGTCGCCGGCTGCGCCGGCTGCTCCGGTGGGCAGAAGATCGGCAACCTCGGTGGAGGCGTTGTGGCCATCACCCACGTGAGTGCCCCGAAGGACGGCACGTACCTGATGAAGCTGGACTACGTGGACGGCGACTCGAGTCGGGTCATCGAGCTCACCGTGGGCGACACCACGCTCCAGATTCCGGTGCCCGGCACCAATGACAACAGCTGGGGCGCCCCGCAGTCGCTCACCGTCCCCGTGCCGCTGAAGGCGGGCGACAACACCCTCAGCTTCGGCAACGCCACGGACTACGCGCCCGACATCGACAAGATCACCGTCTGATCCGGCAACGCACGAAGGAAGGTGCCGTGGTGGTCACATCACAGGGCAACCGCACGACGTCGGCGACACCGCAGTCCGGTGCGCCCGTCGCGGTGGCCACCACGGCCACCTCGCCGGTCCGGAGAAAGAGCTCGCCGCGGAAGTGAGGACCCCCTCTACTGCGCCGCGAGTGTCGAGCGGCGGCCGGCGCGGCTGGACGTACGACTGCTGCGCGTCGACCCGCAAGGGGCAACCCGAGCGGGCCGGCGCGCAGCAGCCGTTCCAGCCGCTGCGGCAGCCGATCGCGTCAGTCGACGACCCTCTCAACGGCCGGCTGGACCTGCGACGGCACGGCGGCCGCGCCCCGGGCGGCGCGGCCGTCCGCATCCTGCAGCTACTCATCGCCCCGACCGCCTCGTGACCACGCCTCCGGCCCAGTGCACAGCTCCTCGTGAAAAGCTGGGAGCGACGCAGGCTGACCCTCTCCCGACGGCACGGCTCATCCGGCCACCGCTGACGCCTGTTCGGTGACAGGGGACGTACGCCTCAAACCGGCGAACCTGCCCGGACAGAAAAACTAGGCGCTGACCCCGTGCAGGAGCAGGGCCTGCTGCGGGTCGAGTGTCGGCATGGGCAGGCCGAGCTCCGCGGCGATGGCGCCAGAGACGACGAAGCCGTCGCGCTGAGCGGATTCGAGCCAGGCCGGAGCGTTCTCGTGCAGGGACGCCGCGCCGACCTCACTGCGGACGCGGAAGCGGTACCGTCGCGTCGGGTCGAGACCGGGCAGGCGGATCCGACCGGGCTGCACAGGATTCGACGTGGTCAGCCGCGCCCATGTGTACAGGGCCTCCGTGCCGTCCTGCGCCACCACACCGGTGAGGAGCGTCGCCTCGTCGGCGAGGTCGGCCCTGACAAGCCGCCCGGAGTGGAGAAGTCCACGAAGCTCCTTGTAGAGCTCGGCCCACGCGGCGATGGTGTCCAGTTCGTCGTCCGAGCACGCCGTCAGGTCGGTTTCGATCCCGGCGTGGCCGAAGAGCGCGGTGGCCAAGCGGAACGACAGGGGTGTCACCCGGCCCGTCGTGTGGGCCCGCGACGCGCCGACATGTGAACCGATGAACTCCAGCGGGATGAGTTGGGCGGTCCAGCGCTGGATGTTCTGCCGTTCGACCGGGTCATTGCAGTCCGAGGCCCATACGCGGTCGGTGCGCTGGAGGATGCCGAGGTCGATGCGCCCCCCACCGCTCGCACACGACTCGATCTCCAGTCCCGGGTGCCGGCTCCTGAGGGTGTCGATCAGGCGGTAGAGCGCGAGTGTTTGCGCCCGGACGCCGGCGCGTCCATGGGCGCGCCGCAGCGCCGCCTCGTGGAGCTCCCGGTTGTGATCCCATTTGATGTAGTCGAGCCGGTACTCGGTCACGATCGAGTCGATGCGCTCCAGTACGTACTGCCAGGCGTCGTCGTCGGCGAGGTTCAGCACGTACTGGTGCCGGATGGCCGGTCCCTCGCCTCCGGAGGGAGCCAGAAGCCACTGCGGATGATCGGCCGCGAGGCGGGAGCGGAGATTCACCATCTCCGGCTCGAACCAGAGACCGAACTGCATTCCCTTGCCGCGGACCGCGTCAACGAGCGGCCAGAGCCCGTCCGGCCACACGTCCTTGTCGACGTACCAGTCGCCAAGGCCCGCCGTATCGTCGCGGCGTCCGGCGAACCAGCCGTCGTCCAGCACGATGCGCTCGGCTCCGACGCGCGCGGCCCGGTCGACCAACTCGTGCAGCGTGCCGATGTCGTGGTTGAAGTAGACGGCTTCCCAGGTGTTCAGGGTCAGCGGTCTGGGCGTCGTGCGGCGAGGCCGGCCCCGGAGCATCGCGTGAAAGGCATCGGAGATGCCGTCCATGCCCGCGTTCGACCACGCGAAGTAGGCCGTCGGGCTGCGGTAGGTCTCGCCCGGGTTCAGGACGACCTCACCGGGCAGGAGGAGTTCGCCCGCACCGACGACCGAGCGGTGGACCCCGGCCCCTTCCGGCAACTGTTCGAGGAGGTAACGCTGGTTACCGCTCCACCCCAGGTGCACCGCCCATATCTCGCCGTGCGTGAAGCCGAAGGACGCGGTTCCGGCCATGAGCAGGTACGGGGAGTCGAGCGACGGCCTCCCGCGCCGGCTCTCCCGCAGCCATGTGCCAGGCAGGATGGGGCTGCGTTGCGGGCTCCGCTCCCTCGCCCACTTTCCGGTGAAGTCGACGCATTCGACGGCGCGCTCGGGGAGCGGCAGGAGCGCGGTGAGCGCGTCGAGGTGGTAGGGGGTCGCAGCGCCGGCGTCCACGGAGATGGACAGGTCCACGGCGAGAATGTCGTACTCGTCGAGCCGATACGTCAGTACCGCGGTGAGGCCGGACGCCTGGTCGGAGAGTGTGAGCTGCAACGACATCTTCGTTGGATCGAAGAAGTGATCGCTCAGCACGAATCTGGAGAACGGTGAACCGTCCCGCAGATGCCCCTCAATGGCGGGTGTTCCCGACCAGGCGTCGCCCTCGGTGGCCAGTACCGTGAAGTATCGAGGATCGTCGGTTGAGTTGTGCGTGGACGACGGGATCGAGGTGCAGTGAAGCGCCGTGAGGTCGTCGACGTCCAGTTCCCCAAGGTTCAGACCCCAATGCAGGATCCGCGGTACCGGGCGCGATAGCTCGACCAGCAAGGATGCGTTCCGGCCGTGGAGCGCGACGATCTCGGCGGTCGGCGTCACTGTGTGCATGTTTCCCTGTCCACGCTTGTGATAAGGATCGGCTCAATAACCTACTGCTTGCCGGCCAGGAGCGCCTTGCTCTGCTCCTGCATCTTCGGGAAGATGCTCTCGTCGGCCTTGTTCGTGAAGTAGGACTCGAACTGCGGCACCATCGCGTTGGTCAACGCATTGCCGTTGTTGTACACCGGGGAGGGGAAGAGTTCCTTGTTGTTCACGTAATCCGTGAAGACCGAGAAGTCGATTCCCTTGGCGGACTGCTTCTTGCCCAGGGCGTCCATCGACGCGGCGATGGAGGGAAGGAACGACCCGTTGTACTCGGCTGCCTTCGTCTGGCAGGCCTCGCTCTCCTGGTAGGAGATCCACTTCCAGGTCTCCTCCGGGTGCTTGCTTCCCACCCAGATGTTGTTGCCGTTGGAGTTCGACATCAGCGCCCGCTTGCCGTCCGACCCGGCGGGGAGCGGCGCCACGCCGACCTTCATGCCCGGCAGTGCCGCGAGCGCGGCCGCGTCCCAGGTGCCGCCCTCGTACAGGGCCACGTTGCCGGAGCCGAGCTGCTGCGTGCCGGCGGTGGTGAACTGCTTGAACTTCGGCGAGAAGCCGTCATTGGTCATGTCGCGTATGAGTTTCAGGGACTGGACGACCTTCGGGTCCGCGTAGTTGAAGACGGTCGGCCACTGGTTGGCGTTCGGAATGTTGACCCCGTCGCTGGGCAGCAGCCAGCCCCAGTAGTTCTGGCCGAACGGATCCCCGGTCGCCTCGAGGTTGTTGATCCCGTAGGTCTTCACCTTGGCCGCGTTGAAACCGGGTTCGTCGCCCCGGACACCCTTTTCGTCGACCGTCAAATGCTTGATCATTTTCCAGAGTGTGCCGCCGTCCTTCGCGGTCCAGGTCAGGCTGTCGACATCCTTCTTGCTGTACCCGGCCTTGGAGAGGACTTTCTGGTCGTAGTACAGCACTCCGGTCGCCCAGTCCATCGGCAGGGCGTACTGCTTGCCGTCCTTGTACTTCCAGGCGCTCGTACCGATCGAGAACTGGTTCATGTCGAGGTTGTCGCCCTTGATGAACTTGTCCAGCGGCATGAGCTGCCCCTGGCTCGCGTACGAGTCCAGGTACGTCACGCTGTTCATGAAGGCGTCGGGAGCGTCCCCGGCGACGAATCCGGAGGTCAGCTTGGTGAAGTAGGCGTCGACCTGGTACTGCGAGATCTTGACCTTGATGTTGGGGTTGGCCTTCTCGAACCCCGGGAGGCACTGCTCGTAGGCGGCGGCCTGCTCCGGGGACCAGCTCCACCAGTTGACCGTGACCGCCCCCGAGCTTTCGGAGGAGCCCGCGCCACAGCCGGCCAACGTCGCCAGCACGGCGGCACACGCGGCAACGGAGGTGATCCGCTTGATTCTCATACCATCCCTCTTTCCGGGTTCTAGCACTTCGATTGTCGAGATGTCGCCGGTCACGTCGTCCCCACCCCGGACCCACGTCAAGGGCCACCGGGGCGGCGGCGTCACGGCCGTCACGGACATGAGGACCGCTGGTTGCATATGTGCCGCGGCGGCCGGGCGGCTCGGGACGCGCTCTACTTGATTCCGGTAAAACCGATCGAGTCGACGATGCGTTTTCCGAAGATCGTGAAGAGCACGAGCATGGGGAAGGCTGCGACAAGCGCGGCCGCCATGAGCCCGGCGTAGTCGGGCTGGCTCTGGGGCGACGCCTGCTGGAAGATGCCCAGGGCCACCGTCAGCGGCCGCACGCTCGGGTCATTTGCCACCATCAGCGGCCAGAAGTAGTCGTTCCACGCAGTGATGAACGTGAGCAGTGACAGGGTCGTCAACGGACCGGCCGTCATGGGGACGGTGATTCGGAAGAGCAACCTGAACCGACCGACGCCGTCGATGAGCGCGGCGTCCTCGATGTCGCTGGGCAGTCCCAGCATGAACTGCCTCAGGAAGAAGATGTTGAACGCCGAGAACAGCGCACCCGGCAGGATGAGGCCGGCGAACGTGTTGGTGAGGCCGAGGTCGTGTATCAGGACGAAGTTCGGCAGCAGCGTCATGATTCCGGGAATCATGAGACCGCTCAGGAAGATGGAGAAGACCAGGTTCCGTCCTCGCCACTGCAGGCGGGAGAAGGCGTACGCCGCGAGGAGTGAGCAGAAGACCACGAGGGCCGTGAGCGTGGTCGCGTAGATGACGGAGTTCCGGACGAAGGACCCGAGTTCGATGGAGGCGCCCGAGCCCCCCTCGGCGATGGCTTCCGCACGCGTGGCCAGCCCGAGCACCCGCTTGAACGGTCCGAGCGTGAAATCGACGGGCACCAGCGAGGAGGGGTTGCGGGTGAGCGCGTAGTTGTTGGAGAGAGCCGTCCGGAGGATCCAGTAGAAGGGAAAGACCGTGACGAGGAGGAAGAGCGCGAGGTACGTCCAGGCGAGCGTCTTTCCCACCGGTACGCGGCGTCGCCGTGTGCCGTTCACGGTTGGCGGCATTCTGGTCGCTACGCGCGTCTCGTCGATGAGGTTCGTTGCCATCGTTACGCCTTCAGTTCGTGTCTGAGTCGTTCGCGCGAAGCAGACGCATCTGGATGAAAGTGATCGCTAGCAGCATGACGAACAGAGCCATGGACATCGTGAGTGCGTAGCCGAAGTTGAATTCGCTGAACCCCGTCTTGTAGATGTAGAGCGGCAGCACGTTCGAAGCGTTGGCCGGCTCTCCCTTGGTGGTGACGGCGACAAGGTCGAAGACCTGGAACGAGCTGATCACGGTCAGGACGATGACCATCGCCATGATCGGGCGGAGCAAGGGCAGAGTGAGCTTCGTGAACATCCGGACTTCGCCGGCGCCGTCCATCCGTCCGGCCTCGTAGATCTCGCCGGGAATTGTCTGGAGACCGGCGAAGATCAGGATCGCGTTGTACCCCATCGACTTCCAGACGGCAATCACGGCGAGCGAGGGGATGACCCATCCCTGAGAGCCGAGGAAGAGGATGTTGTGGCCGAACACTGCCTTTACGACGACGTTGACGATGCCGAGTCCGGGATCGAGCATCCACTGCCACACCAAGGCGGCGACGACACCGGAGATCAGGAACGGCAGGAGCACAAGACCGCGAATGACCGTCGACTTGGTCAGCCGGTGCAGAATGACCGCGGTGGCCAGTGACACGGCGAGTCCGACCACGACGGTGAGCGCCACGAAGTACAGCGTCGTTCGAAGCGATTCCCAGAACACGCTGTCCGAGAGCAGTTGCCGATAATTGGCGATACCGCTCCACGTGGGGGGCGTCAGGATACGGAAGTCCGTAAAGCTGAGATAGATTCCGCGCAATGTCGGATATGCAGCGAAGACCGCGAATCCGACGGTGGCCGGGAGGATGAGGATGAGGGCGAGGCGCCCGTCGTTGCGGCGCGATGGACTCCTGCTCACCGTGCCGCGGTCACGACGACCCGGCGAGACGCTGCTTCTCGCGGATGTGGATGCCACAGTCAGCTCTCCTTCGATGACGCAAGCGCCCGCAGGGGCGATGTGTGGCGGTGCGGAGGGGTGTGGCGAACTCCGAGGATCGTCGAGCAGAGCGGGGCGTGCGGCGCCGGTCGTGAATGATCGAATCGTCCGGTGCAGGTGCCGTGAGCACGCGTGGATCGGGGGCTGCGGTGGTCCGGATGAATCCCGGTGTTCCCGTGTCGGTGTGCCCCGCGTATCGCCGCCGGCCGCCGAATGAACTGAGGGTCGCCTCGGTCCGCGGTCGGGTCTTTCTGCGCTTCTGAGATATCCATGCTTCACCTATTCCCCGCATTGCTGTCAACCCGCCCTCGATAGCAGCCTCGGTCGCACGGAGAAATACGCGCGTTGACGTGTACGGGATCGCGATTGTTAATACTGCGGGCCACGGTGGTGATCTGGTCGTAATGTAGCTGACATTCAGGCATGCTCGACCGTCCGTTGCAACGCCGCATCTCGAATGTGCTCGATCCGCACAGCGAATAAGGGCGATTGGTGGACTATTCGAACGTGATGGCCGGTGTGCTCGACCCGTCGACCGGCATGGTCCGGCGGGCGTGGCGGCATCGTCTGATGCCGATTCAGTCGCCCACTGGTGGACAGACGGTGGTGAGGTGTGCCGATCCGGTCGGCGGTGCCTGCCAGGTTCCTGGCAAACACCGCTGTTCCTGGCCGGCGCCGTCCTTCCTGGCGTGGTTCACCGTCGCTTCAGTCCGCCCGTCCCGGCAGGCATCGCGATGGCGCGAGGGCTTCAGTCCAGGCTGGTACGAGACGTAACTGTTCAGGGGTTTCAGTTCGTTGTGGGCAGCGTCCATGGCCGCCCGCGAAGAGGTCGCGTAGGGCGGTGAGGGGGTTGGTGCCGTGTTTGCGCACGGTGGAGATGTAGGAGCGGATCCGGGCGAAGCGTCTCGCGCCGGTCAGGGCCCGCCAGGATCCGAAGATCTTCTGTTGCGCTTTGATCATTCTTAGGTCGCGCTCAGCCTGGTTGTTGTCGAAGGGGACCGCGAAGTTGACCATGTACCGCTGCTACTCCTCGGTGCGGTCCCGCAGTCGTTCAGCCAGCGCCCGGGCCTTGGGCTTGGGTCCGCTGCCGGGGTAGGGGTGGGCGGCGATGCCGCACAACGCGGCGTTGCGGTAGCGCTCTTGGAGGCCGGTCGGTGCGTGGGTGTCCAGATGGTGCTGTCCGGCGGCCGGCGCGTCCGCGACCGCATCCTTGGCCTCGAGCAGTACGTCGATCATCGCCTGTGCCCAGGTGGTGTCGTGACGGGTGTCCCCGGTGACGGCGTGCCGCGCATCGCCCGCAAGGGCATCGAGTCCTCCCAGCGGCTGGGCCGCCACCGTTGGACTGTGGAGGAACGGTGGCCTGGCTTGCCGGATGCCGCCGCTTGCACCGCCGCTACGAACGCAAGGCCGCGCACTTCCTGGCCTTCGTCGGCATCGCCGCCACCCTCATCTGCTACCGCAGGCTCGGCGGCCGCGCGCCGCGGTAATTCGATGGCGCGCGCGAAACAGTGTGCCCACCCTGGTCCCCGTGGCAGAACCCAAATACCAGATTCGAGCCCTGCACACGGACTCCACAGTCACCGTCTACCAGGCGTACGCGCCGGTGATTGGTCTGCCGGCCGCTCGGGAGGGCCGTCTCCCGGCGGTGTGGCAGCGGGACCGGATGACATGGATCAAACCGTCGTTCCTGTGGATGATGTACCGCTGCGGGTGGGGCACCAAAGAAGGCCAGGAGACCGTCCTCGCCGTCGAGATCTCCCGCGAAGGCTTCGAGTGGGCACTGGAACACGCCTGTCTGTCCCACTACGAGCATGGGCTCCACGTCGACCGCGCCATGTGGAAGCGCCAATTGAAGCGGGCTCCGGCCCGGGTGCAATGGGACCCCGAACGCGACCTGCACCTTCAGCCGCTTCCCCACCGGTCGCTCCAGCTCGGCCTCGCCGGCGAAGCCGCACATCTCTACGCCGACGAGTGGATCACCTCCATCACCGACATCACCCCGCTCGTCTACACGATCCACGCGCACGTACAGGCCGGAGACCTGGACGCCGCACGGCAACTCCTGCCCCGTGAACGCCCCTACCCCGTGAACCATGGGATTCTGGCTCACCTATGCCAATGAGCTAGACCGCGAATTGAGATGATCTCTAAATAGTTACTACGAGACTATGCCCGCCGCAGGCCCGATCCGGTCTTACTGCACGGCCTACCACGACTCATATCCGGTCATCGCGATGACTGGACACGCTGTGACGCCGTCCAGGGCAGTTGAGTCGTTGCTCGGCACGGGATGCCCGGCGGACGCCAGGACGACAAGGTGCTCTCGCCAGATGCCACGGGCGGACCAGCGCCTGATCGGTCGGCTCGGGTCGATGCGGCCGCAGCGCGACGGCTGCCCGCCGCCGGGACCAGCCCAGCAGCCGGGGAGGGAGGGCGGCCTGGCCCGGCGCCGGGACGCCTTGGCACGTCGAGCACGCCGCGGCGCTCAGCCGGGGCCGGGAGCAGCTGTATTCGTAGTACGGAACGCAGGTATTCGCGATACGGCATTGTCAACCGGAAGCCCACCGTGGCTGAATATCTCTGCTCGACACCCGTGGGTGTGATCCACGCGCAGGACGAGAGGCGCCGAGTGGGACCTGAGATGCCTGACGATGTGTTCGGCCTGCTGCTGCCTGCGTCAACAGACTTGACGTCAGGTGACGGAGGCAACGTCACCACGTCGGCCGAGACGTGCGCGCTTTCGTGGTGTCGCTTCCTGAGACCTTGACGGATTCCACCGCTTCCCCGCAGGCCTGGCCGACTCCCGTGGTGGCGATTCGTATGGCGGACGGCAAGATCGGTACCGGCGTTGCCGAAGTCGGATCGAAGGCGTCGGCGCAACCGCAGCCCGGAGCCGGGCGTCGTGCAAACGAGCAACCACCGGAGTAATTCATGATCACCGCAGCCCCACCGGTCAGGGTCGGTCGAACCGATCTGTACGCTCCCCGACTCGGCCTGGGGACCGCCGTCCTCGGCAACTTCCAACAGGCGCTCAGCGACGAGGACGCTGTCGCCGTGATCGACCGGGCGCTCGGCCACGGCATCCGCTACCTCGACACCGCGCCGCTGTACGGGCACGGACTCGCCGAGCAGCGGGTCGGCCGAGCCGTCGCCAAGGTGCCGCGGGACGAACTGGTCATCTCCACAAAGGTCGGGCGGCTGCTGCGCGAAGGCGCCCCGCCGGACGAAAGCCAGTTCCACGAGGGCGTTCCGTTCTACCGGGATGTCCCGTCCGCCGGTCCGGTGTGGGACTTCAGCTACGACGGCGTCCGTCGATCAGTGGAAGAGAGCCTGGAGCGCGCTGGTGTCGACCGATTCGACATCCTCCATCTGCACGACCCCGACAATCACCTCGCGGAGGCCGGCACCGCCGCTTACCGCGCGCTGCGGGATCTTCGGTCCGAGGGCACGGTGCAGGCGATCGGGGCGGGCATGAACAACTCCCGGCCACTCGCCGATCTGGTCCGTTCCTGCGACTTGGACGTGGTGCTCCTCGCTGGTCGGTACACCCTGCTGGACCAGACATCGATGAACGATCTGATGCCGCTCTGTGCGGAGCGCGGCGTCTCGGTCGTGGTCGGTGGCGTCTTCAACAGCGGCGTTCTGGTCGACCCGACGCCCGGTGCGAACTTCGACTACGTTCCAGCCGACGACGAGGTCCTCGCCAAGGTGTCAGCGATCCAGTCGGTCTGCAGAAGCCACGGCGTGCCACTCGCCGCGGCGGCTGTACAGTTCCCGCTCGCGCATCCGAGCGTGTGCACGGTACTGATCGGGCCCCGTACCGTCGACGAACTCGACACGGACCTGGCGCTGTTCGATGTCGAGATCCCGCCGCAGCTCTGGGTGGATCTCCGGCGCGACGGACTACTCGGCGACGACGTCCCGACCCCGCAGTGAGGAGACATGGTGAACAGCACGACGGTAGGCATCGATGCCCATCAGCACTTCTGGGATCCCGCACGGTATTCGTATCCGTGGATGGCGGGCGACGTGATGGACCCGGTACGCCGGGCGTTCACGCCGGATGACCTGCTGCCGTCCGTACGCGGGGCGAACATCGGCGGGACGGTCCTGGTACAGACGCTCTCCAGCCTCGACGAGACACGCGAGTTCCTGGAACTGGCGGAGGCCACCGATTTCGTGCACGGCGTGGTGGGTTGGGTCGACCTGACGTCCCCGGCCGTCAGCGACGATCTCGACGCGCTGGTGGAGGGCCCGTTCGGTCGCTGGCTGGTCGGCATACGGCACCAGGTGCACGACGAACCGGACCCGGACTGGCTCGGTCGCGACGACGTGCGGCGCGGCCTCGCCGCGGTGCAGCGGCGCGGCCTCGCCTACGACCTGCTGGTTCGGGCCCGGGAACTGCCGGCGGCAACCGAAGCGGTCCGACGGTTCCCCGAGCTGCAGTTCGTACTCGATCACATTGCGAAACCGCGCATTGCCGACGGCCAGGACGATCCATGGATGCAGCGCATGCCGGCGCTCGCGGCGCAGCCGAACGTGTCGGTCAAGCTGTCCGGCATGGTCACCGAGGCAAACTGGGCCTCCTGGACGCCTGACGACCTGCGGCCGTTTGTCGACCGCGTCGTGAATTGGTTCGGACCGGACCGCCTCATGTTCGGCTCGGACTGGCCGGTCTGCCTGCTTGCCAGCACCTACGAGGAGGTCATCGCAGGCTTGACCGCCACGCTGATGCCAACGAGCCCTAACGAGATCGCTCAGATCTTCGGCGGCAACGCGCAGCGCGTGTACCGACTGGACAACGCCGGCGGGCGTTCAGGCGGGTGACCTGTTGCTGTCCCAGGAAGGCTCCGGCGCCGTCGTCGAGGGCTCGCCGAGTTCAGCCGCGTACCGCTTCAGAATGGCTTCACAGCCTGTGAGCTGCGGCTTTGTCGGACGATCAGCTGGCTCGGTGGTACTCATTGGTCAGTCCGACGACGGCTTGACGGCGTTCGATCCGGGCTGGTGGCCGGGGGATGACGTTGGCATCGTTCAACGGCGCGAGTTGGCCCCGACCTTGATGTGGGCGATGCCGGTTGAAGTGGCGCGCGTAGTCGTTGACGACCTTCTCGGCGTGGCCGCGGTCGAAGATCAGGAGCCGGTCGGTGCACTCCTCGCGTGCTGAGCGTACGAACCGCTCGGCGTGGGGATTGCAGTTGGGGGAGCGCGGAGGGATTTTGGTGACGTTGATGCCCTCGCTGACGAGGATGTCGTCGAAGCTGGCGGGGAACTTCGTGTCCCGGTCTCAACCCCACCAGGGCGATGTGGGACGGCGACCATCGAGCAGGTCTGCAAGCTGACAGGGCTCGTCGGTCCGCGTCGGCGGGCACTCGTCCTCCTGGCGGCCCTCACAACCTCCGCCCGGAGAGCCGGCGGAACTGCGCCGGCCGGACATCGACAGGCACGGGGCCTTCTGGCCTGGTGTCGATCCCGCAATCCACACCAGGCCAGAAGGCCCTCACTCATTTCAAGATCCCTCACCCGAGACCTGGATTCACCCGTCCACAACCTCCTGGACACAACACCTAGCCCGCAACCGACACCTCACGTGCGGCCGGGGCCGCCTCGCGTCGGCCGTCGGTGCTGAGCGCGTGCAGGATCTCCTCCACGCTCTGCTTGGCGTCGCCGAAGAGCATGCTGCTGTTCTCGCGGAAGAACAGCGGGTTTTGCACGCCCGCGTAGCCGGAGGCCATGGAGCGCTTGAAGACGATGACTTGCTCCGCCTCCCAGACCCGCAGCACTGGCATGCCGGCGATGGGGCTGCCCGGGTCCTCGGTTGCGGCCGGGTTGACGGTGTCGTTCGCGCCGATGACCAGCACCACCGAGGTGTCGGCGAAGTCGTCGTTGATCTCGTCCATCTCCAGGACGATGTCGTAGGGCACTTTCGCCTCGGCCAGCAGCACGTTCATGTGCCCGGGCAGGCGCCCGGCGACGGGGTGGACGCCGAAGCGGACTTCGACGCCCCGCTCGCGCAGCTGTCGCGTCAGCTCCGCGACCGAGTGCTGGGCCTGGGCGACAGCCATGCCGTAGCCGGGGGTGATGATCACTGAGCGGGCCTGGGCGAGCATCTCGGCCGCCTCCGCGGCGCGCACCTCGCGGTGCTCGCCCTGCTCCTCCTCACTACCGGACGGCGCCTCGATGCCGAAACCGCCCGCGATGACGGAGATGAAGGAGCGGTTCATCGCCTTGCACATGATGTAGGACAGGTAGGCACCGGAGGAGCCGACCAGGGCGCCCGTGACGATGAGCAGGTTGTTGTCGAGCAGGAAGCCGGCCGCGGCCGCCGCCCAGCCCGAGTAGCTGTTCAGCATGGAGACGACGACGGGCATGTCGCCGCCGCCGATCGAGGCGACCAGGTGCCAGCCCAGGGCCAGCGCCAGGACGGTCACCGTGATCATCAGCGGCAGGTTCGGGCTGATGGTGAACCAGACCGTCAGCGCGACGAAGGCGCCGAGCGCGCCGAGGTTCAGCGCGTTCTTGCCCGGCAGCATCAGCGGACGGGACTTGATGCGGGCCGACAGCTTCAGGAACGCGACGATCGAGCCGGTGAAGGTGACCGCGCCGATGAAGATGCCGATGAACACCTCGGCGTGGTGGATGCCCAGCAGATCGGCGCCGATTGCGGTCTGCGCCGAGCCGCGCGACTCCACCTCCAGGTAGCTGTTCCAGCCCACCAGCACCGCGGCGAGGCCGACGAAACTGTGCAGCACCGCGATCAGTTCGGGCATCTGCGTCATCTCGACCTGGCGGGCTCGCCACAGGCCGAGCGCCGCGCCGAGGGCCATGGCCAGCACGATCAGGGCCACCGCGCCGGCGGTGATGCTCTGCGCCGCGACTACGATCGTGGCGACCAGCGCCAGGGCCATGCCGGCGATGCCGTAGACGACGCCGGCGCGGGAGGTGCGGTGCTGGGACAGGCCCGCCAGGCTGAGGATGAACAACAGGGCGGCGACGAGGTCGGCCGCGTGGGAGGCCGTCATGGAGGTCATCTCGGCTCAGCCTTTCGAGAACATGGACAGCATGCGGCGGGTGACGGCGAAACCTCCGAAGACGTTGACGCTCGTCAGTAGGATCGCCACGAAGGACAGCGTGGTGACGATCCAGCTCTCGTGCCCGATCTGCAGCAGGGCGCCGATCACGACAATCCCGGAGATCGCGTTGGTCACCGACATCAGCGGTGTGTGCAGCGCGTGGTGCACCTTGCCGATGACGTAGTAGCCGATCACCACCGCCAGCGCGAACACGGTGAAGTTCGCGGCGAGTTGCGCGGGGGCGAAGGCCACCAGCAGGAACATCGCGAGCATGCCGAGCCCGATCAGGCCGAAGCGTCCCGCAGACGTCAGCTTCGGCTGTTTGGGCTCGGGCTTGGCGGGCGCGGTCGCGGGCTGCGCGGCGGGCGCGGCCGAGACCGCGACGGGCGGCGGCGGCCAGGTGACGTCGGCCTCCCGCACCACGGTAACGGCCCGCTGCACGACATCGTCGAAGTCGATCGCCAGCTGCCCGTCCTTGCCCGGCGTGAGCAGCTTGATCAGGTTCACCAGGTTGGTGCCGAACAGCTGTGAGGCCTGTGCGGGCAGCCGGGAGGCGAGGTCGGTGTAGCCGATGATGGTCACGCCGTTGTCGGTCACCACCGCCCGGCCCGCGACCGTGCCCTCGACGTTGCCGCCCTGGGTGGCGGCCATGTCGACGATGACGCTGCCCGGCTTCATGACGGCCACGTCCTCGGCCGTCAGCAGGCGCGGCGCCGGCCGGCCCGGGATCAGCGCGGTGGTGATCACGATGTCCACGTCCTCGGCCTGCTGATGGTAGAGCTCGGCGGCGGCGCGGTCATAGTCGGCGGAGGTCGCCTTGGCATAGCCGTCGGTGCTCGCCTCCTGAGCGACGTTCACCGGGAGGTACTCGCCGCCCAGCGACTTCACCTGGTCCGCGACCTCCGGCCGCGGGTCGGTGGCACGCACGATCGCGCCGAGGCTGGAAGCGGCGCCGATCGCCGCCAGGCCGGCCACACCCACGCCGGCCACCAGGACCTTCGCCGGCGGCACCTTGCCCGCCGCGGTGACCTGGCCGGTGAAGAACCGTCCGAAGACGTGCGCCGCCTCGATGACCGCGCGGTAGCCGGCGATGTTCGCCATCGAGGACAGTACGTCCATCGACTGTGCGCGCGAGATGCGCGGCACCGCGTCCAGCGCGAGGGCGGTCACGCCGGCGTCGGCGAGCGCCTGAAGCAGCTCGGGGTTCTGTGCCGGGGCCAGCAGGGCGACCACGGTCGCGCCCTCCCGCAGCCGGGCGATCTCCGAGCCGGAGGGGGCGTTCACCTTCAGAACGACATCCGCGTCCCAGGCCTCGCCGACCTCCGCGCCAGCATCGACGTAGGCCTGGTCGGCGAAGCCGGAGGCCTCACCGGCCTCGGGCTCGACCACGACCTCGTAGCCGAGCCCCAGCAGCAGACGCACCGTCGCGGGGGTCGCCGCGACGCGCGTCTCCCCGGGGACGGACTCGGCGACCACGCCCATGCGCTGGGGAGGATGGTGTGCGGGTTCTTGAGCAGACATGTCCTGTATCTCTCGTCAGAGGAGTGCTCGAGGGGGGATCTGCGATCGCTGGAGCGTACCCGCCGGACGGATGCGGGCCAACGTGAGCAGACCGCGATGTGCTTCACCTTGCGTACCGGCCGAGAACGATCACGTGTGCTTCTCCCTGGCTGGGTGGGGGAGTTTCCCGCCCGTCAATGGGCCACCGCGGAACCCCTCGGTCGGACAAGGATAGCGAGGATCGAATACTGTATGCAATATCTAGCTTGTGGCTTCTGATTACGCAGCGTTGATAGGCATATATGGAAAGGGCTGAATATGGCATGCGGGTCTTCAATCGAGAGGAGCCACCATGAAGATCGCAGTCCTCGGGGCCGGTGCGATCGGTGCGTACGTCGGTGCCGCACTGCACCGGGGCGGTGCCGAGGTCCACCTCGTCGCCCGTGGCGAGCACCTGCGTGCCATGCAGGCCGACGGGGTTCGTGTGAACAGTCCGCGCGGCGACTTCACTGCCCGGCCGCACGCCACGGACGACCCCGCCGAAATCGGCCCGGTGGACTACGTGTTCCTCGGGATGAGGGCGCACTCGTATCCGTCCTGCGGACCTCTCGTCAAGCCGCTGCTCGCCGATCACACGGCGGTCGTGGCCGGGCAGAACGGCATCCCCTGGTGGTACTTCCATCGGCTGATGGGGCCCCACGAGGGCCAACGCGTGCAGGCTGTCGAGCCGGGCGGTGCCACCAGTGCGGTCCTGTCGCCGGAACGGGCCATCGGCTGTGTCGTCTACCCGGCCACCGTCATCGAGGCGCCCGGAGTGATCAAGCACTTGGAAGGCACCCGGTTCTCCCGGGGGAGCCCTCGGGTCACGTCTCCGAGTGCTGTACGGCGTTGAGCGAAGCCTTCATCGCCGGTGGTCTGAGGGCGCCGGTCGAGCCCCGTCTGCGCGACGACATCTGGATCAAGCTCATGGGCAATGTGGCGTTCAATCCGCTCAGCGCGCTCACCCGGGCGACCATGGTCGAGATCTGCCGCCACCCCCAAACACGGCGGCTGGTCGCCCAGTTGATGGAGGAGACCCTGGACATCGCGGCCCGGGTCGGCAGTGAGCCGGACATCTCCATCGAGAGGCGGCTGCGCGGTGCCGAGGGGGTCGGACACCACAAGACCTCGATGCTGCAGGACCTGGAGGCCGGCAAGCCGCTCGAACTCGACGCCGCGGTGATCGAGATCGCCGACATCACCGGCGTCGAGGCGCCCACGCTGAGGGCCATCCACGCGGCAACGGACCTGCTTGCGCGTCGCAATGCCGAGAGTGCTCCAGGTGCCGGAGCCCAGTCCGGCGCCGTACCCGCGTGAGCATCCGCCTCTTGGCCCTCACCCAGACACCCTTCGCAGCCCAGGCCCTCGACATCCTCTTGACGGGCAATCGGCGCTTCGTCGCCGGAGATCCGCAGCACCCCAACCAGGACGCCGCACGTCGCGCCGCCCTGGCGCCCGGTCAGCATCCCTTCGCCGTGGTCTTCGGATGCTCCGACTCACGACTGGCCGCGGAGATCATCTTCGACCGTGGGCTGGGGGACCTCTTCGTGGTGCGTAGAGCCGGGCACGTGCTGGGTTCCGAGGTGCTCGGCAGCATCGAGTACGGAGTCGGCCAACTGGGCTGCCCTCTGGTGGTGGTGCTGGGACACGACGCGTGCGGTGCGATCCGCGCCGCGCGCACGGCCCTGGCGGAGGGCCTGGCTCCGGCCGGGTACGTGCGCGACGTCGTCGAGCGCGTCACGCCCAGCGCGCTGGCCGTCCGTGCGGCGGGCCTGAGCGAGGAGCCCGACATCGTGGACGAGCACCTAGGCACCCCGTGGACCTGCTGCTGGACCGCTCGCCCGCGCTCGTCGGCGGGCCGACCGACGTCGTCGGCCTGTCCTGCCACCTCGACGACGGACACGTGAGGCTGGTCATCAGCCGCGGCCTGGACGGCGTCGCGGCCACCTGAGTCGTCCGGACTCCGTACAGACCACACCGCCTCATCTCCCTTCAAGAGAAGGGAGATGAGGCGGTGTCATGCGCCTGGGCCGGGTCAGCCGGCCGAGGCCTCCTGCGGCTGCCGCAGCAGCTGCGCTGCGGCGACGACCACGGGATCCAGGCCGTCCGCCTCGGAGTCCACCAGCTCGAACAGCCGGGTGCGCATCCTCATTGAATACCGCATGCAGTCGTCAACGTCTCCGTCCACCGTCGGGAGCGCGTGGATGGTCAGGTGAGCGCTTCGGCGCTGATCGGCTCGGCGGCCGCCGAGCCCGTGGCCGGCAGCGTGGCCAGCCACTCGAGGACGGTGCTCAGCGCGTCATCGCGCCTGCCGCCCTCCCATCTGAGCCTCGCGCTCGCCGGGACCAGCACGGGGTCGGCGCAGACAGTGGACGCGCCGCTGCCGCGCGGGCCCGCGCCGGTGGGCCGAGCCGGCACGAACAGACCTGGGGCGTCCGCCGGGACCAGCCAGAGGTCCGGCCTGTCGCTGCCGTCGGCCGGCCGGGAGGACCAGATGTAACTGTCGGCCTCGCCGGCCCCGACGACGTCGCGTTTCCGGGCGCGGAGGGCCACCACGTCGCCGGTGCGCGTCGCCGTCGAACCCGCCGGGGGAGCCGGGCAGCCCGAGCCGCCCGGCCCGCCGCCGTCACCGAGGTCGGCCAGAGCGAGAGTGCTGAGGTGATCGCCGGCGGCGGCCTTCCGGCGCACCCAAGGCGTGCCGTACGCCTCGATGAGGGCCACGGCAGCGTAGTGGGACCGGAGAACAGTGCCGGTGGCCGGGCAGGCGCGGGACACCTCGGTCACGACCTCGGTGGCCTCGACGAGTCGGAGGCCCCCGCCACCGAGGTGGGTAGAGACGGTGAGGCCGAGCAGTCCTGCCTCTCCGAGGGCAAGCACGGAGGCGCGCGGAAACCTCTCGCGTGCGCGGGTCTGCCCGGCGGAGGGCTCGATGGTGCTGCTCAAGACGTAGGAGAGAGCGGAGCGGTACGACATGGAGCGTCTCCCTGAAGTCCGGGCGAGCGGGGAGCCTCCTCCGGCATATTGCATACTGTATGCCATCTGCAATATGCCGACCCTTTGTTCGTTCTTGGGGAAAACCTCAACTTCCAGCCTGGGTCACTTGGATCACACAAGAGCTAAGGTCCACTGCACTGCATACAGTATTCACTTCTTGTTGCTGTCCCATCGCGCTCCGCGACGAACGAGTGAGGTGACCCGGTGACCACCGCGATCAGCAAGCCCACCACTGACACCAAGGCACTGGACGGTGTCCGTGTGCTGGACATGACTCACGTCCAGTCGGGGCCCTCCGCGACCCAGATGCTCGCCTGGCTCGGCGCGGACGTCGTCAAGCTGGAGGCGCCGTCCGGTGACATCACGCGCACACAGCTGCGCGACCTCCCGGACGTCGATTCCCTCTACTTCACGATGCTCAACTGCAACAAGCGGAGCATCACGCTCAACACCAAGACCGAGCGCGGCAAGGAGCTCCTCACCGAGCTGATCCGCCGCTCGGATGTCATGGTCGAGAACTTCGGGCCGGGCGCGATCGACCGTATGGGCTTCACCTGGGAGCGCATCCAGGAGATCAACCCGCGGATCGTCTATGCCTCCATCAAGGGGTTCGGGGACGGCCCGTACACCGACTTCAAGGCGTACGAGGTCGTCGCGCAGGCCATGGGCGGTTCGATGGCCACCACCGGCTTCGAGGACGGGCCGCCGCTGGCCACCGGTGCTCAGATCGGCGACACGGGGACCGGCGTGCACGCCGTGGCCGGCATCCTCGCCGCCCTGCTGCAGCGGGAGAAGACCGGGCGCGGTCAGCGGGTCAACGTCGCCATGCAGCACGCGGTGCTCAATCTGTGCCGGGTGAAGCTGCGCGACCAGCAGCGCCTGGCTCACGGGCCGCTCGCGGAATATCCCAACGGGGACTTCGGCGACGAGGTTCCCCGCTCGGGCAACGCGTCCGGCGGCGGCCAGCCCGGCTGGGCGGTCAAGTGTGCGCCGGGCGGCCCCAACGACTACGTGTACGTCATCGTGCAGCCCGTCGGCTGGAGGCCGCTCAGCGAGCTGATCGGCTACCCGGAGCTGGCCGACGACTCCGAGTGGGCCACCCCCGAGGCGCGGCTGCCGAAGCTGGGCAAGATGTTCCAGCTGATCGAGGAGTGGACTTCCACTCTGCCGAAGTGGCAGGTGCTGGAAAGGCTGAACGCCCACAACATCCCGTGCGGGCCGATCCTGTCGACCAAGGAGATCATCGAGGACGAGTCGCTGATCGCCAACGAGATGGTGGTACGCGTCCCGCATCCCGAGCGGGGTGAGTTCATCACCGTGGGCAGCCCGCTGAAACTGTCCGACTCGCCGGTGGAGGTGACCACCTCCCCGCTGCTGGGCGAGCACAACAAGGAGATCTACATCGGCGAACTCGGCCTGGGCGGCGAGGAACTGCGGATGCTCAAGTCGAACGGAGTGATCTGAGCATGGTGCGGTGCCGCCGCCACTCGGCGGGAGCGGCCCGGCATCCGCCGCTTCCGACACGGCGACGCGGACCCCCGCTGCGCCCAACCCTCGATGGTGCGGACCGTCAAGACCGGTTCGTATGACAGGTCCGGCTCGGGCGCCGCTGCCCGGAGCCAGACCTCCCCGCACTGCACATGGAGTACCGACCAGGGGGCGCTGGCAAGTCTCTTAAGCAAGGGGAAAAGACATGACAATCGCATCATCCATACGACCTGCCTATCGAGAGGTCTCGGATGCGAACGGACGCGTGTACCGGGTCGGCGAGAGCCCCCGGGACATCCTCGGCGGGCCACGCTGGCTGATGGTGGTGTTGCCGTGGGTGGCCATGATGGCCATCAGCGTCGCGGAATACGCCTACGGCTCGGCCGAGGAGGTCCTGTCCTCGGCGCACGGCTGGACGTCCACCGACACCTTCTGGGTCCTGGGAGTGTGGACGGTCTTCCAGGCGGGAGTGGCCTTCCCGACGGGAAGGCTGCGCGAACGCGGGATCCTCACGGCCCGTGGGGCCATGCTGGTGGGAGCCGTCCTGGCCGGGCTCGGCTTCTTCGCCCTCAGCCACGCGCCGAACGTGACGCTGGCGATCCTGGGCTTCGGTGTCCTCGGCGGAGCGGGCGCCGGCATGGTCTACTCGACCTGCGTCAACATCGTCGGCAAGTGGTACCCGGAACGGCGCGGCGGCAAGACCGGCTTCGTCAACGGCGGTTTCGCCTACGGATCCGTACCGATGATCTTCGTGTTCACCTACGCCTTCGACGCCGGCAACTACCACACGGTGCTCGACTCGGTGGGCATCTACGTCCTGGGGTTCGTTGTGATCTGCGGCTGGTTCTTCAAGGACCCGCCCAAGAACTGGTGGCCCGAGGAGGTCGACCCGCTCGAGTACAGCAAGAACGCCAACGACAAGACGCTGTCCAAGAACCCCCCGGCCGTTCGGCAGTACGAGCCGATGGAGGCGATCCGCACCGGGATGCTCCCGCTGATGTGGCTCTGCCTGGTGCTGTGCTCCGGGGTCTCCATCTTCGGCATCTCCTTCCAGGTTCCGTTCGCGAAGGAGATGGGGTTCGGTCCGCTGGTGGCCGCCTCGTCGATGGGCATCATGTCCATCATCAACGGCACCGGCCGAGGCGTGACCGGCTGGGTGTCCGACCGGCTCGGACGGAAGCAGACCCTGATTCTGGTGATCGCGATCGAGGGCCTGTCGCAGTTCGGTGTCCTGTGGGCCGGTGACATCCGCAGTGAACCGCTGTTCCTCTTCTTCGCCTTCATCTCCGGTTTCGGCTCGGGCGCCTTCTTCCCGATGTTCGCCTCGCTGGTCCCGGACTACTTCGGTGAGAACAACAACGCCCAGAACTACGGTCTGGTGTACAGCTCCAAGCTGGTCGGCGGGCTGGCCGGCAGCGGCCTGGGCGCGACGGTCGTCGCGGCGTGGGGCTACTCCGGGGCGTACGTACTCGCCGGATGCTTCGGTCTGGTGTCGGCGGCGCTCGCGATGCTGCTGCGGCAGCCGGGCCGCACCGTGGAGCGCGGGGTTCGGGCGGGCTCGCTGCAGGTGAGCAGCGAAACGGCCTAGAAGACTGCTGAAAATCTCGGGTTCTGGCCCCGGCTCGGTGGAGTTGGGGCCAGTCTTGTGGGCATGCAGGGGGAATGGGCCGGGGAGAT
>NZ_JBIAQV010000044.1:0-52550 GCF_042889305.1 Streptomyces sp. NPDC002619 | reverse complement strand
AACAGCATCACCGCGTTGTCGGGCGTCAGCAGGTCCGGGCTGGCAGCGGCCTTGACATTGGCGACGTTAAACATGACAGGTTCCTTCATTTCTTCTACAGGCAGGGACACACGCCTGGCGTGCCTAGCGGCGGGCCGACCGAAGAGGCGGCCGACCCGTGCGAGCAGTCCCTGCAGTCGGTTCTTGGATGCCGGCATCACGGCCTCCTTGGGTGTCACACCGGGACGGGTCGTCCGTCCCGGGCAGGACGCTCACACCGAGCAATCTTCCACAGAAGATAATTCCAAGCAAGAAGTTGAACAATGAACTAGATAAGTGACGTCCACCACTCCCCCACCACTGACCCCACCCACGGCCAGACACTCGGCTCAGGTCCTTTCCCGAGTTGAGGAAACAACAGCATGGCGACGGCACTGAAGCTTCCCCGTGATCTTGGACACTCGATCTCTATGCTGCGAGGCCGCGTTGGTGCCGTTGCCGAGTCTCGGCTGGGGTGAGGTAGCCGAAGACCTTGTGCCTGCGCAGACGGCGGCGGTTATAGAACGTCTCGATGAAGTCGAAAACCTCCGCGCGGGCGGTGGCCCGGCCAGGCCGGACACGCGTGCCGATCTCTTCTTTGAGTAGAGCCCAGAAGCTTTGCCGGAGGTCCAACTTACGTATTTCATGCCGGAATTGGCTGCTGGTGTATTCGCTGCCGCGGTCTGAATGCGCTATCCAGCCGGGCTGGAGCCGGCCCCGGCCGTCGGCCATCTTCAGCGCATCAACGACGAGGGTGGCGCGGTGGTGGTCGGCCATCGAGTAGCCGACGACCTCGCCCGTGGGCAGGGCGGTGATGTCGCCGACCAGCTCGGTGCCGGGACGGTCGGCGTCGAAGTCCCGGCCGAGCAGGTCCGCGGCCGGCCGTGCCGTCTTGCCCGGCTGCGTCAGCGAGCGCCGTCTGCGACGGATGACACCTTGCATGTCACGCTCGCGCATGACGCGGGCGACGCGTTTGCGGTTCACCAGCCGGCCCAGGCGCCGCAGTTCGCCATGGACGCGCGGGACGCCGTAACTCTGGCGGAAGGCGACGTGGATGACGGTGATCTCGTGGGCCAGGGCCTCATCGGCGGCCCGGCGCGCGACCCGGGTCTCTGCCGAGGCGAGCCAGGCCTAGAAGGAGGAACGGGCCACCTTCAGCAGCCGGCACAGGAAAGCGACGCCGTGGGTGGTCTTCTCCGCCTCGATGAACGCGTACGTGTCGTTCACCGATCGCTCTCCTTCGCGAAGAAGACCGCGGCTTTTCGCAGTACCTCGACCGTCTTGGCCTGTTCGGCGTTCTGCCTGCGCAGCCGCTTGAGCTCCTCGCGTTCCGCCGTGGTGAGCTCGCCGGGCCGGCCTTCGCCCTGGTCGGTCCTGGCCCGGCGGTACCAGCCGCGCAGGGACTCCGGACTGATGCCGAGCTCCCGGGCGACCGCGGTGACCGTCTTCCCCGTGGAGTCGACGAGCGCGAACGCGTCCCGTTCGAACTCCACGGTGTATCGCTTCGTGTGCTTGCTCCCCACCCGGTGCTACTTCCTCTGGAACCTCACGTCCCGGTCTCCAGGTGTCCACGATCAAGGGGAAGGTTCACCGCCCAGACTCGGCAGCGCCTCGCGCTTCTTCTTCCACCTGGGCATCCCGGCCCGCCGGTGCATCGGCAGCCGGTCCTTGATGTCCTTCAACGCCTTCGCGCGGGACTTCCCAAAATCGCGTATCACCTGCCGCTGCGGGACGCTGCCACCCTCCCGCAGCCACGGGATGGTCCGACGGGCCTCCGTGAGCATCCGGTCCACAGCTGCCGGACCGCACCTCTCACCGTCGGCGTATGCCTTCTTCGACCGGGCGACACACTCGTTCCAGATCCACCCGACACTGTGCCCACTCCCCCAGCAGGGCCGTACGCGCGGTGGACTACGCCCGCACACGGAAGGTGTACCGGGCGTGCCCGGCATCCCCACCCGCCTGCGGTCCTCTCGTCACGATCCTCAACCTACCCGGCAGGTATGACAGTCGAGCGCCGATGACCGTTGTGGCCTACCCCGCCACCGCACGGGGTGGACGCCGAATCGCCCCGGCAGCGATTCGGCTATTCCGGCCCTGCTCCGCAGGAATCCGATTCCTCCCCGGCCTGAAGGCCGGGGCATCCTCGGAGGAATCCGGTGAAGACCGCCGGCGCACCCGATCCGAATGCGGCGAGCCCGGCCCTGCCGTCGGCCGAGCGCACGCTGGCCAGCAGCTCCGCGCGCTCGGCGTCGAGATGGTTGTCGAGGTCGCGGTCGACCGATCCGCGGACGAGCGCCCGGGTGCGCACGAGGGCGGAGGTCGGGCCGGCCCCGAGCGCGGCGACCAGCGCGTCGGCCTCAGCGTCGAGCCGGTCGTCCGGCACGCAGCGGGTAACCAGTCCGATGTGGACGGCCTCGGGCGCCGGGACGGGTCGGTTGAGCAGCGCGATGTCGAGCGCCCGCCGCTCGCCGACCTGGCGGGGCAGCGACCAGCTGGCCCCGCCGTCGGGCGTGAAGCCGAGCGCGGGGTAGGCGAAGGCGAACCGCGCGGATTCGGCGGCCACGACGACGTCGCATGCCAGCGCGAGGCTGAGGCCGGCGCCGGCGGCGCTGCCCTGGACGGCGGCCACGGTCGGCGCCGGCATCGCGGTGAGCGCGCGGATCGCGGCGTGCAGGTCGTCGACGACCCGGCCGATGTACGCCTCCGTGCCGTCGCCCTGCGCGGCGAACGCGCGCACGTCCCCGCCGACACAGAACCGCGGGCCCTTGCCGCGCAGCAGCACCGCCCGCAGGCCCGGAAGCGCCGCCGCCTCACCGACGGCGGCCCGCAGCGCGGCCGCGGTCGGTTCGTCCAGCGCGTTGCCCCGCTCCGGCCGGCGCAGCACGATCCGGGCAACACCATCCTCGTAGGACAGCCCGACGACGGCGCTCACAGCGGCAGGCCCTTCTCGAGCTGGTCGGCTGCCCGCATCATCGCCGGCTCGAGGTCGACGCTCTGGTTCTCGGCCCAGTCGAAGAGCACCGAGTACCACACGTCCTGCGCGGCTGCCGAGAGCACGCGGATGTCGAAGTCGTCCGGGCGGCGGCCGACGCGGGTCGCGATCAGCTCGGCGATCTCGTTCATCAGCTGGGTCCCATTGTCGAATAGCACGGCCCGCAGTTCGGGCACCGACAGGCAGAGCAGGACCTGCTGCCGTACGCCGTCCTGACCGGCCGTGGACGCCATAGCGCGCAGCGGTCCCTGGAAGACGGCCTGCACCGGTCCCAGGTTGGCCGGCACGTTGCGGAACGTCTCCGACAGCTGCGCCTCGGCGTCGCCTTGGAAGACGACGTCCTGCTTGGTCGGGAAGTAACGGAAGAACGTGCTGGGCAAGGCCTCGGCCCCCTCGGCGATCTGGTTGACCGTTGTCTCGTAGTAGCCCTGACGCTGTCGTAGGGACGGAACTTGGCAGGTAGCCACGGCGAGCAGCAGCCTTTCCCGATCGGCCGAATCAGCAATTGGTCACTCGGGTGCCCGATGTCGGCCTGGGCCGAGCGTCAACGAAACGTGCCATCGACCGAGTGTGAGGTCACCTATGTGAGGTGGCGTTGAGCGACGAACATCCCGTTTTTCCCCGCCTGTTGTGGCGGACGCCGCTCAGCGATCGCCATGCCGAGGTACGACGGGTCTGTCCGATCTGGGCGTCCACACGTGAGAGCCGGGGGCACCAAGGGATCGGGAACGACAGTTCGTTTGGCGCCGTCGCGAGCCAGTTGGCGGTAGGCGATGCGCCAGACTCCGTCGCGCTTTTCGAGCACATCCAGGCACCTGCCCCACACGACGACCTCGACCCAACCACCGAGCTCGGGTGATCGATCGACCAGAGTACGTGCGGTGTATGCCGTCTCTGAGAACGCTCGATGGTCTTGGATGTCAATCAGCGGGTTCGTGACCGAGTGATACACGGAGCGGGCTGTTGCCGTCTCGGTGGTGATGAAGTCCGAGAACTCGTGCCCGTTTCCGGTGAACGTCTCCCAGTGCACCTCATACCCGTCGGGGTGATAGGTCTCCTTGAGAAGCGCGGGGTCGGCCCGGTCGACGCCTCGCGCATTCCGGTAGAGCACTTCGCGGATCTGCTCTTTGTCCTCGAGGAGCTGCAGCCGTCTGACGAGGTCTTGCACTTGCGAGGACGTGGTGTCCTGTGCCATGTGACTGTCCTTCTCAGTTTTTTCAACGGTGTTCGTCGACGAGTCGTTCACTCTGCTCGCTTGAGGATCGTGACCGTCCCGGAATCTCCGTCGACTCGCACCCGATCCCCCGTGCGTATGGTCTCGGTCCCGTTTCGGGTTCCGACGACACAGGGCACGCCAAGCTCTCGAGCCACGACGGCCGCATGACTCAGAGCGCCGCCGATGTCGACGACCAGTGCTCTCGAGATCAGCAAGATGGCTGACCAGCTCGGATCGGTCGTGGGTGCGATCAAGATCTCATCTGGCTGGACCTCTAGGAAGGTAGGGTCGTGCACGACGCGGGCAACGCCTTCGACGACACCTGGACTCACCCCGATCCCCTCTACGTGGTTCATGTGGTCGTAGTTCATGGCGCCGGCTGGCCGCGGAGTCGGACTGCCCTTCCACATGGCAGGTAGTTCCAGTGACTGGTAGTACGTCCGCCGCGCCCTGCGACGGTCGACCAGCGACTGCACGTCGTCCGGCAGCGGACGTCCCAACTCGTCGACCGTGAGGTAGAAGATGTCCTCGGGGTCCGCGAGTGTGCCTGCCTCGGCCAGCAGGGCGCCGGCCCGGCGCGCGGTCGCTCGGCCGACATCCAGGCACTGGAGGAAGCCTCGCTTGCTCACTCCTCGCATGGGGATGCCTCGCGCCGCCCGGGCCAAAAGCCTGGCGGCCATCGGGCGACGCCAGATCGGGAGTGCGGCCAGCACCGCGGCCCGCGCCTGCGGAAGCCGTTCTTCAGCTGCGGCCATACGCTCAATGGGGCTCTCGTCGTCGGGGCGCTCCGCGTACCCCTTGACCAGACGCCGCAGTGGCTCCGAGTCCTCACGCCACACCGGGCTTGAGATCTCGCCTTCGGCAGGGCCATGGCTTCCGTGGTTGGCGACGACCTCCTCCACGGTCATCTCTCCGCGCGATGCCCGCCACACATCGGAGATGATCGCCAGCTCAGCTCCGCCGCCGCCACTGAGCGTCGCAATGTCACCGGTGCCTGCTTGCTTGATCAGCTGTCCCAGCTGCTGGAACAACGGGCTGACCACGGCGAAGTGTGTCGCGCCCTGGGCGCAGTGGTTTTCCTTGAATCGCCGATAGGCATCCTGATGCAGCTCCAGGCACTCGCGCAGGCCGAGTTCGGGGACCTTCCGCACGCTCTCCTTCCACCATGCGTCGATAGTGGCTGCGAGCGTACGTGCCTCGCGCTCCACGACCATGCGCATGAGGGGGAGCCGAATCGCAATGAGGGGGTAGCGCCGACGGGTGGGGGCAAACGTGAAATCGTCCGGGACGTGACCGAGGACGCCTCGCACCGTGTCGACACCCGACGCGCCCGGAGTCCGGTCACCCATGAGGGCGAAGAACTCCGCCTGCATGGCGGCCCGTCCGAAGAAGGGCCGCACGACAAGTCGGTCGTCTGGTGACCTCCGCCGCTCCCCGCGACTCAGGACACCCATCCGGTATCCCGCGGCGCGTGCCGAAGCCTCGATCGCTTCGGGCCACCAGGTGAAGCCGAGAGGGGTCAAGACTCCCGGCATTCCTTCCCCGATGTTGTCTGTGGACCAGTGGAGGTCCGGTGCCCCCGTGCTGTGAAGGGGATCCCAGTCGTCATCGAGCGTCGGCGGGTTCGTTGCACTGGGTTCGCTCTCGTCGGCCGTTGAACCTGTCGCGTTGCCGGTGCGCCGGCTCCACACGGTTTCAGCTCGAGCCTGAAGCAGAAACAGCGTGTCCTCGTCGTCGACTGCCCATTCGATGTCCATGGGACGCTCCTGGTCGGCCTCGACGCGCTTGGCGAGGCCGGCAAGGGACACGGCCTCCTGCTCCGAGATGCTCGGGCGTGTGGCGCTGTCGGGGTCCACTGCGACGAGCCGGACGCTCTGCGTCTCTCGATCGAACTGATGCGCGTTCAGCTTCTCGGCGATCGACGAGCGCACCGACGTCGAGGCCTTGTCGACCCAGAATCGGTCGACGGCGACGTCACCGCGCACCACGCCTTCACCCAGTCCGAAGGCCGACTCGATGTAGATGGTGCTGCGGTCGCCGTTGAGGGGGTCCAGCGTCATGAGCACCCCGGCGCTCCTGGCCGGCACCATGCGCTGCACCACGACGCCCATGGCCAGGTCATCGACGCCCATCCCCAGGCGCGCACGGTACCCAATGGCCTGGGGCGTGAAAAGGCTGGCCCAGCACTGCACGACGTGGCGCTGGACGTTCTCGGCGCCCGCGATCCAGAGATAGGTCTCCTGCTGGCCGGCGAACGACGCCTCGGCCAGATCCTCAGCAGTGGCGCTGGAGCGCACCGCTACGTACTCAGACTCCCCGGCCACGAGGTCGCCGTACGCCCTCGCGATAGCGTCGGCAATGTCGGACGGGAGCACGAGGTCATCGAAGAGCGCGCGCAGTGCCTGCGATGCGCTGCCGGAGGCGGCCTCCCCGTCGGTCTCCTCCATGATCTGTGAGATGCGTCCCTGCAGGCCGCTCTCCGCGATCACGCGGGTGTAGGCGCTCGTCGGGACGACGAACCCGTCAGGAACGGGGTAACCACGGCTCACCAGGTCCCCAAGTCCGGTCGCCTTGCCGCCGATCTCCGTCGTCGGCACTCCTGCACACTCGTGCAGCCACCTCACGAAACTCACGCCGCGGTCCTCCCGCTTCGCCTCGCCCAGAGCCTCAGGATGGAACATATGACACCTGCTGTTCTTTGTCAGGATAGTGGAGTGTCACTCTTGATCAAGAGCAAGCGGCCGCGGCAGGCGGCGTGGCTCCCAGACGCCCGCCGCCTCACACCGACTGGCACGCACCGGTGCGTCCCGCACGTTCAATCGTGTCGATCAGTTCGCGGTGCCGGACGGCGCGGGAGAAGTCGGGTACGAGACATGAGCCGGTTGTGAGGTCGTCGAAGACGCGCAGATAGGTGTGAGCGACACTGCGGGGCTCTGGACCGAGCGCGTCCGGTACGGCGCCGCGATAGCGGGCGGGTGCGGCCACGGGCTTCGGTGCGCCGTCCGCACGGGTGAGCAGGATCTCGGGTTCGTTGTACTGAAGCTCACCGCACGGGCTGCGGAGCGTGATGTCACCTCTGGTGCCGTTGATCTCCCAGAAGAACGCGCTGGTCCGACTGTTGACTCCGCCGCGGCAGTGGAAGCTGAAGACAATGCCGCCGCGCAGCAGCCCATGGATGGCGACCTGGTCTGGGGTCGTCTTCAGCAGAGTCTCATGGGTTTCCCGGTGCAGCACGTGCGGCTGCCGGACTGCTGTTGTCGCCGAAAGCTGCGTGATCTCTCCCAGCGCGAACTCCAACCCGTCGAGCGTGTGCCCAACGGGTATGGACACCATGGTCGAGCCGTTCGCGCCGTCCAGCAGATAGGCGTCCCGGCTGCCGGCTGTCGAGCCCCAGTATGGAATCGACGCCACCAGTGTCGTGGAGAGGATGCCGCCGATTTCCCCCTCGGCGACCAGGTCACGCACGAATCGCACCTGAGGGGAGTGTCTGGCCTGGAGGCCGATGGCGGTCCTGGCGCCCGCGGCCTCAAAGAGCGCGAGGATGCCCCTCGCCTCGGTGACGTCGCGGCAGAACGGCCACTCGCAGAACACCGGCTTTCCGGCCGGCAGAATCGATTTCAGCTGCTCGGCGTGAGCCCTCGCCTTGACGGTCACGACCACCAGGTCTATGTCCTCCTGGTGGGCGAGCTCGCCTGGATCGGTGAAACCGCGATCGATCCCGTAGTGGTCGGCCGTGACGCGGACCGACTCGGGACTGCTGCCCGTGAAACCGCGCACCTCGAACTGCTCCAACCCCCGCAGCGCCGGCAGGTGGGAGCGAGCGGCCCATCCACCCTGAGCGCTCAGCCCGACGATGCCGACTCCCAGTCGTTCAGCCATTGGCAGTCACCCTCCGATCGACGCGAGAACCAGGCCGGACGTAACAAAAAACGCCATCTGTTCTGCGTCAGGTCGAGTGTGTCGGCGCGGCTACGGCGCCGTCAAGAACCGGGAACAGACGAACACACACGAGGCGATCCGCAGGTCCGGCAAGGGTGACGGGCTGCTGGACTGCGCTGGTTCGTGATCGACAAGCTCTGCGTGCGCAGTCCTCGAGTGAGCCGACGCGGCAGGAGCCGCCGCCGCTGCTGCCGGCGGCGAAGGACGCCACGATCGCGGCGCTGACGGCGCCGGTGGAGCAGCAGGCGGTGCAGGTGCAGGAACCGGCCGGTCGGATTGGGCAGTTGGAGCGGGGTGCCGACGTAATCCGCTGACCAGCAGAAACGGGGAGACTGCGAGAGGCGATTCCACGCTAACGGAGATCGAACTCCAGATTCTGTCAACACCGTTTGATGGCCGTCATGTTGACCAGCGGTGCTCTGATCAAGATCAGTCGGCACGGCGCGGCGATTACGTCGGCACCCCGGAGCGGCGGCTGGGCAAGGACTCCTCGCAATCAACGTCCCGTCACAGCAGAGGTGAACCTCGGACTGCTGGAGAACCCTGCGGCAACTGATCGACTTCCCGGCCGTCCGGTCCTGCCTGTCCACCGCCGGCACGTGGGGCGGACTGGACAAACCCAACGCACCGGAACCCCTCTGCAACCGGCCCCCCGCCCTCGCACCCAACCGCACCGCGCCAGCAGCAGCCTGAAGACCCATCACCCCTACTGAACAGCTGCGGCGATCTCTCTTGACTTCACCCGGACCCGCGCATACCTTGAGCCTGACAGTATACAAACTACGTCAGGAGTCGGAGTGACCAGTTCATTTGGCCCCAACGCGAAACTCGGCGAGATCGACGAGTACGGCTGGCCGGCGGGGCACGAGGCCCTCACGCCCGACGACGATCGGATCCACGAAGGCAGCGACGATCCCATGTGGAACGAGAGCGCCTGGTTCGGCTTCATGATCCCTGAGGCCAACCTCATGGGTGGCATCCACTTCCATCACCGGCCGAACATGAACCTGCTGTGGCAGAAGGTCCTTCTCTGGGACGGCAACGACGGCCGTGGAGAGCAGGTCTACGACTGCGTCTACTACGACGCGTTCGAGATTCAGCCCCGGTCCCTGGCCAATGTCGAATCTCCGTTCGACTTCAGCTCGGTCATGGGCCTGAGCCCGCGCACGATTGACAAGTGGAAGCGCTACGGCATCCGCTATGAGCGGAACGACCTCGTCCTGGACCTGGAGTTCGAGGCGATCATGGATGTCTTCAGCACGCCGTACAGTGGCAAGGCCCGCGGTTGGGGCATCAACAACTACCAGCAGGCCGGGCGCATGCGGGGGACGATCCGCATGGACGGCACGGAGCTGACCGTCGACGGCCCTGCTCACCGGGACCGGTCGTGGGGCCCGCGGAACTTCAACCACTCGTCCAAGGACTTCCCGCGCCACCAGTGGCCGTGGGCAACCGACGGGGTGGGGTTCGCAGCCAACCTCTACACGGTCGCCGAGACGCTCCCGGCCGAGGAGCAGCCCATCGTCGCCGGTGCGCCCTTCAAGACCCCGGAAGTCCACTTCGGTGAGGAGCGCGTGCTCAACGGCTTCCTGCACCGCGACGGGGCCGTGTCGCGTGTCGTCAGCGGCAGCTACGACATCCTCAAGCGTCGCTCGGACGGCCTGCCCTCCGAGGTGCGGATGCAGGGCACGGATGAACTTGGCCGGGACTTCAGCGCCCAGGGTTTCGCCCGGAACTACCTCAAGCGCTCCAGCCCGCCCGGCGTCTTCGCCACCTGCTCCCTGGTCGAGTGGACCTTCGACAGCGGCGAGCACTGCTGGGGGCAGCTGGCCGAGGTGCTGCCGCAGGACATGGGTCGTCGGTTCTTCCGCAACCTTCCGCCCACCGGCGGTTCCGTGAGCGGCAGCTGACCGTGTCCGCCGGCATCGACGAACGGCTCGCCGCCTTCTTCCGAGCCGACCAGAGCCTGATCGCGGACCCGTTCGAGCTGTACCGGGAGCTGCGCGCGTCCGGGCCTGTCTATCACTGGCAGGACCGGATCCTGGTCACGCACTACGAACCGAGCCGCCACGTCCTCAATGTCCCGACGACGTTGCAGGGCCTGGGGGCACGCGGTCCGCGGTATCGCAAGGCGATCGACGTGCTTTCCGAGGAGGACGGCGGGCGGCTGTCGGATCTCTTCGACGCGTTCGAGAAGCGGATCAGTGGCGTCGACGGCGAGCAGCACAAGCGGTTGCGCCGCTTGTCGCAGCGCGCCTTCACGCCGCGCTTCGTAAACGAGATGCAGTCGCACGTTCAGTCCATCGTGGACGAGATGCTCGAACCGCTCCGGGACCAGGACGAGATCGAGTTCATCGGCCAGTTCATGTACCACGTCCCACTGATCGTCTTGCTGGAGATGTACGACCTGCCAAGGGAGGACCGGGCACAGATCCGGGACTGGGCAAGCAGCGTCGGGCGCCTCATCGGCGCAGACCTGACGGACTCCGCCACGGTCCGCGAAATCCACAAGGGTGTCTTCGACTTGCGGAAGTACCTGTTGGACTTCTTCCGGCAGAAGCGTGGCTCCGAGACCACACCGCTGCTGCGCGCCTTGCTGGAAGCGGAAGGAGACGACGAGGACAACTACGTGCAGGACGACCTGATCGCCGTCCTGACCCAGATGGTTGTCGCCGGCCACGAGACCACCACACATCTCGTGACCAACAGCATCGCTACTCTCCTGCGCGACCACCGCGGCCAGTGGGAGATCCTTCGTGATCAGCCGGAGCGTATCCCGGGTGCGGTCGAAGAACTCCTGCGCTTCTGCGGCCCGGCTCAATACCTCGATAAGCTCTCCGGCGAGAGAGTCACGGAGATCGCTGGGGTGGAGATCCCCGGGATGAGTACGGTGTCGGTCTTCATCGGCGCTGCGAATCGCGATGAGGCCGTCTACGACGACCCCGACTCCCTCGACGTCACTCGTGTTGGCAAGCCGCACCTTGGCTTCGGGTTCGGTCCCCATCACTGCCTGGGCGCAGCTCTGGCCCGCATGGAGGCGATCGCGGTCCTGACTACCTTGACGCAGAGGTTCCCCTCGATAGAGCTCGCACGTCCAGAGCCCGTGACCTACAACGCCAACATGCTGCTGCGCGGCGTGGCAGCGCTTCCGGTCAAGCTCGGACCCGAGCACCGCAACTGAACTGAAAGGTATCGGCCCGCATGCACCTCATCGCCGATCGGAGTCGGTGCATCGGCGCCGGCTCTTGCGCCCTCAGACTACCCAAGGTGTTCGATCAGGACAGCGATGAGGGGCTGGTGCAACTGTTGGACGACACCGGTGGGGGGCACACGTACGACGAGCTCTCCGCAGCCCAGTACGAGTGCCCTTCACAGGCGATCTCGATCGTCGCGGACGAGAACGAGCGCGCGTCTTCTTGACGCGCGCACTCCCTCAGACCGTGAACGCCGGTGCAACGAAACGACGCAGGATGGATCGGTAGCGCTGTATGTCGGCGTCGCCTTCCTCGAGGCCCCTCATCAGCATTAGCCCGAGGTTGGCCAGCCACAAGTGGATGTCCGGCCGCGAGATCCCCAGCGGCAACTGCTTGTCGGCGATGGCAGCGTCGAGGAAGGGGTCCCAGAACTCGGCGGTGAGCGTCTCGGACGTCCGAGACGCTGCCATCCGCTGCCCAAGACTGGTCCCGTCCAGGTTCAGCAGGTGACGCGTGAACGGGTCGCGCCGCCCGTGGTCGGCGAGGTACAGGAGTCCTTCGACGATCTGGTCGGGCAGAGTGTCCTGGCGGCCGATGAACTTGTGCGCCTTCTCCCGCAAGGCCCGGGATCGTTGCGAGATCAGGGCGACCAGCAGATCGTCGCGATCGGCGAAGTACCGGTACACACTGGGACGCGACATCCCGGCCTCACGCGCGATGTCGCCCATCGTCGTCTTGTCGATGCCGTACCGCTCAATGCAGCGTCCCGCGGCGGCCAGCACGTGGTCACGCGGCACCTCGCCCGTCGTACTGTTTGCTGTCTGCGTTCGCGGTGTCCTCATACATCGATGATACATGATACGTCACGTGTCCAGTAATTGTGGTTGCGTGGGCTCACGCTGCCGCGAAGCGGTCCGCCGACGTGGCGCTGCCGGTCGTCGCAGAGTAATTGTCATTCCTGAAGGGGTGGGGTATGTCAAGCGGGGTGTTTTCGCTGGTTGTTGGTGCTTCTGGGCAGCGTTGATCGCCTCGCCGTCGGTGGGATGGTGGCGGCGGGTGGGTGGTGCTGCTCGTCGGGCATGCGGTTGTGGGGGTCGCTGCTCTCCAGCCCTTGATGGGGTGACGGCAGGGCCGTGCTCGGCTGCCGGTCATTCCTTCGCGGCGCGAGGCCGCATGGAGCAGTGCGACGTGCGGCAGGCGGGGTCGATCAAAACCGCGACCGCGCCGTGCATGGGGTCGGACAATTGCCCGACCGCGCGCCCGCCGCATCCGAGGCACTCACGCGGCCTGGCGGCCCAGGGCACGGATTTCTCCGTCGCGCAGCCCGTAGTAGACCAACGTGAGCAGCTCGGACGCGGCAGGCGCGCGGTCGGGCAATGCTCTGGCCCCCGCACGGCACGGTCGCAGTCCTGATTGACCCCGCCTACCGCACGTCGTATTGCTCCATGCGACGACCCCCGTCGCGAAGGAATGAGCGGCAGCCGAATACGGCCCTGCCCTCCCACATCACGGGTTGGAGAACACCGACACCCACAACCGCACACCGCGCGCGTGAGCACACAGACTCGCCCTCGTCACGCCACCGGCCGCGAGACGGTCAGGCCTGCCCAGAACCATCAACAACCGGCAGAAACGCCGCCCTTGACGAACCCCGCCCCTTCAGGAATGAGCATTGCTCTCGTCGCACGCCGGGGACGGCGACGGGGCGCTTGGGATGGCACGGCGATCGGGGTCTGCAAGGGCGCCGGCGGCGACAGGTGGCCGCACCCCGCCGCGATGTCCCGGGGCCGACCGACAGCGAGGTGGACGCCAAGAGACCCCGTCGGGCTGACTCCAGCCGGCGGCCCACCCCTCCGCCTGGACGTGGCCGAAGGCCGCTGGTACCGGGACGCTTTCCGGACGCGGAAGAACCTGCCGGTCCTCCCCCTCCTCGCCCCGCGGGGCGATGGCGTGGCCGCCGTGGACACCGACGCCGTCCAGCCGCGTGGCGGCTGGACGGGCACGGCGACCCGGTCGGGACACCGCGCCGCTTCGGCTACGACCCCACCAGCGCCGCCACCCGCCGCGACGCGCAGCTCCGCCACGCCCTCACCCGCCTGTCGCGCCGGGCCAAGGCCACGGGCGTGCAGGCCACCGCGGTCGAAGATCTCGACCTCACTGACTCCAAGGCCCGGCAGAGGAACGGCCGCAGAGCGATGGTCACCTGATTTCTCCGAGGATGCCCCGGCCTTCAGGCCGGGGAGGAATCGGACTCCTGCGGAGCAGGGCAGGGACACCCGGATCGCTTCCCGGGCGATCCGGCGTTCACCCCGCGCGGCGATGACGGAGCCCACAAAGATCGGGAGTTCTCAACTGTCAGTCTTCCTTGGTAGTTTGCTGATCATGACGACAGCAGCGATCACGGAGGACGCCGGGCATGCCCGGTACACATTCCGTGTGCGCCTGTCGAACATGGCTCGACGTGCTCTCGAAGCGGAGTGGGACCGGTGCCGCTGGGTGTGGAACGAGTACGTGGCCAAGTCCAAGGCCGTGTACCTGCACAACAAGGCCACCGGCGGCAAGCAGACCTGCGGACCGGCGCAGCTCGACAGGATGCTGACAGAGGCACGCCGCCTAACGCCGTGGCTGCGCGAGGGATCCAGCGTTCCGCAGCAGCAGCTCATCCGCGATTTCGGCAAGTCCCGCGCCAAGGCCCAGAAGGACATCAGGGACCGGATTCCGCAGCAACGCCGGGCAGGCATGCCGCGCTGGAAGAAGAAGCGTGAGGCACGGCCGAGCCTGAACTACACCCGGCGCGGCTTCCGGCTGAGGGAGGGCCGGTTGCATCTGGCGGGCGGGATCGTGGTGCGGGTGGTGTGGTCGCGGGAACTTCCGGCCGATCCGTCCAGCGTCCGCGTGCACCAGGACAGCAGCGGGGCGTGGTACGCGTCGTTCTTCGTCCCCGCCACCATCGAGCCGCTTCCCGAAACGGGCGCGGTGATCGGTGTGGACTGGGGCGTCAGGGAGACCGCGACCACTACATCCGATGCCCACGACCTTCCCCACGCCGAACATGGCAGGAAGGCCAAGGCCAAGCTGACCCGGTACGACCGCATGATGGCCCGCCGCAAGCCTGCAAAGGGGCAGGCCAGCTCGAAGGGGTACCTCGAAGCCAAACGGCTGCGGGCCAAGGCGTACAAGAAGGTCACCCGACAGAGGCAGGACACCGGCCGCAAGTGGGCCAAGTCCGTCGTGAGCGACCACGACCACCTTGCGGTCGAGGACTTCAGGCCGAAGTTCCTCGCGAAGACCACCATGGCCGGCAAAGCCGCTCACGCCGCCATCGGCGCCACCAAAACTGCCCTCCTTGAGATGGCCCGCAAGCACGGACGCATCGTGCACCTGGTACATCCCGCGCACACCACGATGGACTGCGCACACTGCGGAGCGAGAACCAAGCGCGCACTGCCGCTGGGAGAGCGCACCTACACCTGCAACGCATGCGGAACCATGTCCCCACGCGACAAGAATTCCGCACGCGTGATGCTCGTCCGGGCAGGTCTGGACCCGGCTAGCGTTGATCGTGGAAGACCAGACGGGGCGCCGCCTCGTCTGGCTGCGTGAGCTAGGAATCCCCGCTCAGCCCTGAAGAAGAGAATCCTCTCCCTTCAGGGAGGGGAGCATTCAATTCCTGTGGATGGCCGGGTCACGGGGGCGGGCAGCACCTGCCCGTCGGCACCCAGCGATGCCGGCGGGCATCGGACCCCCCAAGCCCCCATCCGGTACCCGAGGGCGCGAGGAGCACCGCCCCCGCGTACCAAAACCACGGACACGATCCGTGCGCGCAGGACGCGGCAGCGGCCCGGTCGGCCAGAACACCCACGTCGACCGGGCCCGGGGCCTGGCAGCACGACTTGCTCCCGCTCAGTCCTCAAAAACGGTACGGACACCTCCGGGCGCGCACGTCCCGCCTTGCTCAGCGGTGGATCGCCGCGGTACTGCCCGGTCCGCGGAGAGCTGCTCCTCCCTGCCACCGCCAGGGCTGGTGTGCTCACGGTCCCAGACTCCGTCGTTCGAGATGGAGCGAAGTTCCACCTTCCTGACCTTCCCAGTGGGGGTCTTCGGCAGGGCGTCGATGAACTCCACGTAGCGCGGGATCATGAATCGAGGAACGCGTGACGTCAGGAAGTCGACGAGTTCCTGCTCGGTGAGTGAGGCACCGGGGTGGCGCACGATGAAAACCTTGACGTCGTCGTCCTTGACCGCGTCGTCGGCGCGGGCGAGTGCGGAGGGAACGCCGACGCACGCGCACTCGGCGACGTCGGGATGGGCGAGGACCTCCGCTTCCACCTCGAACGAGGAGATGTTGTGGCCCCGACGGCGAAGGCTGTCCTTGATCCTGTCGACGAAGCTCAGGTTCCCGTCTTCGTCGAACCGGCCCGCGTCACCTGTGTGGAACCAGCCGTCTCGCCATGCCTCGGCGGTTGCCTCGGGCATCGCGAGGTAGCCCTTGTTGAGGCGCCACGGAAGGTCATGGCGGACCACGATCTCACCGACCTCGCCAGTGGGAAGCTCCTCGCCCGTCTCGTTTACGATCTTGACCTGGTAGCCAGGCATCACCTTGCCGTTCGACAGGTGGTCCGCCGGCGCCGTGGTGGTGGTGGGCCAGCCGACCTCGGTGTTGCCGTAGCCGGCGCTCACCGTGACGCCGAAGCGCTTCTCGAACTCGCGGTACTGGGGTATGAGCGGGTACATCCCGACGTACTGCAGCGGGTTGTTCGCGTCGTCGGGCCGATGGGGCTGCTGCATGAGCATTGCGCTGACGACAAGGAGAGGCGCGTGGGTGATGTGGTGACGACGCACGTCATCCCAGAAATCAGAGAGGCTGAACTGGGGTCGGAAGACCATCCGGAGCCCCAACTGAGATGCGATCGCCATTCCGAACTTGCCGCTGCTGTGGAACGTCGGCCAGCAGGAGAACGTTGCGCCCTCGGGGTGTGCTCCCGCCTCCTCTTCCGGGAAGATTCCCTGGACCATGCCGTGCAGGTTCACCCAGGGTTGCAAGACACCCTTGGAAGGACCCGTCGTCCCGGACGTGTAGATGACCGCCAACGGGTCGTGGTAGCGGGGCGTCCGCAGCCGCGGCGTCGCTGACGCCTGCTCGAGGAACACCTCGCTCGTCATGACGTTCCAGGGCAAGGGAGGGGGTGGTTGGGTCGTGTCGAGGACCACGACTGTGCGCAGGTGCGGCAGCGCATCGGCGATGGGGACCAGCCGGTCGACGAACGCAGCGTCGATCACGAGCACCTCGGCCTGGGCATTGTTGAGCGGGTAGGCGAGGGTGTTGCCCACGAACAGTGGATTGACCGGCGCCTCGATCGCACGCAGCCAAGTCAGTCCTAGCCAGCAGTGATACGACTCGACGCAGTTGGGCAGCATCGTCGCGACGTAGTCGCCCTCGCCCACACCGAGGGCGTTGAACGCACCGGACCATCGCAGCACGTCGGCATGGAACTCGCCGTAGGTGAGCACGGTGTCGGTCCCGGCAACCTCGACGAAGATCCGATCGGGCCGGCTGTCCGCTGCCTCGGCGATCAGCCGTGGAAGGGGAGTCTCAAGGTCCATCTCAATCTCCCTATCGGTCGGCCTGGGACTGGGCGTGGGTGACGGCGGCCCCTGTGAAGGCGAGCATGGTCGCCGGGTCGGTGAACTTCACGCGCGTTCGGCCGGCCTGGCGGCCCGTCTCCTTCTCCATGGCATCGATCCGCAACCACGCTTCCAGCCCGAGGCGTTTGGGGTTCCGTGAGTTGAGCAGCTCGTCCAGCTCCGCGCTGCTCCGCGAGGGCGCGGGGAGCCGACCCGCGGCGAAGTCGTCGACCAGATTCGACACGGTCTCCGCGGCACAGTACTTGTTCGTCCCGATGACACCCTTGGGGCCACGTTTGATCCAGCCCGTGACGTAGACGCCACGCGCATCGTCGCTGAGGCCGGTCACGCGGCCGCCCTCGTTCGGCACAGTCCCGGTCGAGTCGTCGAACGGCAGGGACGGGATCGCCTTGCCCCGATAGCCGACTGCGCGCAGTACCAGACCCGTCTCCAGTACCGTCTCGTCGCCGGTGGGCCGGATCACGGAGGTGTCCTCCGCGAGTTCGTTGCGGCGGAGGCGAACCGCGGTGACCCGGTCGGTGCCTGTCAGCTCCACAGGAGAGTGGTAGTAGCGCAACGTGATGCGCCGGGCATCCGGAGCCGATGCGTTGTGCACGATCTCTCGAACCCGTCGCAGCTTGATCTCCTCGAAGGCGGAGACCTCGCCGCTGGACTCCGGGTCAAGCTGCCCGACCTCGTCCTCAAGTGCGAGAACGTTCAGGTCCGGACGCGAGGTGAGGTCCAGCAGCTCAGGCAGGCTGTACGCCGCCTGTGCCGGTCCGCGCCGGCCGACCACCACCACCTCGCGGATACGGGACTCCCGCAACGCGGCCAGGGCGTGGTCCGCGATGTCGCTGATCGCCAGGTCTTCCGGGTCGGACGTGAGGATACGGGCGACGTCCAAGGCGACGTTGCCGTTGCCGATCACGACGGCTCGTTCGCTCGACAAGTCGAACGTGAGCTGCGCGGCATCGGGATGACCGTTGTACCAGGCGATGAAGTCCGTCGCCGAGTGGCTTCCGGCGAGGTCCTCGCCGGGGATGTCGAGGCGACGGTCGGAGCTCGCCCCCACCGCGTAGATGACCGCGTGATGATGCTGGAGCAGTTCCTCGTGGCTGATGTGAACGCCGACCTCGATGCCCAGGTGGACCCTCAACCGCGGATGGGGGGTCCGGTACGGGAAGACCTGGCTCACCGACTTGGTGTCCTGGTGGTCCGGCGCCACGCCGTACCGGACCAGGCCCAAAGGCGTGAGCAGCCGTTCGTACACGTCGACTTCCACACCTGCGATCCGGAGCAGGTCTGCCGCGGCGTAACTGCCGGCAGGCCCCGAGCCGACGATGGCCACACGCAGGCCGTCCAGGGCGCGCGGCCACCGGATCTCCGGAGGCTGCGCACCGAACGAGTCCACCGGGTGCTCGCGATAGAAGGCTGTGCCGATCTCAAGGAACGGAAGGGAGGCATCAGTGAGATCATCTTCGTGGTGGATGGCGCCCACCGGACAGACCGTGACACAGGCCTTGCACTCGATGCACGTCTCGGGGTCGATGTAGAGCATCTCGGACGTGCCGAAGCCGGGCTCACCCGGCGCCGGATGAATGCAGTTGACAGGACACGTCGGCACGCACGAGGCATCGTTACAGCACGCGCGGGTGATGACATACGTCACGACAATGCTCCCATCGCCGCATATGTTCTCTCTATGACAGATTCCTTGGCTTCCATGGCCGCCTCAGCGCGATGATCCGTCGGAGGTCGGCGCTGCTGCAGTGACATCAACCTCGCGGCTACCGAGGAGGTAGTCGTCGAGCTCCGCCCGACGGGTGAGGTGCCAGTAGTCCAGATTCCTGAAGGGGCTGATCACAACCACGCGGCCCTTCTCGTTGCGATAGTAGGTACTCATCGCCGGGTGCGACCACACCATGCCCGCGTGCATGTCGTCGACTTGTCGCGCGAAGTCTTCGTAGACGTCCTGCTTGCACTCGACGGAGGTGAGACCGCGGGCGAACAACTGACGGAGCAGGCTCTCCACGTAGTCGAGCTGAGCCTCGACGGTGTGGATGAGGCTGCCGCCGTGACCGGTCTGCGTGTTAGGGCCGTACAGCGTGAAGAAATTGGGGAACCCGGGGATGGACAGCCCCAGGTAGGCGCGACCGTCGGTGTCGTCCCAGACTTCCCGCAGCCGGCGGCCGCCGCGCCCGATGACCTCGTAGCTTGAGATGAAACGCACGACGTCGAACCCGGTCGCGAAGACGAGCACGTCCACGTCGACGGTTTCCCCCTGCGTGGTCACGACGCCCAGCGGCAGCACGGAGGCGATCCCGTCGGTGACGAGATCGACGTTCGGGCGCCTCAGCGTGCGGAACCAGCCGTTGTCCATCAGCATCCGCTTGCCGAACGGCGGATAGTCTGGGATCACCTTTTCGAGGAGGTCGGTCCGATCGCCGACCTGCTCGCGGATGTACGAAGTGAAGTAGTCCCGATGACCCGCATTGATGCTGTTGATCGCTGTGCGGCAGTCCGCCCAGTCGGGATCGCGCTGGAGCGACTTGTACAGTTTGTCGTGGAAGATCCATTCAAGGCGCAGGCGGTACCACGCGCGGTAGAGCGGCACCTTGCGGAAGAGCAGCCGGACGGCATCCGGGACTTTCTGCTGGAACTTCTCGAACGGCTGGACCCATTGGGGCGAACGCTGGAAGATCGTCAGCTTCTCGACCTGGTCCGCGATGGCCGGCGCGACCTGCATCGCGGTCGCGCCGTTTCCTACCAGAGCGACCCGCTTGCCTGTCAGGGAAAGGTCCTGCGGCCACTGCGCGGTGTGAAACGCCGGACCTTCGAAGTCCCCGAGACCGGGGAGGGCAGGCACGACAGGAGGGTTGAAGGCACCCACGCAGCTGATCACGAGGTCGGCGTGCTCGACGCCCGTGGTGCCGTCGGCGTCCCTGGTGTGAAGGTGCCAGCGGGTTTCCGCCTCGTCATAGACGACGCGGACCACCTCACGTCCGAACCTCACGCGTTCACGAACCCGGTAGTCGTCGGCGACACGTTGGATATAGGCGTGAATCTCGCCGCGCCCGGCGAAGTACTGCGACCAGTCGTGCGGCGCGAAGGAGAAGGAGTAGAGATGGCTGGGGGTGTCGACACCTGCACCCGGGTAGCGGTTGTCGCGCCAGACCCCACCGAGGTCGTCGCTCTTCTCGAGCACCGTGACGTCGAGGCCGAGCCCCTGGAGCCGTACACACGCCGCGATTCCCGATATGCCGGCACCGATGACCACCGCCCGGAACCCAGGAGGAGCCTGGACCGGCGGCGAGGCTGCGCGTACTCCCGCGCCGACGGCCAGCTCGTCCTGCAGGAACTCGCCGTACTCCAGCGGTACGTCATCCCCCATGGACCAGGCGAGCATGCGCGTGACGAGCTCAGGCGAAGGGTTCGCGATCGCCGCATCCGAGCCGGCGTGCCATCGCACGATGGCTTGCGCGGCGGCCTCGCGCACCGCCGCCTGCAGCTCGGGATCGAGTCCGCCGGTGTCGTTGTCGGCCATGCCCCTCGTGCGGCTCACCGCATAGGGTTCGGCGATCCAGCTCAGGTCACCGGTCAACTGCACCAAGACCATGAGAAGGGTGGGGATGTTGGCGACCGCGACGGCGTCACGGATGGTCTCGTCCCAGCTGGTTGACCCATCCGGGACGGGACCCGAGCCGGTACCGGCGTGCAGGTCTGTCTCACTGGAACCGGTCCGCTCGTCCGCGCCGCTCTCAGCCTTGGGCGTCACTGGGTCTCCTTACGGGATGTGTGCTGCACGGGAGGGGGCCCCGGTTCCGAACCGCGGCCCGTGAGCGCGTCGCGCCTGGGGCGTGCGCCTCGCGCCGTGTCCCGGGCTGGGGCATCTGGGCCATCGAACCCGTGCTTGTTCTTGCGCCTTGTCTTGCCTGTCTGGTTGCGACCCGGCCGGAGGGGGTCAGATCCCGAGCAGATCGCCCAGCCGGGCGCGGTGATACCGCGACGAACCGAACATCAGGCTGTTGGCCTGCGCGCGCTTGAAGTACAGGTGCGCGGAGTGTTCCCAGGTAAACCCGATGCCTCCGTGTACCTGGATGTTCTCGGACGCGCAGTTCAGGTAGGCGTCCTGGCATGCCGACTTGGCCAGGGCCGCGGCGAGGGGAATGCCGGCGTCCGCGCCGGACGAGACCACGCCCCGCGCGTAGTAGGCGGCGGACTTGGCCGGCTCCACGGCCAGGAGCATGTCGGCGCACTTGTGCTTGATCGCCTGGAAGCTCCCGATCGCCCGCCCGAACTGGTAGCGGGTCTTGGCATAGTCCACCGCGGAGTCGAGCACGAACTGAGCGCCCCCGACACATTCCTGAGCGATGGCGATCGCCGCGAGGTCCAGCATCCGCACGAAAGCCTCCTCGGCGCCGCCTTCTTCGCCCAGCACCTGGGCGGGCACGTCGGCAAACTCCAGCCTCGCCTGCTTGCGAGTGAGGTCCATCGTGGGAACGGGGACGCGGTTGAGGCCCGGTGCGTCGCTCTCGACGACGAACGCCGTGAGTCCGGCTCCGGTGCGCGCCAGCACGAGGACCAAGTCCGCGGTATGGCCGTCCACGACGTAGTCCTTGGCGCCGGACAGCCGCCACCCGGTGGCAGATCGCTCCGCGGTGATGGCGACGCCCATGGGTGACCACAGGCGCCCCTGCTCGGCGAAGGCGACGGTGGCCCTCGCGCGTCCCTCGGCCACAGTTGCCAGACACTCGTCGGCCAGTGGGTGGCCGGTCAGCCCCAACAGCAACGACTGCGCCAGCACGACGTTCGACAGCCACGGCACACAACTGAGCGTGCGTCCGAGCTCCTCCGTCACCACGGCCACGTCCCCGAAGGAGCCTCCCGATCCCCCCAGCTCTTCGGGGACGGCCAGCCCGCACACCCCGAGGTCCGCGGACAGTCCCTTCCACGTGCCGAGATCGAGGCCATCGACCGTATCCATATGCCGGCGGACCACCGACTCCGGCGAGCTGTCGGCCAGAAATGAGCGGAGCACGGCGCGAAGCTCGGTCTGCTCATCGGTGAGCAGGAGCGGCACGTCGAGAGAGGATGGGGCGAGGCGCGCTGTTTCGGTCATCGAAGCGCGCTCACAGGGCTCGAGCGGAACGTCGTGAGCTGGTCGTATGAGTCCCAGCGCCCGACCCGGGAAGCTGTCATGCTGACACTTTCTGTCATAACGTCAGTGTGCGCGGCGCGGCGTCTTGCGTCAAGACCAATGCATTCGCCACCGTGGATCACGGGGAATTTTGATGACCGAATGGGCAGCGACTGCGGCTCGCTGACGTCGCGCGCGGGTGAGGCGACGTTACATTGGACCGATGATGTCAGATGTCGGATCGTTGTGGGAGCGGCTTCGGGAACCCGGCAGACAGCCCGAGGCCGGGCTCACTCGGAGCGCTGGCGCTTCTCGACCCCGCGCGGAGCCGAATGTTCGCCGACCCGTTCACTCGCGTGCAACCACCAGAAGGATTCGGCCCCATGGTTGCTGCATAGCGTCATTGCATGAAGACTTCAAGGAAACGTGTCGCCTCGTCCGCTCTCGCGGTGGCCGTGCTCGGAGCGGTCGGCGTCGGGGTCCACTCCAGCGCCGCAGTCGCGAAGCCGGCCAAGGACGTTCCCGGTTCGGCGCGCCCGCTGAACATCCTGCTCACCAACGACGACGGCTGGCTCGGAGCCGGCGGATCGAGCACACCGCTGATCGTGGCACTGCGCGATGCGCTGCGTGCGGCCGGCCACCACGTGGTGGTCGTCGCGCCGGGTACGGACCAGAGCGGCCAGGGCGGCCGTGTCACCCGCTCGTCACAGCAGTTGACCGTCGCCAACCCCGAGCCGGACGTGTGGACGGTCACGCCCGGCTCTCCCTCCGACAGCGTGTACTTCGCCTTCGACGAGATCTTCCCTGGCTCCAAGCCCGATCTGGTGGTGTCGGGAATGAACCCGGGCGTCAACGCCGGCCAGGCGATCAGCCACTCCGGAACGGTCAACGCCGCCACCACCGCGCTCGAGTTCGGCGTGCCCGCGATGGCGGTCAGCCTCGAAGCGCCGGCCACCTGGCGCGAAGGGACAACCGCAGCGGCCAAGGGCTCCGCCGATTACGTCGCCGATTTGATCAGCCGTCTGCAGAACCGTACCCGGGACGGCAAGCTGATGCCGCAGGGCGTCGGCCTCAACGTCAATCTGCCCGTGCGGCCGGGGCCGATCGACCCCGCAACCGGCAAACCCGGCTCCGTGCTGCCGCCGAAGGGGGCGAAGGCGACCACGCTGGACACCGGTCTGGCCATCAACTTCGACTACCAGCCGGTTTCGGGGCAGACGAGCGGCCCGGGCATCTACTCCGTCGTGCCCAAGCTGTCGCAGACGCGCGCGCCCCAAGGCACTGACGTCCGCACGGTCGAGGATGGCTACGCCAGCCTCACCCCGCTGGAAGCCGATCGCGACGTGGACAACGCCACCGAACGCTGGCTGCGCACCATTCTCTGACCCACCCGATGGGTTCCCTGGTGCCGGACCGAAGGGCCGCGTCTCCTTCTCCTGAAGGAGACGCGGCCGTGCCCTGACCGTGCCGATGCCCGTGCCGCTCAGCGGCACGGGCATCGGGCGAGCTCTGGTGCGGGTGCGCCCGTACCGGGCGGCCTGTGCAGGCGAGCGTGTTCACGAACGGGGACCAGCCCGCATCATGCGTACTCTCGGCCGGTCCGGTACGCGCGATTCTCTGTCACTGCCAGGTCTTCCACGGCGAACGCGTGGTTGCGGCGAACCCGCACCGCACATCTCATGGCGTCACGACCGTCTCACCGGCCGTGGCATCTTCCGCGCTGCGGGTCAACGCGGAAGATCGCTCCAGGCGGCGGTCCGGTACGGGTCGGGTTCCTTGGGAAGCCCCAGAATGCGGTCGCCGATGATGTTCCGCTGGATCTCGTCGGAACCGCCCGCGATGCGAAACCCAGGGGCGCCCAGCACGTGCGCGTTCCAGAAGTACGGGCCAGAACCATCAGCCTCGGCCACCAGGTCGGGCCCCGCGAGCATGGATGCCACCCGTCCGATGGTGGCCAGACTCGTGGCCCACAAGAGCTTGCCGAGCGACCCCTCCGGGCCGGGCGTCTCTCCTCGCTGCCGAGCCGCCTCCGCACGTCGCCGGGTCACATCGCGCAGCTGTTCACCTATGTAAGCCTGGACCAGGCAATCGCGTGTGACGGGGTCCATCATGTGCGGCCGGCTTAAGGCGAGATCGCGCAACTGGTCCCACGATCCGCCCACCCCTGTCTTCGATCCGGACTGGTTGCGCTCGTAGGTGAGCATGGCCAAGGCGACGGTCCAGCCGCCATCGACATCACCGATGCGCATCTCGTCGTCGAGCTCGACGTCGTCCAGGAACACTTCGTTGAACGACGTCCCTCCGGACATCTGACGGATCGGCCGGACGCTGACACCTGTCGTCGCCATGGGCAGGAGGAACGCGGTGATGCCCAGGTGTTTGGGCTGTCGCGGGTCGCTCCTGGTAAGCAGCAGACCATAGTCGGCGAACTGGGCACCGGACACCCAGACCTTGGAGCCGTTGATGACCCAGCCATCGCCCACACGCCGGGCCTGGGTGGCCACGGAGGCGAGATCCGATCCGGCACCGGGCTCCGAGAACAACTGGCAGACCAAAGCCCGGCAGCCAAGGAAACAGCGCAGGTATCGCTCCTGCAGAAGTGCGGACCCGTGGTCCCGGAGTGTAGGAGCCACGAGGTTGGTCGTGATCCGCCGGAGCTCGTGGTCGGCGGGCACGGCATAACGTTTCTCCACTGCGGCGAACGCGCGCTCGTGCTGCGGGCTCAGTCCCGATCCACCGAGCTCCTTGGGCCACGTCAGTGCCCCATAGCCGGCGGCGAACTTCTCGGCCTGCCAGTCGGCGGCCGCACGGATCAGGGCGGCTTCTGCCTCATGCGAGAGCGAGTGGAACACCGCCACGTCGCTGTCGGGTTCACCGGTTGCGTCTGCCGGAGGCAGGCGATCGGACAGCCAGCGCTCGCAATCGGCGACAAAGCCGGACAGATCTGTGGGTCGAGAGTCGCTCACAGGACCGCCAGGGGGTTGATCGGCGATCCGATGCCGCCGGTGATGACTAGAGGGGGCGCGGTGAAGAGGAATTCGTAGCGGCCAAGGCGGGCGCAGGTCTCCGCGAGTTGCTCAAGGTCGAACATCTCCCCGATCCACAGGCCCATCATGACGATCAGGAGGATGTGCACGGGCTGTGCGACATCGGGCGTCTGCGCCGGCCGGACCTCTACGTCCCAGGTGTCCGTCGCGAGCGCCGCGATCTCGTGCTCGGCGATCCACGAGACGCTGTCCAGTCCCAGGCCGGGCGCGGGTCCGCCCGCGTAGTCCGCCCACTGGCCCCGCTTGCGGACGCGCGCCAGAGCGCCGGTCCGCACGAGGACAACGTCCCCAGGGCCGACTTCCACGCCGGATTCGCCGCACGCGCGGTCGAGGTCAGCCCCGGTGATGGCGTGCCCGGGCTCCAGGGCATCGCACCCCAGCGCCGCGGGCAGGTCGAGGAGGACGCCTCGAGCGACCATGCGGTCCGCGGCACTGGTGATCGCATTGCGCCGTGCCCCGTTGCTGGAGACGTGCGCCGCCGAGTACCCGTTGTACATCTGCTGCTCGAAGAAGACATGGGCAAGCCCGTCCCACTGCGTTCCGCTCTGGGTCGGCAGGAACAGCATGTCGTCTGCGTTCTGGAGGTAGCGACGCTGCACGTCGCGGTCGGCCGACCCGGGACTGGTGAAGTCCCGTCCTGTCACGGCCATCAGGTGTACGGGGTTGATGCGACCGCTGTCGCGATGCTGTGGTCCCTGGCTGTCCAGCGGGAGCGACAGCGAGATCACCTCGCCCGATGACACGAGTCGGGAAGCCGCGACGCGGTGTTCGGGTCGCAGATGATTCAGGGTGCCCAGCTGATCGTGCTCGCCCCAGCGTCGCCAGTTCGAGATGCGCTGGCCGAGCTCTCGGACTGTGTCAATGTTCGGTGCAGACGTGTGCGTCGTCGGTGTGTCCGTCACGGCTTTGCCTCTTGTAGCTGCTCGGCGGCGACGCTCGTCGCCCAGCGGTAGTCGGGCTTGCCGGCCGGTGTCCTGTGCACGCTCGGCACGGCGATCAGCGATTTGGGGACCTTGAAGCCGGCCAGGGTTGCGCGGGAATGCGCACGCAGGCCGTCGGGGTCGAGCTGACGGCCCGGCATCATCTCCACGACGGCGGTCACTCGCTGGCCCCACACGGGGTCGGGCAGACCCACGACCAAGGCATCTCGGACGTCCGGGTGCTCGCAGAGCGTGGCCTCGACCTCCTCCGGGAAGATCTTCTCCCCGCCTGAGTTGATGCACTGTGACCCACGTCCGAGGAGCGTCAGCGTCCCGTCGGGAGCGAGGATGCCCATGTCTCCGGTGACCGCGTGTCGCACGCCGTTGATCGTCACGAAGGTGGCGGCGGACGCCTTGGGATCGTTGTGATAGCGCAGCGGAACCCGGTTGGCTCTGGCCACGAGCCCGGTGGCCGTGCCCTGCGGTGGCATGGGTGTCAACAGCTCCGGATCCAGCACCACCGTGTCCACTGTGCGGAATGCGGGTTGGCCGGAGTCGTCGAGAGTGTGCACGGACCATCCGTGCACACCGGTCTCCGACGAACCGTAGCTGTCCTTGAGGGTGACGTGGGGGAGCACGGCGAGCAGCCGTGCGCGAAGTGCCGGGGCCAGTCGCGCGCCACCCGAAGCGATCACGGACAACGTCGGAAGATCGAGGTCGGGCTCCGCTTCGAGGGCTTCGGCCAGCCGCATCGCCATCGCGTCGCCGACGATGTTCATCGTGGTGACGCCTTCGGCGGCGATGGCGTGGACGACCAACCGGGCGTCGAACGCGGGCAGCAGGACGACCTTGGCACCGGCGAGAAGCCAGCGCAGCGTGGTCCACATGCCGGCGGCGTGGATCAGCGGGGCGGCGGGCAGGAATGCCGCGCCGTCCATGGCACGACCGGCGATCTCATCGGGCCGCTCGATGGGGCCGCGGTCACCCCGCGGATCTCCGCCGCCGATGCACGCGAAGAAGGCGTCCTCGATCCGCCACACGACGCCTTTGGGGTGCCCGGTCGTGCCGCCGGTGTAGAGCACGTAGAGGTCGTCGTCGGACCTCGGCATACGGGGCAGTGGCGCGTGGCCTTCGGCGATCAGCTCGTACTGGGGACCGCGCGCGAGTGTCCAGCCGACGCCGGTGCCGCGGGCCGCGTTCGCCACGGCCTGGGCAAGGTCGGCATCGTGGACCACGCCTTGGAGTCCCGCGTCCTCAAAGAGGTGGCGGAGCTCGGGCTCGGTGAACCGGTAGTTGACGTTGACGGGGGCCGCCCGCAGCTTGAACGCCGCAAGCATGCTCTCGACGTACTCCACTGCGTTGCTCATCTGGAGCCCGACGAACGAGCCCTGCCCGACTCCCTGTTCGCTCATCCAGCCGGCCAGTCGCGACGCGCGTTCATCGAGCTCGCGGAACGTCAGGCGACGGTCGCCGCACACCGCCGCGGTCCGGTCGGGGACCGTGTCTGCGACCGTTTCCCACAGATCCGCCAGATGAAAGGTCAGGCTTCTCACGAGTGCGCGATCTCCTTCCACGGCCTGTCTTTGTCCACGCGGATGTCGCTGGGCAGCCCGAGTACGCGCTCGCCGACGATGTTGCGGGCGATCTGGTTCGTTCCCCCCTCGATCGACATGGCGCGCGAGCGGATGACCAAGCGGTGCGGAGACAGCTTCGAGAAGTCCTTCGCCTTCACCGAATCGGGTTCCAGGTCCTCGGCCAGGGCGGCGTCGTAGTCCGCGGACACCAGCGCGTCGGGGCCGATGACCTCTGCGAGGATCGAGCTCATTCGCTGGAGGTGCTCACTGGCTGCGATCTTGGCGATGGATGCCAGCCGCTTCTGCTCTCCGGGGTCGGATGTCTGACGCTGACGGGCGTGTGAGACCTCCAGGAGAGCCGCCTCGATCCAGACGGCCACGACGGCGTCCCGCAGAGACGGTTCGCGCAGGTCCCCCACCTCGCGCCACCAGTTGATGAGGGAGTCGGGAGGGACCGAGAAGACGTCGCTCGCGCCCGCACGCTCGGCGCTGAGGGTGTTCATGCTCAGCACCCAGCCGGCACCCTCAGGGCCCAGCCGCCGGTCGTCGTCGATCCGGACATCGTCGAGGAAGACCTCACTGAACCGGGCGCCCCCATCGGCCTGGCGCAGCGGCCGCACGTCCACACCTTGGGCCTGCATGTCGATGATGAACAGCGTCATCCCGCGATGCTTGGGCAGTGAAGGGTCGGTGCGCGCCAAGAGTAGGCCCACGTTCGCGTGCCTGGCGTTGCTCGTCCAGACCTTTTGTCCATCGATGCGCCAGCCACCGTCAACCCGGACGGCCTGCGTGGCGACGTTGGCGAGATCGGAGCCGGCGCCCGGTTCGCTGAACAGCTGACACCACTGATCGGCGCCGGTGAAGATCCGGCGCAGGTACTGCTCACGCTGCGCCTGCGTTCCCGCCTCGTGCAGCACCGCCGACGCCTGGTACCGGCCGACGAAACTGGCCGGGCTCTGGGGTACGCCGACGTCCTCGAGCTGTTGACGCGCTGCCCGTGCCTCCTCGATCTCGAGACCTAGTCCGCCGCAACCGGGGCGGAAGTGGGGCCAGGCCAGGCCCAGGTCGAACTGGGCCTCAAGAAACGCGCCGGTTTCCAGGGTGTCCCGCAGTGCGATGAGGCGGGTCACGGCGGCCCCCGGATCGGCCGTCATGAGACGTCCCGCGCACGGACCTTCGGACGTCCGGCTTCACGCCAGTTCGGGAGTCCGTACTCAGGCGTGCCCAGGGCGACCTTTCCGCCGCTGAGCTCGGCCCAATGAGCGTGGTTCAGCTCATGCAGGGTGAAGCTGGCGTTGAGGGCGTTGTAGAAGCCCATGTTGTCCACGGACTGGTTGACAGACTCCTTGATCAGGAGCGCGGTCATGGTCGGCAGGCCGGCGATGCGCCGCGCGAACGCCAGAGTCTGGTCCTCCAGCTCGGGTTGCGGGAAGACCTTGTTCACCATGCCGATCTGGTACGCCTCATCGACCCCGAGGGAATCGCCGGTGAGGAGCAGCTCTTTCGCCCGGCGGGGACCGATCTCCCAGGGGTGCGCGAAATACTCCACACCGCACATTCCCAGCCGGCTTCCGACCACGTCGGTGAAGAGAACGTCGTCTGCGGCGACGATGAGGTCACAGGCCCAGGCGAGCATCAGACCGGCAGCCATCACATTGCCTTGCACCTGGGCGATGGTGATTTTTCTGAGGTTGCGCCACCGCCGGGTGTTCTCGAAGAAGTGGTGCCACTCCTGGAGCATGCGCTGCTCCGTACCCGAGCGGGAGCCGCCGTTGACGGTGCGGCTGGGATGCAGGCCCGGTCCGGGGGTCGTCTCCTCGATGTGCTCGGCGGTCCCGAGATCGTGCCCTGCCGAGAACATCGGGCCGACACCTCCGAGCACGACCACGCGAACCGCGTCATCGGCCTCGGCACGCAGGAACGCGTCGTGAAGCTCGACCAGCAGCCCCCGGTTCTGGGCGTTGCGGGAGTCCGGCCGGTTGAGCAGGATCTTGACGATCGACCGGTCGTCGATCTCCTCGTAGGTGATGAATCGGTAGTTGCTCACGGGGTCGCTCCGGCGGCTGACTGATGTGAAGCTCTGATCAAGGGAAGTACTTCTTCAGCTAGGCGGTGAGCCTGTTCCGACCAGCCCACGCCCGGCAGGTAGAAGCTGATGTGCTGCACGCCCGCGTCCACATAGGCGCTCACCTTCTCCGCCACCATCTCCGGGGTGCCGAAGGCGGTGTACTTCTCGATGGCGTCGGGGTCGAGGGACAGCCTGCTCAGGCAGTCGCGAACGTGGGCCCTTGCACGCTCCACATCGTTGTCGACATGAGCGAGCAGCTCCAGGCCGAAGGTGAATCCCTCTGTGCCCTGGGGCCGCAGTTCGATCACGCGTTCCCTGATCTCCGTGCACCGCCTCGGGCTCACCCACATGTTGAGGCTGCCGTCGCAGCGAGCAGCCCGCCGTATGGCTGCGTCGACACGGCCGCCCACCCAGATGGGGACCCGTCCGCCGACGGGTGGCGGACTCACCGCGAGCCCGGGGCTCATCCCGAACTTGCCCTGCGCGGCTTTCCCCTCCCAGAGCCAGCCGAGCATGTCGATGGCCTCGTCGCACCGTGCACCGCGCTCGCGCGTGTCGATACCGGCGGCTTCCCACTCGGTCGGGAAGTGGCCGCCGACTCCCACGCCCAGGATGAGGCGTCCCTGGGTCAGGTGACTGATCGTCGCGAAGGTCTTGGCGACGTCGATGGGGCGGCGCAGAGGAAGCTGCAGGACGTTGGTGCCGACCTTCACGTGCTCGGTCATTGTTCCGAGGACCGCCAAGGACACGGTCGACTCGAGGATCGGCGAGTCGAAGAGCAGGTGATCGCCGACCCAGAGAACATCGAAGTCGGACTGGTCTCCGATGCGGGCCGCTTCCCGCAGACGGTCGATTCCGCAGGGCTCGAACTCCATCAGAGTCGGCACGAGCAGGCCGAAGCCCACCGGGTCGGTCGTCTGCATCATCCGGCCTCGGGGCTGTACTGGCCCTCGATCCACCGCCGGAGTGCGTGGAAGGACCGCACCTCCGTGGCGGTGAACGCCGGCTTGGCGATGTAGGTCATGTTCTCCCACACCGGGAAGTCCGCCTCGTGCTGGGAGATCTGCTGCTTGGCCCACCGGTCGCGGAAGTTCTCACTCATGTCCGACCCGTCGCCTCGCTTGCGCGGCACCCAGATGGTGGCCCGGTGATCAGAGGTCTCCCGGTCCACCGGCGTGGTCGCAGCCAGCGTGTACACCGTGTCGAAGGACTCGATCAGGCCGGCGGCAATACCCATGCCATGGCATGTGGTGACGATGCGGCCCTTGACCGGGCCTTGCGGCGTGGCCCAAGTCGTCGGCCTATGCCCGCCGAACGTCGCCTCGAACGAGGTGCGGAACCAGTGCTCGCCCGAGTCCCACTCCTCGACGAGAGGTACCTCGGCCGCGCCGTGCACATAGTGGAAGTGGGCCGCGTCCCCGCTGTTCTCGGTCGCGACCTGGGGCGGGAACTTCAGACCGGCCCAGAGCTTGCTCGTGTCCGGCCAGATCGCCCAGTAGTCCCGCTCGTGGTCGCTGCCCTCCGGCAGCAGGCGAGGCGCCTCCCACGAAGGCGGCTCATTGTCGGCCCCATACCACATGAGAACGAGGCCATCGACTTCGCGGACCTCCTGCTGGCCCAGGCGCAGCTTCATCCGGTCCGGATCGCTGTAGGGGATGCCGACGTTGCGGCCCTCGGAGTCCCACTTCCAGCCATGGAAGGGGCACACGAGGCAATCGCCCTCGACGCTGCCGCCGTAGCCCAGGTGCGCGCCAAGGTGAGGGCAGAACGCGTCACTGATGCGCAGCTGGCCACTCTCGGTCCGGTAGCAGACGAGATCCTGTTCGAAATATCGCATGGGTACGGCGTCGGCTCCGGGCGCGAATTCACTGCTCCAGCCCACCTGGTACCAGCCGCTCGCATAGCCGTGAGGAAAACCGTGCATGTGCTGCCTCCACAGACCTTGTTGTGCTTGCTACAGCGGCGCCCTTGAGACAAGGTAACAAATTATGTCAGGACGTCAACCCTGGGTGTGGGCGTCAGCTCCCCTGTGCAGCCGCGGCAACGAACCCGGGCACGACGAAGGTGCGGAGGAAGGTGCGGTAGTCCCGGGGCTGACGTGGGCTCTGCTCGAAAAAACTCATCAGCATGAGGCCGACGCTGCCCAGCCATACGTGCATGTCGCGGCGGTCGATGTCTTTCTTCAGCTCGCCATTGCGCTCCGCCGCGTCGAGGAACAGGTCCCAGAACTCGGCGGTCAGGACCGTGAAGGCGTCCGTCGAGCGCAGGAGCCGGCGGAAGTCGGAGCCGTCTCGCGTCAGCAGGGAGCGCGTGAACTCATCACGGTGCCCGTGGTCGGCGATGTAGATGAGACCCTCGACCAGCTGCTCCGCGAACGAGTGCTGACGCGCGATGAACCTGTGCGCCCTCTTCGTCAGCGCGCGTGAGTGCTTCGTCGTGAGCGCGACGAGGAGCTCCTCGCGATCGGTGAAGTACCGATAGATGCTCGGCCGCGACATGCCGGCCTCGCGCGCGATGTCGTCCATCGTCGTCTTCACGATGCCGTGCCGCCGTATGCAGCGCTCGGCGGCCTTGATCACCCCGCCCCTGCCTGCCTCATGAGTGTCCTTCGCGACGCGCGCGTTCTCGGCCATAGGTGCTGCTGCCCCCGTCCATCTCGCGCCCGCCCGGGCCGTGACGCATCGCCGCAAGCGTGGCCTTGACTCTGTCCGCCCTCCATTGGTACGTTACAGATTAACAGAAGATGTCAGTCGTCAGAGATCGATCGCGATCTTGCGGAGTGTGTACCGGAAGGGGGTGCATCGCCATGGATCGGCTGTACCCGATGATCGACGCCTGGGTGAATCCGAACTTCGCGACCGATCGGGTCGACCCGACGGTCGCACGGTTGTTCCCCGGGCTGGAGGAGCGGCGCCGCAAAGGCACATCGCTCTCCGAACTGATCGAGCAGATGGACGCGGCCGGCGTCGAGCGTGTTGTGCTGTGCGCTGGATACCGCGGTGCGGACAGTATCGGTTGGGTGCAGGACGCCGTCGAGAGCCACCCGGATCGCTTCGCCGGATCGCTGGTCGTCGATCCGCGCCTGGGTATGGACGCCGTGCGTGCGCTGGAACGGGCCGTCCGGGATCACGGATTCGTCATGGCCCGCGTGATGGCCCTGGAGACACAACTCCCCTACGACCACGCGTCGTACTTCCCGATCTATGCGAAATGCGTGGAGCTGGGTGTGCCGATCAGCGTGAACGTCGGGATTCCCGGACCACGTGTGCCAGGCCGCAGCCAGGACCCGATAGCGCTGGACGAGGTCTGCTACTTCTTCCCAGAGCTGAAGGTCATCATGGCTCATGGGGGCGACCCGTGGGCGGAGGTCTGCGTCAAACTGATGCGTAAGTGGGACAACTTGCACTACATGAGCTCGGCCTATTCGCCGCGCCGGATCCCTCAACCGGTCCTCGACTACCTGAACACCCAGGGCTCTCACAAGGTGATGTGGGCGAGCGACTACCCCATTCTTGAGTTCGAGTGGTGCCGGCAGACGATCGATCGCATGACGTTCGCGGACGCAGGGGTGAAAGAGCGCTTCGTCTACGGCAACGCGAAAAATGTTATCTTCCCGGGGTCCCTCCCGCCTGGCGAGGAAGCTGTGCCGGTATGTCAGTGAACCGTGCACCCGCTCCTGACCAGGCAGCTCCACCCGTCGACACGTCATTCTGGGCGTCCATGGACGACGTCGCGGAATTGGGCGTCAGGCCCGCGATCACGCCAGAGTGCAAGCCCTACTGGGACGCTGCCGAAAAGGGCACGCTCCTTGTGGAACGCTGTCAGGACTGCGGACTTCACCTCTTCCCGCCGCGCGGCATCTGCAGGCGTTGCCTGAGCAGGAGCACGACATGGGTCGAGGTGGAGCCACCCGCGGTTCTGCACGCGTACACGGTCAACCATCAGGCGTGGGTTCCAGGAATCAAGCCCTATCTGATCGGACTTGCCGAGCTGCCGGAACACGACGGCGTCCGGCTCGTCGGTCTGATGCACGGCTTCGAGGACGAGCCGAAGATCGGTGACCCGCTCACGTTCGGCTTCGCCCGCTCCAAGGCCGGGATCCACCGGCTGTACTTCAGTCGGTGGGATCGCCCGTGACCACCTCAACTCTACGCAAACCAGTGATCTCCGGCGTGGGCCAGTCGGCTGTCGGTCGGCGGCTCGGCAGGTCGGCCTACCAGCTCTCGCTCGACGCGATCCTGGAGGCGATCGCCGACGCCGGGCTGACACCCGCCGAGATCGACGGGCTCGCGACCTACCCCGGAAACGCCGTCCCGCTCAACCCAGGCTTCAACGGCCCGGATCTCTACGAGATCCAGGACGGGCTCGGTCTGCAACTCAACTGGCACCTCGCAACGTCCCAGGGACCCGCGCAGTTCATGTCCGTCGCGGCCGCGGCCAATGCTGTCGCGGCCGGCCTCTGCCGGCACGCGGTCGTCTTCCGGACCACCACGGAGGCCAGCGCGCAAGGCGCCGGCGGCCGTCGCGGTCTGGGAGACTCCCCCTTCGAAATCGAGGGAGTGCTGTCGTGGCTGCTGGCCTCAGGAGCGGTTTCGGCTGCCAACTGGGCCGCTTTCTACACGCAGCGGCACATGTTCGAGTACGGGACGACCAAGGAACAGCTGGGCGCCATCGCCGTGGTTGAGCGTGCCTATGCCCAGTTGAACCCGAACGCGGTCCTGCGGGCGCCGATGTCCTTGGACGACTACCTCCAGAGCCGGACCATCTCGTCACCACTGTCGTTGTTCGACTGCGACATTCCGGTCGACGGATCGATGGCACTCGTCGTTTCAGCACCGGAGACGGTTCCAGACCTCGACCACCACGCCACCATCGAAGCAATCGGTACGGCGATGCGTCACCGGCCTTACTGGGAACACTGGCCCGACCTGACCACCATGGCACCGCACGACGCGGCGGCCCATATGTGGAGCCAGACCGATCTCCGGCCGGGCGATGTCGACGTGGCGCAGATCTACGACGCGTTCAGCCCCTTTGTGTTGTTCTGGCTGGAAGCCATGGGCTTCTGCGGCGTCGGGGAGAGCGGACCGTTCGTGGGCGACGGGAGCCGCATCGGCCCGGGCGGCGAACTCCCGACCAACACCTGGGGTGGACAGCTGTCGGGCGGACGACTTCACGGTTGGGGCTTCCTCGTCGAGAGCCTCCAACAACTTTGGGGCCGGGCTGCCGATCGCCAGGTTCCTGGTGCGGAGGTCGTGGCGGTCGGGGTCGGCGGCGGTGCTTCGGCCTGCTCAATGCTGCTCACCACCGGCCACTGATGAGGACGGCAGGAAACGGGGGCGTGGCACGCACGAGATGGATCGACTGCACGGGCATCGACAACATCCGTGACCTCGGAGGACTTCCCGTCCAGGGGGGACGGGTCACGCGGCGTGGGGTGCTCTACCGGGCGAGCACCCTGCAAGATGCGAGTCCCGCGGATGCCGACCTGTTGGTCGGCTACCTGGGGATCCGAACCTTGATCGACTTGCGTCGGCCAGGAGAGGCGCGGCGGGAAGGCTTGGGGCACGTCGCGTCGACGGCCGTCACCTATGTCAACCTGCCGGTGGGTGACCCCCATCACTCGGTCAGCGAACTCGTACCGGACGGCCGCCGGGTCGATCTCGCAAGCATCTACTCCCAGTTCCTGGCCGAGAGCGCTGACTCGCTCGTGGCGGCAGTGCGCATCGCCGCCGTCTCCCGGCGTCGGCCCACCCTCTTCCACTGCGCTGCAGGAAAAGACAGAACCGGCGTGCTCGCCAGCCTCATCCTCGATGCGGTCGGCGTGCCCATGGACGCCATCGCTGACGACTATGCGTTGACAAGTTCCCGCATGGAACGCATTCGTGCGCGATTGGCGGGTCTTGAGTCCTACCAGCACATCCCTGCCGTCGACCCCGACTTTTTTCGAGCCGACGCGGTCACCATGGAGACCTTCCTGCACGCATTGCACGAGGAGCATGGTGGCGCCGCGGCCTGGTTGCGCTCTCAGGGCCTGTCCACCGAGGAATTGGCCAGACTTCGCCACGTCCTGGTTGCGACGGCATGACAGTCGCGGACGACGCAGCGAACAACCCCACGACGCTGCAACGAGCATCGGAGGTAGCTTGTGAACGAGCCAGTGATAGTTCAGGCGCTGAGAACTCCCCTGGGGAAGCGCAACGGTGCCCTGGCTTCGATCCACCCAGCAGATCTGTCCGCCGTCGTGCTGCGCGCGCTCGTCGATACCACAGGCATCGACCCGGGAATTGTGGACGACGTGGTGTGGGGGTGTGTGAGCCAGACCGGGGAGCAGACCTTCAACATCGCACGCACTGCTGTGCTGTCGGCCGGTTGGCCGGAGTCCGTGCCCGGCGTCACGGTCGATCGACAGTGCGGGTCATCACAACAAGCAGTGCACTTCGCGATTGCCGGCGTCGCGGCCGGCCACTACGACGTGGTAGTGGCCGGAGGAGTCGAGTCGATGTCACGGATCCCGATGTTCTCGGCTGTCTCGGACGACAGTTTTCCCCTCGGCCACGCCTACGCGGAGCGCTACGGCTCGGCCTTCCCAAGCCAGGGCCTGGGCGCAGAGGCCATCGCTGCCGAGCTGCGCATCTCCAGGGGCGAACTCGACGAGTTCAGCCTCGAGTCACACCGACGGGCGACCGCCGCATGGGACACCGGGCGGTTCGCAAAGCAGGTGGTTCCAGTGGTCCTGCCGGACGGATCGGTGCTGGCCACCGATGAGGGCATGCGGCGAGACACGACACTGGCCGCTCTGGAGAAACTCTCCCCCGCCTTCGTGGACCATGGAGTGGTCACCGCAGGAAATGCGTCACAGATCAGCGACGGCGCCGCCGGACTCCTCATCATGTCCCGGGAACGGGCCCGACAACTGGGCCTGACACCACTGGCCCGCGTGGCCCACGTGGCACTCGCCGGAACCGCGCCCATGCCCATGCTTGAAGCTCCGGTCCCAGCCACACACAAAGTGCTCGCCAAGTCGGGGCTAAGAATCGAAGATGTGGGGGCAGCCGAGGTCAACGAAGCCTTCGCGGCCGTACCTCTCGCCTGGCAGCGTGAGTTCCAGATACCTGAAACAAGCCTCAACCCCCTCGGCGGTGCGATCGCGCTCGGTCACCCGCTGGGCGCAAGCGGCGCAAGAATCATGACCACCTTGGTGCACCACCTACGTGACACCCAGGCCAGGTGGGGCCTACAGACCATGTGCGAAGCCGGCGGCCTGGCCAACGCCACACTCCTCGAGGCCCTGTGAAGATCCACGTGGGACGTCCCTCGAAGTACAGTCCGGAGTAGGGCGACGCGGGCGTCACGCAACGCCTCGGCCAGGGGACGGCCTGCGGCCAGGCCTTCGTGCAGGGCCAGTATCAGCGGCACCACGGCGGCGTAGTTGACCGGCGCGCTGCTGGCCACCATGCCCGCCGTGCCCAGTGGCAGCAGCGCGGTGGCCAGGCCGAGGAGTTCGTCCGCGCCGACCGAGGCGAGGCGTACGGTGTCGCCGCCGGAGAGGATGATCCGGTACGGGCTGCGGTCCAGGCGTTCGAAGTCGTGGGCGATGAGCGGGCTGTCGGCCATCTGCAGTGAGGAGAACAGGGGGCTGTCGGCCCGGAACGTGCCGTGCGCGGCGATGTGGGCCAGCGCGGCGCCGTCGAGTTGATCACCGGCGAACTGCACGCCCGCTACGTCCCGATCTCGAAGGGGAACCAGCCGCTGGCACGCGCTGCCGCCCAGGCCCTACTCAGGGTCGCCTACCGGGCGATCTGACGGAATCGCTCGTAGGCGACGCTGCCGGCTGCGGCGCCGAAGGTGTCCCAGTACTTCTGGCTCATCTTGCCGAGCACAGTGAGGGAGAGCATTTCGGTTGATGCCTGGCGGTCGGCCTGGCCTTCCGCAATGACCTCCATGTGCCTCCACATAGCGGCCTCGTTCTCGAAGCGCTCGTGTTGGTAGTAGGTGCCGTCGTCGCCCTGGAAGATCTCGTATTCCAGGACGTAGGGCTCCGCCTCGATCACCGGCAGCATCTTGTCCAGGTATGCCTGGAAGCGCTCCTCCATACCGGGCTTGATCCGGTAGGTGAACAGCGCGTCGATCTTTTCACTCATGACATGCCCCTTGGGGTGGACTTATTGACCTGTCGTGTCAGTTTCGATTCGTCAGCGAGGCTTGGTCGCTGACCGGCCCGGCAGTTTGCCCGTAATGCCCCCTACTCCTCTGCCGGTGGAGGGCGGGTCGTCCCGTGACGCTGCGGTTGCGCCGGGTTCCACGGGCCCGGAGAGTGCGGGTTGCTTTGCTTCCTGGCCCTCGTCGTGGCAGGAGCCCGGCCGTCAGGGGGCGGCGGGAAGCTCCTGAATCGAGCCTGAACCCCCTCGGCGGTGCGATCGCACTCGGTCACCCGCTGGGCGCAAGCGGCGCAAGGATCATGACCACCTTGGTGCATCACCTACGTGACACCCAGGCCAGGTGGGGCCTTCAGACCATGCGAAGCCGGCGGCCTGGCCAACGCCACACTCCTCGAGGCCCTGGGAATCACCAGCATGGTGATCGCACCGCGCACGGCATCAAGAGCGGTTGGTGCCGGCCCGTCGGTCGGCGGACGCTCCTCAGGCCCCGACCCCGGCTTACGCCGGGTTCCCCGTCAGACACGCATCCGCTGTCAACTCGTATGACCTCAGCCTGTTCTCGTACCCGTGCATGATGGTAGCGATCATGATCTCGTTGGCTCCCGTGCGCTTGGCCAGATCTTCCAACCCCGCCTTGACGGTGGTCGGCGAACCGACGACGTGGTGGGAGAGAACCTCCGAGACGTAGTCGTCCTGCCCGGGGGCCCACGGCCCGTCCGGTGTGGCTTCGATCTCTTCCGGTGACAGCAGCGGACCCGGCTCTCCGGACATGGCCCGCACCATGCTGATGCAGGCGGCGTTGTGGTACCGCTGGGCGAGTTCGTCGGTTTCCATGCAGATGGCGCCCACCGAGACGATCGCGTACGGCTCCTCCAGGGTCTCCGACGGGCGGAACGCCTGGTGGTACGTCTCGATCGCCTGCACGCTGTTCGAGCCCATGAAGTGCCCGCCGTGCGCGAAGGGAAGGCCAAGCGATCCGGCCAACTGCGCGCTGTAGGAGCCCGATCCGAGCAGCCATATCGCGGGCATGTTGCCCCTGCCCGGGGTGGCGATGATCGAGCTGTAGGGATGACCGTCGGGGAAATTGCCCTGGAAGAACGCCATCAGCTCGGCGAACGATTGCCCGAATTCCTTGCGGTCCGACTGCAGCGCGTGGCTTGTGATCTGGTCTGCCCCGGACGACCGACCCAGGCCGAGGTCGATCCGGCCGGGGTGCAGCACCTCGAGCAGGCCCATCTGCTCGACGGTCGACAATGGCGAGTAGTTGGACAGCATCAGACCACCGGTGCCGACCCGGAGGGTTGAGGTCTGGGCGGCGACGTGTGCGGCCAGAACCGCCGGTGTGGAGCTGGCCAGCCACGGCATGCTGTGGTGCTCGGCCACCCAGTAGCGCTCGTAGCCGGTCCGTTCGGCGAACTGGGCCAGCTTCGTGGAGTGCCAGAACGCGTCACCAAGAGGGGAACCGGACGACACCGGCGTGTGGTCGAGGATGGACAGGCGAAGACGTCCGTCAGACATGAGCGGTACCTCCCGTGGTGGTGCTGATCGACTCCTGGCGGTTGCCCCGCAGTTCGAAGGATTCCGCCAGCAGGCGGTACGACGTCAGCCGATCTTCCGGCTGGGCGATGAGGTCTTGGATGATCACTTCGTCGGCTTCCACCTCGGCTGCCATGGACTGGAGAATGTCGCGCAAACGGTCGGGCGCGGCGGCGATGTTCATCGGCCACCGGCCCGGGGTGTAGTGGTAGGGCTGCGGCAGGCCGCCGAGCTGATCAAGGGCATCAGCGGTGGTGGGCACCCCGTTGGGCGCCAGCCTGCCTGTCGCCGCGAGCCGGCGGACGACCTCTCCGCCCGCATCGGCGCGCAGCGCGTCTTCCTCGGTTTCGCCGCACACGACGCTCACGCCCAGGATCGAATACGGGCTCTGCAACCCCGTGCTGAACGGCGACGGCTGGAACTCCTTGCGATAGGTCGCCATGGCGGTGTGCGCCGCGCCGGGGTTCAGGTTTGCCGCGAACGCGTACCGCAGGCCCAGGCGAGCGGCGACGACCGCACTGGCGGGGCTGGAGCCGAGGATCCATGTCTCCGGCCGACCGGCGACGCCGTCGAAGAACGGCACCTGCGCGAACGGGTGACCGTCTTCGAAGCCGTCGAACCAGTGCAGTAGTTCGACGACCTTGTCGTCGTAGGGCTCGGGCGTGGCGACCGCCTGACGGGAACTTTGCAGCGCGAAGTCGAGCAGCGGACCGGCCGTGGCCCGGCCGAGACCGAGGTCGATCCGCCCCGGGAACATGGCGTTCAACTGGACGAACGTCTCGGCGACCCGGTACGGGCTGCGCTGGTTGAACAGCATGGCACCAGAGCCCACCCGCAGGTTGCTCGTCCGTGACGCGATGGCCGCGATGGCGATCTCCGGTGAGGTGCTGGCGTTGGACGGCACCCCGTGCAGTTCGGCCATCCAGTACCGCGAATAGCCGAGCTGATCAGCCTGCGCGGCCAAGTCCAAAGTGAGCTTGTACGCCTCGGCGGCCGTCGAGCCGGCAAGGACCGGCGACGTGTCGACAATGGAAATCTTCATCGGATACACCTCCATCTGTTGCGAACGTCGCTGTTCGATGTGTTCACTACCGACAAAATACTTGAAGTCTTCATGTATATCCTGACTGGGCAACGCCGAACACTGGTGATCCGGCGCCTGATTCGGTGTGGCTGCGCACCATGGCCAGGCCTCGTTCCAGGCCGGTGCGCACGTGCGTCATGGTGCGTCGGCATCCGGTAGCCACGGTCTGGTCCCAGGCGGCACGCTCGGGCGACGACCGTCGCTACCGACGCGTCGATCAGCGGGCGGGTTCGAGTGCGATGTCATGGCTGATTTCTCGGCCGACCCGGTCCACGAGCAGGAATTCGGCATGCGGGGCGTGCTGTGAGGCGGAAGCGATCAGGGTGTATCCGCCCGGGGGCAGCCCGGTGATCTGGTAGAGGCCGTTCTCCGCCCTGGCCTGCGTCCAGCGCTTGTCCCGGTCGGCCACCACGGTGATCCACGCCTCGCAGCCGTCGGGGTGCAGCGGGCAGCGCAGCGTGCCGCTGACGGTGGCCGTGGCGTGGTTTGGGGAAAGGCTCGGCGTGGCGGTGGCTCGCCGGCCGGCTGGTGCGTCGGCTCTCCCGGCGGGATGGGACGGGCCGGCGACCCATCCGGGTCGAGGGCGGACATGCCCGTGTGCGGCCACCGCGACGTCCGGGATCGCCAGCCCGCGCATCAGAGCCAGCTCGGTGAGCACACCCTCGATGTCCTCGAGCTCAGAGCGCAGGCTACCGGTGACCGGCGTCTGCCGTTCGAAACGCGCCGGTTCCAGCGCAGCGGCGGCGGAAGGGGCGGGCGGGCTGACCTCTTGACCGTCCAAGTTGTCCGCCACAGCCCGGGCGGCCGATGCCGCCCGGTGGGTGATTCCGGCGAGTTCCGTCAGGTCGTTTCCGCGGTGCGCCAGCACCGAACTGTCGTGCACGATGGTGCGACCGAGTTCGTGCGACAGATCCACCAGTCGCAGCGTCTCCGGGCATCGGCGGTTGGCGGTGCCGAGGAGCGTCCTGACCAGCGGGCGGATCGTCGCGGTCGCGGCGTGGAAACTGGCGTCGAGGGCGCGGGTGTCGGTCCGCGCGCTGTGCCCGGTGGTCGGGCTGTCGGGCGCGAGAAGACCGTCGAGTACCTGCGCCAGCGCACGCAGATAGCCGGCCAGCCCGACCTGGGCCGCGTGTGTCGTGCGCAGCGGCAGAACGGCCAGCCCGACGACGATCGCGCACGCCGCCCCCAGAGCGGTCTCCTCAACACGCGTGGCCAGCAGCGAGGAAGTCAGTTCGCCGGCCTGTGAGTAGAACTGCGCGACACCCAGGGTGGCCGCGCCGACGACGAGGGCGTAGTTGATCCTGCCGAAGTACGACATCAAGAACGCCGCCAGGACGACCACGGCTATCGATGCCACCGGCTGCGTCCCGGTCAGTCGGGCAAGCCCGTCACCGGCTACCACGCCGACCAACGTGCCGAGGACGCGAAACACGGACTTGCGCAACTGTTCGCGGTCACTGGCGGAACCGAGGAACGTCACGTATACCGAGACGACGGCCCACAGCAGATGCGACGGACTGAGCAAATCGCCGAAAAGGATCGCCAAACTGAGCGCGATGGCCAGCTGCAGCGAGACGCGGGTGCTCACGGTCAGCGAGATCCGGTCCACCCGTGCTGTGCCCTGTTTGGACGATGCCATCGCGTTCACGATCCCCGAACCCGGCAGCCAACCGCCGATCAGGTGCACCGCGGGACGAGGTTCCTGCTGCACATGAGGGTCCGCGTCGGTGCTGCTGATGGCGGACACCAGCGCGCGGGCCGCCTCGTGGTAGCGCTCGGCGATCTCTCCGGCACCCCCGACCGCACTGACTGCGCCGATACCGCCGTCTTCGCGGCTCCCGGAGCGCGGCACGGAGTCGGCTGGCTGGTAGCGCTGGAAACGGAAGGCGACCTTTTCGAGAGCGGCGAGATCGAACTCACGCGCGGCGGTGACGACCGCTCGGGCGTCAGCCCGTGCCTCACCACTCAGTTGGCGGTGAGCATGTCGTTGCGCGAGCCGCGCCAGGGTGACCACGGCGCGCTCGTGTTCGAACAGTGAGCGGCGTCGGTCCTTGGCCGCCGTGTCGTTGTCGTCGGTCGGCGCGGTGGCCAACTGAGTGTCGAGCACCAGCGCGGTCTCATTGAGACGCACGACCAGTCGCCGCAGCCGTCGCGCGAGCCGATGATCGGCGGGGGTGTGCACGGGAGCGTCCATCAACGCGCCGGTCACAGTAAGAACACGACGGGCACGGGCGCGGTAGGAACGCTGCATTCGCGCCGTCGCATGAGCGTAGCCCGGCAACAACGCCAAACCGACGATGAAGGTCGCCGTGCCGGCCACACCGATGATGGCCCCGGGCCACCCGAGCTGGTCGCGGCTGATCTGACCGCCGGCGAGGAAGCCGACCAGATAGCCGACGTGGATCGGGAACCCGGTCGCGAACGCACGTGCCCCGTAGCGTCGGAACCAGGCGCCAACGGCCGGAACGACGACCAGCAGAACCAGACCAACGAACCGATGGGGATGTACGACTATCGCCAGGGACAGGCCCGCCCACATGCCGAGACAGGCGATCAGCGACGTCACCGCACGCGCACGCACGGTTCGCTCACCCACGACAAAAGACGCCGTCAGCGCAACCGACGCGCCAAGTATCAACACAAGCAGCGGGGCCAAATGATTGATGACCCCAGCCCCTGGGACCGATGCGGCCACTTCGAACATGTGGAAGTTGGCATCGAGCAGCGCGGAGGCCCCGATCGCCGCCAGAACAGCGATCGCCCCGTTCGCCGCCGTCCTAACGCGCTCACCACCCGGGTCGGACCCGAGATAACGATCGACGACGTCGATCATCGCCATGGCCGACCTACCAAAGTCAGCGGATGCACGTGGTTCTCCTCATGATGGTCAATCGTGATCGGGAGTGGCTCGCCGTCGCTTACATGTCGGATGCTCACGTTGCTGAGCAGCCCAACAGCCTGTGGAAAGCCCGACTACCGCACCCTACATACATGAGGTATTCAAGCAAAGTGCTTGAGGTCTTCATGCATCTGGGTTGATGAACATCACAGTCGGGGGATCAAGGAATACACCCGTCCGCCACAGGTGGACGGCGACACGAGAGTTGCGGGACGCACGGACTGCGGCAGTCCTGAGGTAGCTGTTCAGCAGAGGTGACGGGCTGTTGGATCTCGCTGGCTCGTGATCGACAAGGTGTGTGTGCGGAGTCCTTGAGCGAGCCGACGCGAGAGGAGCTGCTGCTCCTGCTACCGGCGAAGGACGCCACGATCGCGGCGCTGGTGGCGCAGCAGGCGGTGCGGGTAGAGGAACTGGTCGGCCCGGTTGCGCAGTTGGGGAGCGGCAACTGGGCAAGGACTCCTCGCGCTCCTCGAAGCCGCCGTCCTCGGACGTTCCGTTCGCCAAGCCCGCACCGAAGCGGTCCGCGCAAAGGCATCCGGGGCGTGGTCCGGGCAAACAGCACGGCACCCTCGGCACGACGCTCAAGCGGGTCGAGGACCCGGACAAGACGCTCATCAGCGACCCGGACACCTGCTGCGGATGTGGCGGCTCCCTGGCGGACGCCCCAATCTTCGACGAACGCCGCCACCAGGTCTTCGATGTTCCACCACCCCCTCCTCGTCCCGAGGTGACCGAGTACCGGATCGTGTCGCGGACCTGCGTCGGCGGCTGCGGCACCAACACTGTCGGCCAGATCCCGGCGTGGGCGCGCGGCCGGGCGCAATACAGTCTCCTGGCTGACGGGCTACCGCAGACTCAACCACCGCTACGAGCAGCACCCGGGAAACTACCTGGCCTTCCTCGGACTGGCGGCTGCTCTGCTGCTACAAACGCTTCCGCAACCTCACCACGTAAGGACACGCTCCTACGAGCCCTGCTCCGCGAGCGCTACCTTCTGGCCGGCCCGTGTCGCCTCTCGGATCTGCTCCAGCATGCCGTGCCGCCGAACGGCGTGCCGAAAGTCGGGAACGCCGTCCGTGTCGGGTGCAAGCCTCCCGGTGATCTGGTCGCGCAGAAGCGCGTACTCGTGGGCAACGTTGTAGGCGGGCTCCGCGGATCGCCCGGTCCATTGCGTCAGCGACCGCTGGTAGCGGGCGGGAACGGGAAGTTCGGTCAAGGCACCGTCGCTGCCCCGGGCGCCGTACAGCCACAGCCGCCCCGACCACCACTGAGCCTGGTCGGCCTTGACGACGAGATCGTCGTCCGTCTCGTTGATCTCCCAGTGGAACCCGCGGCGCGGGACTCGCCGCCACGGAAGTGCATCGCGGCCACGGCTCCCGACTCGAGCACACCGGTCACGGCGATCTGGTCCTCGGCGCTCTTGGCCGCGACCGCCCCGCTCGTCACGTGGGTGACCTTCGGACGCAGGTTCTCGATGTGACCCGATACCTCGCGCAACTCCCCCAACACCATGGCCAGCGCGTCGACCGAGTGACCGAAGGGGATCGACAGCAGCGTGGCGCCGCTCGTGACGTCCAGCAGGTACGCATGGCTGTCGTCGTATGTGGCGCCCCAGCCCCCGCCCCACCCGAGCATGCCGGCACACGGTGGCTGGGGAGCCCGGCCATCGGCCGTCATGTCACGGAATGAGCAGCAGCTTGCCCACGGTCTCCTGGGACTCGAGGTCGCGGTGCGCCTGGGCGGCGTCCTCCAGGGAATACGTCCGGTCGATCAGGACATCGAGTGTGCCGTCGCCGATCCACTGCATCACCTGGGATGCGCGCTGCCGCCACTGGTCGGTCGACTCGTGAGGGGCGTCGCCCCGGGCGTGGACCAGGTGAACCCCGTCAGGCTGCACCCACAGGTCCAGCGGCGGAATGGGTCCCCCCGCGCGGCCGTAGTGGACGAAGACGCCCTTGAAGCGCAGCGACGAGATGCTGACGTCGAACAGGCTCTGGCCCGTGCCGTCGAACACGAAGTCCACGCCCTCACCGTTGGTGAGCTCACGGATGGCAGCACCCAGGTCCTCGGTCTCGTCACGGACCAGCACCTTCCAGGCGCCCGCCTCGGTAGCCGAGCGCGCCTTGTGGGCGCGGGAGACCGTGGCGATGACGCGCGCACCGCGGGCGGTGATCAGCTGCGTCAGCATGCGGCCGACGCCGCTGGCGGCGGAATGCACCAGCGCCACCGTGCCACTGGGAACGGGAACGGCGTCGTGGGACAGGTGGTGTGCCGTCAGCCCCTGCATCAGCCCGCCCGCGGCGGCCTCGAAGGTCACGTTGTCGGGAATCGGGACGAGGCGCTCGTGCGGAACCGCCACCATGTCGGCGTAGCTGCCCATCACATACTGCCAGGCGACCCGGTCGCCGATCTTGGCTGTGGCGTCCGCGCCGACGGCGGTGACCACCCCGGCACCGTCGGCCCCCAGACGTGCCGGCAGTTCGACACCCTTCATCACGCCGCGACGCATGTAGCTGTCCATGAGGTTGATGCCGGCGGCCTTGACCTCGACGAGCACCTCGCCCGGGGACAGCTCGGGGACGGGCCGCTCCTCGACGCGAAGGACGTCGGGTGACCCGAAACTGGGAAGAGAAATGACGCGCATGACAGGTACTCCTCGTTCAGATGGCGACGCGATGTGCCGCGGGCCTGCGAGACTGCAGGCTACATACATGAAGACCTCACGCAAAATGGCCTGGATATACATGATTCCTTCATGTAACCCCGCAGGGGTGGAACCGCCCTTCTGCGCCTTCCGGCACCCGGTTACCATGGTCGTTCGACCAGCAAGGGGATGTGAGGACGGCCAACCCATGGAAACCAGGCAGCCACGGGACACCGGCGCCCAGCTAGCGGCCGTCCAGCAACTGATGCGGCTGCTCGTCGCAACCTACGCACACGAGATGGACTCACGGGCCGGCGAACTCGGCCTCACCCGGACCCAGGCCATCCTTCTCGGAACCGCCACCCAGCCCGGTTCCATCCGTGAACTGGCCCAGAGCATGGGCTGCGACCCGTCCAACCTCACGGGCGTGGTGCAGCGACTGCGCGAACGCGACCTCATCGCTGTCGAACCCGACCCCGACGACCTTCGCGCCAAGCGCATCTCACTCACCACCGCGGGCGTCGATACCGTCAACCAGCTCAACGAGGGCACCGCCCGGCTCCTCACCGCGATCAGCACGGCCACTCCCACCCAGCTGACCACCTTCGAAAAGCTGCTCCGACGCGTGCTCGACCAACAGCCGGGTGAGTGATCGCCTCCTGCCTGACCGGCATACTGATCCCGCCGAATCCCTGACGCCGCGTGCTCGCTATACAGGCACGCGACGGCGGAGTCGATCCACTCCCGGCCTGCCCACTCGGGGTGCCGCTCGATCAGCACCGCTCGGACCTCCTCGACGATCGTCTCCTGGCTCATCGCCGAGTCACGGTGCGCCCAGGTCTCATCGCGCAGCTCCCGCAGGTAGCCGAGCACGTCCTCGAGCACCTGCGTTCCGCCGATGCCGCCGTGGCCAGGGACCACGGTCCGCGGTTTGGGCGCCGCCGGCCGGGCCATGACCTCGATCCAGCCCAGACGGCTCACGTCGGTGTCGTGCGGCGGGAACCAGGGGAAGACCGCGAACTGTCCGGTCTCGGCCAGGTCGCCGGTGAACAGCACATCAGCGTCGGGCACCGTGATCACCTGGTCACCCTTGGAGGGCATCTGATCTAGGCAGATCGCCCCGTATGCCCTAGTAGCTGCCTCGCCAGGTGGGTGCGGTCTCGTCCGTTATGCACCTGGCGAGGTTGTCGATCGAGGCGATGTGAATCATGGCTTCGGAGCTGGCGGGAAGGGTCTCGTAATCGCGGGCCAGGCGTCGGCGCAGCATAAGCCAGCCGAGACTGCGCTCTACTACCCAACGCCCTTTAAACTGACCGTGGCCGAGGTGTCGATCGCTCGGGGCGATTCGACGACCGCGCATCTGCACAAGATCATCGAGGAGATCTACGTCATCATGCGCGGCGTCGGGCGGATGCGGCTGAACGACGACGCGCGCGAGGTGCGTCCCGGCGACTTCGTCGTGATCAAACCCGGGACGGTGCATGAGATCAGCAACGAGCACGACGAGCCGCTGGTGTTCGTCGCCACGTGCGCGCCCCGCGCGGACCGCGCCGATTTCTACGCGCCCGACGGGACCCCGCTCAACCACGAGCTCACCCCGTCCTGACCAACGCCAGGTTCTCGACCCATTGAAGGTAAGCGGTGCCCGAACGGCACGGTCCCAACGCGGTAGCCGGTCCGGTGTCCCGGCGATTCGAGGGAAAGGTCGCACTGGTCGCCGGCGGCGGCCGCACGCCGCCCGAAGCCGGCGACGGGATCGGCGTCGGCGCGGCGACGAGCATGCTCCTCGCCCGTGAGGGCTGCCGGGCCGCGGTGCAACGCGGCATCGCCGCAGCCCACCGCCAGGCAGTTGGAGCGCACCCATGACTGATACCCAGACCCCGCGAATCTCCGTCCTCGACCACAGCCCGGTCTCCAGCGGAGCCCCGCTCACAGCCGCGCTCCAGCATTCGACGGCGCTCGCCCGGCTGGCCGAGGAGCGCGGGTACTTCCGCTACTGGGTGGCGGAGCACCACGGGCGGCCCTGGATGGCCCTCAGATCGCGCGGCACCGTCGGACCGTCAGGCACAATACCCGGCACCACGCCGGCACCGTGTGAGTGGAGGAACTGTCATGGCCCAGGCCGCCGACAAGCAGCGCGCGGACGCGACGCGTAACCGTGAACGCATCATGGTCGCCGCCCGCGGAGTCCTCCTGGAGTACGGCCCCGACGCACCCCTCGACGAGGTCGCCCGCCGTGCGGGCGTCGGCAACGCGACGGTCTACCGGCACTTCGCCGACCGCCACGATCTCGTGAGCCAGGTGGCGCACTCGGTGATGAGCCGGATCGCGTACCGCGCCGAACGGATGCTCGCCGAGGAATCCGACCCCTTCGAGGCGCTGCGCACCTTTGTGCACGAAGCCGCCGAGGAGCGGGTGGGGGCGCTGTCTCCCATGTTCTCCGCGACCTTCGCGCAGGGCGATCCGCGGCTGGAGGAGGGCCGCCTCCGCCTGCATGGCGCCGTCGCGAATCTGATGGACGCCGCCCGGCGGTCCGGACGGCTGCGCGACGACATCGACGTCGGCGATCTGATGGTGGCCGTCAGCCAGCTCACCCGGCCGCTGCCGGGGACGCACTGCGACATGGACCGTTTCGTCCATCGGCACCTGCAGTTGTTCGTCGACGGCCTGGAGGCGCCGGCACGTTCGGCGCTGCCCGGATCGTCCGTGACGCTCGAAGACCTTCGGGGGCGGGACTGAGCCTCCGCCGGCGGCCGCACAACGTGGCCGGCCGACCGGTGATTCATTAGCCGACCATTCATCCGTTATGGACTGTAAGTCCCCTTCGTCTTCTCTGACTTCATGAGTCGCGCCTGTGTCGTTCCTGTTCGTCGAGTCCCGCGTGAAGGCCCCGCTGCTGCCGCTGCGCGTGGTGACCGACCGCAACCGCGCGGCGTCTACCTCTCGCTCGGCCTGGCCATCATCTCGATGTACGGCCCGTTCCTCTTCCTGACCTACTACCTGCAGGTCGTCCAGGGCTTCTCCGCCCTGAAGAGCGGCTTCGCCTTCCTTCCGATGATCGCGGGCATGATCACCGGTTCGACGCAGATCGGTGCGCGTCTGATCACCCGCGTCCGTCCGCGCCTGCTGATGACCTCGGGCTACCTGGTGGCGGCGCTCGGAATGCTGATACTGACCCAGCTCAAGGTCGACAGCTCCTACGCGGGCCTCGTCCTGCCGGCGCAGATCCTGCTCGGCCACGGCATGGGTACGGCGTTCACGCCGGCCATGAGCCTGGCCACGTACGGTGTGCAGCCGAGTGACGCGGGTGTCGCCTCCGCCATGGTCAACACCTCGCCGCAGGTCGGTGGCGCCATCGGCACCGCGCTGCTCAACACCATCGCCGCCAGCGCCACCACCGCCTGGGGAGCCGCGCACACCGCGGAGGCCCGCACGCTCGGCAAGCAGGGCTTCATCAACGCCGCTGCCGTGCACGGCTACTTCACCGCGATCTGGTGGACGGTCGGCATCCTGGTCGTGTCGGCGGCGATCGCCTTCACCTTCATCACCACCGACGGTGTGGTGGCCCCGTCGTCCCGGGCCTACTCAGCGATGAAGCCGGGCAGTCGATGAGTCCGCCGCGCGCCAGGACCTGGGGCCGGATCGGCCGGACCCCGGTCGTGCGGGTGCGGGACCGGGGCTCCGGGAGGGTGTCGATGACTGGGATGACCTGCTACAAGCCGGGTGAGCGCTCAAGGTTGATCTACGCGATCCGTGAATACCGGGGCCGCAAGGACGAAGCGAACGGCTTCGGCTGGCGGGACCTCCGCGACCTGATCGTCCGGGGCCCGTATCCAGCTCGGTGGCCCGATCGTGTTGGTGTCGGACAACGTCCGCCTCCATGTAACGAGGACCGCTAGGGCCTGTCCGGAGTCGTGATCAATACGGTCTGTTTCGGACCCGACGGTCACGCCGAGCTGGTAGAACCCTCCGGTGACGCGACGTGAACTGAGCGATGATGAGTGGGAACTGATAGAGCCGTTCCTGCCGATCGGACGGTACGGCCCTTTCCTGCAGCACCTGCGCGCCCAGTTCGAGGGCGTTATCTGGCGGTTCCGCACTGGCGGCCAATGGCGAGAGATGCCCGAAGAGTTCGGGGCCTGGCAGACGGTCTACGACCGCTTTACCCAGTGGCGCAACGTCGGCATGTTCGCCGCGATGATGGAGGGGATGATCGCCCGGGCCGCGCGGCGCGGCCAGGCCCACATGTCCCTGGTCAGCGTGGACTCCGCGGTCCGCGCCCATCACGACGCGGCCGGGATGGTGGTGGAACCGGAGGTCCTAGCGGCGCTGGAAGAGGCCGCACCGCAGGAAAAGGGGCCGCGGAAACCGGGCAAATCGCCCCGGCGACCGTCGACTCGCTGGTCAGGGAGTCCGAGCGGGCCCAGCGCCGACGGCTGCGTCGGCGCCGCCGGGCCCGGCTCAAGGCAGCGGCGCTGGGTCGCTCACGCGGTGGGCTGACCAGCAAGGTCCACCTCGCGGCAGACCGGCGCTGGCGTTCGTGCTCACGCCCGGGCAGGCCGCCGACAGCCCGCGGTTCGTCGCGGTGTTGGAGGAGGTCAAGGTACGCGGACCCGTGGGCCGTCCTCGCACCCGACCGGACGCGGTAGCTGCCGATAAGGCGTACTCCTCGCGGGCGAACCGCGCCTACCTGCGCAGACGCGGGATCAAGGCGGTCATCCCGGAGAAGGCGGATCAGGCCGCGAACCGCAAGAAGCGCGGCAGGGACGGCGGTCGACCAGTGGCCCATGACGCTGAGCAGTACAAGGAGCGCAACACGGTGGAACGCTGCATCAACAAGATCCGGGCATGGCGGGGCCTGGCCACGCGCTACGACAAGACGCCTGCGAGCTACATGGCGGGGCTCCAACTACGCGGATCCATCATCTGGATACGCAGCCTCAACCCGGGGCCGCGGTCGCGGCGCCCGGCTCGCAAGCCGGACGCCACGACCGCTCAGGTCAGGCCGACGCGGTGACCGCTCCGCCGAGGTGCCGGGCGAAGAACCGGACCGCGCTGTCAACCTCGAACCGAGGCAGCTCCTTGTGCTTGCCCGAGTTCACGTGCAACGACTTCTCCTTCGAGGCGAAGGCGTCGAACAGCGCGAGACCCTCCTCGCGCGAGATGTGCTCGTCGTCCCACTGCATGTCGAACTCGATCGGGATGGTGATCTGCTTCGCCTTCTCGGCCAGGACATCGGGCCAGTGCTGACCGAAGACCGCGGCGGTGATCCTGGGTTCGATCGCCACGAACGGTACGCCGATCGCGGTGCCCATGTTGATGCCCCAGAAGCCGACCAGCCCGTCGGTGCCGATCTCCGGGAGTTCCTGGAGGGCATCCAGGGTCGCCTGGTACTCGGGCACGGCGAGCTCCGCCAAGTGGTCGTTGTAGCGCACGACGATCGGGCCTTCCGGCTCGCCCGCCGCCCTCGCCCGGAACAGCGCGGCGATTTCCGCCTCGTCGTGCACCGTGCGCGGCCGGTCGCCGTGACCGGGCGCGTCGATGACGGCGACGTGGAAGCCGCAGCCGGTCACGAGGCGCTGGGCGCGGCCGGACATCGCCGGGTGCTTCTTGTGGTTGCCGCCGCCGTGGGCCATCAGGATCAGGGGCGCGCGATCGGCCGCATTGGAGGCCGGCGACCAGAGGATGCCGGGGATGCCGCCCATGGTGAAGTCGCGTTCGAGCATGCCGTTCGACGACGACTCGGCGGTGAACTGCAGAGAGTGCATAGGTGTTGCCTTTCGGGAGTGCCTTGTTGTCGAGGCGCTCCCGGCGAGACCTACGTCAATCGCCAGCCGTGACGGCAAGGGGGAGCACCCACATGGATACAGCGTTCATGGGTCTCACCTCCTCGGGCGGTGTCACGGTCGACTGAAAACTATCAGAACGATCATCATCCCTCCAACCCTTTTCCCCGCCATGTGATCACAACTCCAGACAGGCCCTGACGCAATGAGCCGAGTTGGCGGTGGGTGATGAGGCAGCAGGCGAGTTGACCCACTCGACCAGGGCGTGCGGCAGGTCGAGTGCGGCTCGATAGGGCCCAACGAGGCTCCGGCGCCAGTGGGTTGAGACTTCGCACTCCTCCCGCAACGGCGCGGGAGCGTTGCGCGTTGCGGGCACCGATGCCGTCACCCGATCAGTGGCCACGCTGAAAGAGCTCATTGTGAGAGGCCACGATTCACTCCCATGACTCATACCGCCTGGACAAGCAACCAGCGCCCCCATGCCGGCGCGTTTACCCGAGCGGGTGGCCGTCGGTCCTCGACATGCGCTGGCGATAGCCCCGCGGAGCGGGGCATGTGCTGGGCCGCGCTGGCATGGCGGGTGAGCTGGGCCCGGTGCCCCACAGGTACGAGGGCCTTCCCCCGTGAAGGTGGGCACGCGGTTATTGATCACGCGGCGAGCGTGAGTTTAGCGGTGTGGTGTCGGTGTTCGTATTCGTTGGGGCTG
>NZ_JBIAQV010000043.1:0-52943 GCF_042889305.1 Streptomyces sp. NPDC002619 | reverse complement strand
GGGCGAGGCCCAGAACGACAAGAGCCGTATGACGGGAGACTGTCACGTACGGTTCCGTGGGAGCCCGGGGGTGAGAATCCCCCGGGCGACCCGACCACGGCGAGTTGGTGGCGCAGGGCGAGGATCTCCAGATCCTTTGCCCGATCGCCACGGCAACAGCCGCATGAAGCTGGAGGCGGTCGACAGGGCGAGGTATGGCAGTCGCAACAGCACAGTCGAGCATCCTCGCCGTCGGCCGAGGCCTGCTCCAAGCGGCCCTTTCCTACGCGGGAGGATGACCGGTCGGCCGCGCACTACTGACCCCACATCAGTCCTGTGACCAGCACGGATGCAATATCCGGCACGTACAAGGTCGGGTGAGCTTTCCGGGCTCGTGTCTGACTAGACCCATTAAAGGCGATTAAGAGACGGTAAGAATATATGTGCACATTTGTCTTGAATCACTCAAGGCTCTAGCGTGGGTCGAGACAGGCCGAACGGCCGATGTGGCCCAAGGCCAGACGCCGCCGAGATCACCACCTCACGACCTTTGAGCGGCTCCGCAACCGGCGCGGAGAGGCCGCCGGGCTCCTACTCACCCTGAAGAGAAACGATGGCTAAGTTTCGAGCAGGCTCGGCAGGTCTTGAGCATCAGGACACCCATCGGGCCGGGACAGCAGGCAAGGATCGAGATGTGCACGAGCCCATGGCTCGAGCCGCAGCGCGCTTGCGCGAGGCGCAGCTTCGGGTGACCGTGCAGCGCATGGCGGTGCTCACCGCCATCGAGGAACTGGGCGGCCACCCCGACGCCGATTCCGTCCGGGTTCGGGCACAAGAGGTCACGGGTGGGCTGCCCCCGCAGGCCGTCTACAACGTTCTGCGCGTGCTCACGGAGGTCGGCCTGGTGCGCTGTACACAGATCACCGGTCATCCGGCCCGGTACGAGGCCGATCGGCGCAACAATCACCACCACTTCGTGTGCCGGTTCTGTGGCGACGTCATGAACGTGGATTGCGCGATCGGCGAGGCTCCGTGTCTTGAGGCCGACCTGCCCGAGTCCTACCGGGTGGACGAGGCTGCGGTGACCTACTGGGGTGCGTGCCCGCGCTGCGCCCCCGCCGAGCACGGATGATCGTTGCGCGGCACGGCGTCCGTCCGGTGAGCGGAGATCCCTCACGGAATCACCCGAGGCCGATTCACCGGCAGCACCGTCTCGGAGACCCATGGCGTGGCCTCGGGACTTTCACCTCAAAGGTCTGCCCATACGTATAGGACGATTACCGTGGTTGCCTGCACCCATTCAGAAATGAAGAACTTGGCGAGGGGCACCGGCACGGACGTGTTCCGCGCTGCCGACAAGCTCGCCGAGGCCGCAGTGCCCGAGCTGGCCGACATCGTCACCGTGGAGCTGCTGGAGCTGACCCTGCGTGGCGAAGCGCCCCCGCCCGGTGCCCTTTGCGGAAGCAAGCCGTTTCGGCGTGCCGCCTTCCAGTCCCTGCGGGGAGCCAGTGGGGTCCGGCCCGCGTATGCGGTCGGTGACGTGAGCCCGATCCTGTCGACGACCCCCTACCGGCTGAGCCTTGCCCATCTGTGCCCACGCCTCATCCGCGACCTGAACGAGGACAGCCAGTGGCTCGCCCATGATTCAGCGCGCGCACGGGTCATGAGGGAGGCGCGGGTGCACTCCCTCATGGTGGTCCCCCTCGTTGTGCAAGGCGTTGTTCTCGGCCTGGTCGCCTTGTATCGCCGGGCCGACTCGGCTCCCTATGACGTGGACGACCTTCAAGCAGCCGCCAGGTTCGCGGAACGTGCTGCGTTGTGCATCGACCTCGTCCGCCGCCGCATCCAAGAGCGCGCCCGCGCCCGGCTCCTGCAACGGGCCCTGCTTCCTGAGGTGCTTCCATCCTTCAGCGCACTTGAGGCTGCCCGCAGTCACGTCCCGGTGGAAGGCTCCGGCGGCGAGTGGTTCGACATCATCCCTCTGTCCGGTGCGCGGGTGGCTCTGGTGGTGGGCGTAACAGAAGGGCAGGACGCTGACACTGCGGTGGGCATGAGCCAGCTGAGAGCGATGATCCTCACACTCGCCCTGCAGGACCTGGGGCCCGAAGAAATACTCTCGTGCCTGGACGAGGTGGCGACCCGTCTGGACCGGGAACACGAGGCTCCACGCCGGCACCCTTTCGGCCTGAAGTACGTCGGTTCCAGCTGCATATGTGTGGTCTACGACCCCGTCACCGAGCACTGCTCCCTGTCCCGGGCGGGGCATGCTCACCTCGTGGTCGTCCACCCGGACGGCACCGTCAGCGCCCCCGTCCTGGCATCCCATCCGCCCCTGGGCGCCGGTGGGCGGCCCTTCGAGGCCACCGAGATCGACATACACTCGGGCAGCATCCTGCTCCTGAACAGCGGCGGTGGTGACGACCCGCTTTCCGATGCACAGGAGACGGCAGAACGCCTCCACGAGGTGTTGAGCCGATCCGGACCGGATACGCAGGAGATCCTTGAGGGTGTCCGCGTGTCTCCCGGACGCGAGCCGGCTCTGCTGGTGACTCGCACCCGGGCGTTCGGCGCCGAGAACGTGGCGACCCGGAGTCTGCCGCCTGACGCCGCCGCTGTCGCCGCCGCCCGCAGGTGGACCAACCGGCAGTTGGCGAGATGGATGCTCAACGAACTCGCTTACACCACCACCTTGGTCGTCAGCGAACTCGTGACGAACGCCATGCGCTACTCCACGGGGCCGGTGGAACTCCGCCTGATCAATGACGACCGCACACTTATCTGCGAGGTCTCCGACACCAGCAGTTCCGCTCCCCATCTGCGAAAGCCGAAGCTGAGCGATGAGGGCGGCCGTGGCCTGTCCATCGTGACACAGCTCACACAGCATCAGGGGACTCGCTACACCGCTTCCGGCAAGACCGTCTGGACCGAACAAGACCTTCCGACATGAGCCCGCATCCCGAAAGCCGCCACCCTCGTTCGGGGCCCTCTGGTCGCCGGCCGTCGCAGGCGTCGAAGTCGAGCCCACCGCACCGGGCCCGGCGGCAGCTGCCCAGGCCAAGTCTGCGCAGTCCGGCCCGGAAGCCGACCTCTACTCGCTCCACGAACGCGCGCAGCTACGTGCCATCCCCATCAAAGGAGCCCAGACATGAGTGTGCACGTCAAGGAGCCCATGACACCCCGGAGGATCACCTTTCGGTCGCTGCGGCAGCGGATCAGCCCGAAGCGGCTCCTTCGGCGGATGCGGCATGTGGGCCAGCCGTTCGAGTGGATGCTCCTTGCGCCACTGCTGGTGATCGCGCTGACCGGGGTGACGGACGTCCTCACGCCCCACCTGCAGTTCAACCGGTTGCTGGGGGCGGCGCCGGCGTTGGCCGCCGCCATGTGGCCAGTGGCCGGCACGCTGGCCATCGGGCTGCTGGCCTTCATCGCCGCCATCGGGCTCTCGGCCGCCGCCAACCACGACCTGGGCCAGACACCGAGCCTGTTCACCCTGCTGGCGATCACGGCCATCACCTTGGCCGCCGCCTACGCCAGCCGGGTACGCCAGCACCGGGAGCGCACCCTCGCCGAGGTTCGCACCGTAGCGGAGACCGCGCAGCAGGTGCTGCTACGTCCGCTACCGCGCCACCTCGGGTCCGTCGACATCGAACTCCTCTACCAGGCCACTGCCGCGCACGCCCAGATCGGCGGCGACTTCTACGAAGCGCGCCAGACCCAGCACGGGGTGCGGCTGATCATCGGCGACGTGCGCGGCAAGGGGCTTCCCGCCGTCGAGGCCGCTTCCGTGGTACTGAGCTCGTTTCGGGTGAACGTGCGCGAGGCACCCGACCTGGCGGACCTGGCAGCCCGGTTGGAGACCAGCATGAACGAATACTGTGAGGACCTTGCCAGTGAGGACGCGATGGAGCGCTTCGTCACCACCCTGCTCGTCGAGATCCCCGCTGGGCAGCCCATCGCCCGCCTGGTCAACTGCGGACACCCCCCTCCGCTGCTGCTGCACGGCGGAGAAGTGCGCGAGGTGGAATCCAGCGCGCCGTCACCGCCCGTCAACATGGCTGCCCTGCTCGGCGCCCACTACCAGGTCGACGTCGTCCCCTTCACCGTCGGCGATCGACTGCTGCTCTACACCGACGGCGTCAGCGAGAGTCGCGACCTCACCGGGACCTTCTACCCTCTCAGCCAGCGCATCCGCCGATGGTCCTCGGCAACTCCCCGCCAGCTCCTAGACCACCTCCAGCATGACCTGTGCGCCTACGTCTCAGGCGCCCGCGACGACGACCTCACGGCCCTGGTTGCCCATCGCGTCGCGCCGGGCGGCCGAGGGGAGAAAGCTGCGAGGACGGTGCCGAACGCCGACCTGGCGCGAGATCGTGCGCGCCCAGGCCTCCCGGTTGCTCGCCGCTGACTTCTTCCATGTCGACACCGCGGCCTTGACCAGGCTGTACGTCTTCTTCGTCATGGAGGTCGGTACCCGAACCGTGCACATCCTCGGCGTCACCGCCCACCCCACTGCTGCCTGGGCCACCCCGCTCGCCGGCAACCTCATGGCCGACCTCGGCGATCGCGCACCCGGTTTCCGATACCTGCTACGCGACCGCGACAGCCGCTACACCCACGCCTTCGACGCCGTCTTCACCGCCAGCGGCATCGAGATCTTGAAAAGTGCGCCGCAGGCGCCGCGGATGAACGCCCACACGGAAAGGTTCATACGCACTGCACGAGCCGAGTGCACCGACCGCCTGCTGATCTACAACGAGCAGCACCTGCGCCACGTTCTGGCCCAGTATGCCCAGCACTACAACTCCGGCCGACCCCACCGAGCGCTGCAGCTTCGCGCTCCTGACGACGACGCGGAAGTCATCCCCTTCCCAGCACAGCGGATCCGCCGCCACAACGTCCTCGGCGGACTCATCCACGAGTACCGCGACGCCGCCTGACGAAGATCACGGCAGGAAGGTGAACGCCCAGGCCAGCACACCTACGGGACTTTTGGCACCCCACAGGTTCGGCTCGGCCCAGGCTGTCGTTCTGGCAGGCGCCGCCGGTCGGAGCGGCTCTACTCCGGATCGGCGTAATCGACCACCGGGTGCTCGATGTACTGGTCGAGTTCGGGGAGGTTCACGACGACGGGGTCGATGCCGGAGCGCACGACGGCCCAGACCGTCTCGAACTCCGGGGAGGCGTTGATCTCCTGGTGGATGACGTGCGCGGGGACGAACACGAAGTCGCCGGGCCCGGCTTCGACGACGTTCCCCAGCTTGTCGCCCCACCGGAAGCGGGCCGCGCCGCTGATGATGTAGAGGACGGTCTCCTGGTCGCCGTGGTGGTGGGCGCCGGTGGCGGCGCCCGGCTTGACGTTACTGCGGAAGGCGGACAGGTGGGCCGAGCCGGGTGTGCGCCCGTCGAAGGCGACCTCTCGGATGAGCCCGCGAGTCTGGGGCGTGTTGCCGTCGAGCTGATCGTGGTGTGCGACCCGGACCTGGGGGTCGGAGTGCGTGTCGCCCATGAGGATTCGTTCTCCGGTTCGGGGTGTGCTGTGGGTTCGGGCCAGCGGCCAGGACTCTCCCCCTACTGCGAAGAGGAGGACCCAGACGATGGCCGGGTCCATGAAGCCGAGTGCGTTGCCCGCGATCCCGGGGGCGAGGGCCGGTTCATGGATGACGTGGCCGACGACGATGCGGTAGTACATCGTGAACGTGAGGACCGCGAGCGCCAGTGTGGTGAGGATGCGCAAGGCGCGATTCCTCGTCGGCGTGAGTCGCCGGGGCCAGTTCCCCGCACAGTTGGCCAGAAAGTGGTCCAGAACCCGAGCATACGCCGAGCTGAGTGGGAAAGAGACTGAGTCCGTCCGGGCCGATGGCGGCCCGTGCGTCGGCGCCCAGCGGCAGTCGGGTGCTCCTGACAGGACGAGGAAGAGGCAGGTGCCCACAGCGTCTCCCTCACCAGGATGCCCTCAGGTGGCGCTACAACCAGTGGCTCCGCTGCACTGGCCGCGAGCACGAGGCGCAGGGCGAGCAGTAGGGAACCTCGCCGGAAGAGCCCAGCAACTTCGCCGCGTGTCTGCCGCGACCACCCGCAGAAACCCGGTGGCAGCCGGACAGCCCCCGAGCCTCCCCTTGATCTTTGGGGGAGTGCCCGGGAGCCGGTGGCCGCCGAACGCGGGCTGTCCCCCTGGTGTCACTGGAGGCGGTGGCGACCGCGGCGATGGAGCCCGAGCTGATCGGGTACGCACCTGTCCCCGCGCTGCACAAGCTGTTCCGGATGACCGGCCTGCGCCCGTCGGACCTCGACGTCGTCGAACTCAACGAGTCCTTCGCCGCGCAGGCGGTCGCGGTGATCCGCGACGCGGGACTGGACCCCGAGAAGACCAACCCATACGGCGGAGCCATCGCGCTGGGCCACACCGTCGGCGCCACCGGCGCCATCCTCACCCTGAGGGTCGCCAAGGACCTCGTCCGCCGTGACCTGGAGCTGGGTGTGGTCACGATGTGCATCGGCGGCGGCCGGGCCCTCGCCGCTCTGTTCCGCCGGGTCTGACCACCGTATGGAGACGAACCACGGCCGGCGGACGATCCGGTCGGGAAGCGAGCACGTGCGCTCGCAGGATCTACCAGACCGTGGAGGGCGCCACGTTGATGCCGAGCACGGCGAGTTCGCCGTGGATGCGCCGATACCCCCAGGAGCTGTTCTCGCGGGCCAAGCGCAGGACAAGGGCCTGGATGCTGCGACGGGTCGGCGGCCTGCCAGACCGCCTGCGACGGGAGGCATCTGCGTGACGATGGCGCATGAGGTCACGGTGCCACCTCAGAACCGTCTCCGGCGAGACGATCAGATGTAACTGCCGGAGCTTCGGCCTGGGGAGCCGATGGAGGAGCGCGGCCAGGAGTGCGCGGTCCGTCAGGGTGATGCGCGGCCTGTCGGTCTGCCGCTGTAGGACAGCCCCCCGAGCACTACTACAGCCGCGAATGTCGCCGAGAGACGTTGGTCGCCCATCGTCCCCTGCCGCCGCCTCTGAATTGACTATGAGATCTCCATTTCGCCGGTCGCCCAGCGCTCGTTGGCGAATCGTTCAAGTCCCCCTCGGACACACCTTCTGTACACGCGGCCTGTTTTCCGGGCAGCGTCGATCGGCACCCGATCTCGGCCTGAGGCCGGGGCGGGTGCTTTTCGCCGTGTGCCTCCGTTCTCGCGTGGATCTCTGCCTGGTCCGTCGAGGTGTATGCGCTCCTTTCTGATGGTTTGGGCGGTGATGGTCCGGGCCGCCGGGTCGAAGAGGAGCCCGATCTGGTGCTCGCGCAGATATGTGGCTGCTGCTTCGGCGGGCGGTGCTGTCGGGGCTCCGGTGGTGCGCAAGTGCCGGGCGGGCAGGGCCGCCCAGACCCGATCCTCGCGGACGTAGACGTTGCGTGGCCGGGTGGTGTCCGGTGGGGTGGTGCTGGAGTGGCCGTGGTGGCACCGGTAGGCGGGATGCTGGTGGGCGCAGCAGGACTCCATCCGCCGTCCGCAGATCCCGCAGGTGAGCAGGCCGGCCAGCCGGTAGGTGTGCCCGGGCGTCTGGACGGTGGCGCGGATGGACTGGGCCCGGACGAACTCCGTCTCGTTCACCAGCGCCGGGTGGGCGAGTTGGCGGGAGATGACCCACTCGTCGCGGGGGTTCCAGCGCATCACGTCACGGTCCCCGAGGGCGGTGTTGTCCGGGTCGAGCAGGACGTGGTCGGTGCGCTGGCGGTTCCAGACCTGGCGGCCGGTGTAGCGGGGGTTGCTCAAGATCGCGCGCACGGTGGTGAGGGTCCACTGGCGGTGGGTGCGGTGCGGGTTGCGCTGAGGGTCGGCGGCGGACGGGCAGGGGATGTCCGCGTCGTTCAGGGCGCGGGCGATGCGGGACGTGCTGTGTCCGGCCAGACGCTGGGCGAAGATCCATTTCGCAATGGGGGCGTACTCGGGGTGGGGGTCGAGGCGCTGGAGGGGGACACCGCGGCGGGCCAGGGCCCGGTTGGGGTGCGGGCCGGCGTCCACCAGCCGATATCCGTACGATGGGCGTCCGCCGAGGTAGCGGCCCTGGATGGTCATGGCAGCGTGTACCCGGATGCGGGTGCGGGCGATCTCGCGCTTGGAGAGGATGCCCAGCAGGACCATCAGCTCTTCCTGGGCGAGGATCTTGGGGTCGAGGGGTCCGCCCAGCTCTGGGATCCACACCGGTATCCGGTAGTGCTCGAACAAGGGCGCCAGTGCGGCGAATTGGTTGCCGTAGAAGGCGCGCTCGCTGGAGCCGATGACGATCGCGTCGAAGCCGCGGTCGGGATCGGCCAGGGCGGCCACGAGCGCGGCAGCCCGCGGAGGGCGGGTCCAGGGCAGGACGCGGCTATGCCCGACGTCGAAGAACTCGGCCGTCACCCGCCCGTACCCGGAGGTGATCGCCTGTGCGCGGAGCAGCTGCCAACCCCGGGATGTCTCCGGATCCTGATGGTCCTCGGTGGACACCCGGCCGTAGAACGCGAAGCGCAGCCCGTCAGGCGCACCGGGTTCGGAGCCGGGCGGTCTCGCTCGCCCAGGTGGCCAGCATGCCGGATCGCCCGACGCTTTGATCGGTGTCGAGAGCGAGGGTTCGCCCCGCCATTCGTCGCACCTCCCGCGTACGAGGCCGCCGGTCGGGCTCGGTCGGCCCTGGACGGAGAGCGCGTGCGGCCGCGCGTCTCGTCCGGGATGGCTTCGCCTGTGGCTGGGATGCCCGTTGGGGTGCGGGAGCACAACCAGCGCACCGGCGCATCCGAGGTGTTCGCTTCAGTTCAGGAGCGGGGCCGGGGAGGCGTCAGGGAGCCGTGGGCCGGCCGGTTCGGCTTCCTAAGGCAGTCGTGGGCAGTAGCCCTGGTCGGCCAGCCAGGCACGGGCCCGGCCGCGCTGCCGCTCGTCACTCAGCCGGTGATAGTCGCGCCATGCCTGGTCGCCTGACGCCAAGACATCTTTGAAGCGGCGGAAGGCGCCCCGGCCGGTGATGGCGATGCGCAGCCGTTCGGCGAGATCGTCATCGTCGAGTGTTTCGATGAAGAGCTCCATGTCCCGGTAGCCCGGTCGGGAGCCGTGGCAGGGCACGTACAGCCAGCGGTCGGGGTCATCCTCCCAGGCGTCGGCTTCGCCTTCGAGCCATTCGATCGCCTGCGGGTAGCAGTCGCCGGTGGTCAGGTCGAGATGGCCGCCGCCATACATCAGGTCGCCTTCCAGCAGCGTGGCGAGTTCCTCCAGGTCCACGGGCAGCGGGCGCAACAGCGGTGCCGGGCCCCCCTCGGCGGAGTCGCGCAGCCGGTCGGCCAGTTCCGCGTCACCGTCCCAGCCGCGGGCGGTGAGGTGTTCGAGGAACTCGGCCGCCACCGCGTCCGCGCCCGGCACCCGTCGGGCGGCCGCGGCCGCAACGCCGTCGCCGGCCAACTGCAGCACCGACCGCATCGGTCGGCTCCGCAACGCTGCGAGCAGCGCCGACCCGTCCGCGCTGTGGATCGCGGTGCGCACTGCCCGCACATCGTCCTCGCTCCACCCCTGGGCCATGGTGTTGACCATAGCCTCCCCGGCTGGCAGGCGAACGCAGGGAGTGCCGCGCAGGTTGGCCCGCGGACCAGTGGTGGCAGGTGTCATCACGGCACGACGCCGTGGCGCGGCTGGCTGATCCGTGTCCGGCCGCCGCACCCGCAGCCCGCCGACGTTCGCGTACCCGCCGTCAACCGCCGAGTCCGGCCTTGTCCAGCTGGGCGAGGAAGCTGGTCTTACGTTTGTGCTCGGCACGCAGGGCGTGCAGGTAGTCGGCGAACTCGCCTGGGGTGCCGAGCTGTTGGTGGAGCGCACGCAGCGCCTTGAGGTGGCGTACCGCGTACTGGTAGCGGTACTTATTGCCGGTCTCCGCCAGATACCCGGCGATCAAGCGCCGGTAGGGGCCGGTCACGTCGGCCGGGTGCGTCGTGCGCCGTTGTTCGATCAGGTCCTGGAGCAGGTACTTACCCAGGTCGTCAAGGTGGTCGACGGCTACCTGCCAGGCATCATCGTGCTGTCCGGTCTCTTGCAGGCACAAGATCAGTTCCCGGGCGCCGGCGGGGTGGGCCGGCAGCCGTTCGCGCAGCAGGCCGAGCGCCCACTGAATGGTCTGTGGACTTCCGATGCGGGTGGCGGTGGCCTGCAGCGGATGGAATACCGCGTGTACGGGGGTGCGCTCGAAGGCCGCGCGGCGCACGGCGAGTGCCTCCTCTTCGTTGCCCGCCCGTGTGAGCAGGTCCACCAGGGAATCGCGCAGCGGCGGCAGGTAAGGGCTGGTGGGGTGGGCGGCCAGACCGCGGCGCGCCCAGACGGTCGCCTCCTCGGTGCGGGCAGCGTCCCGCAGCGCCTCGGTGATCTTCAGATACTGGCCCGGGGTGCGCAGGTCGCGCGCCACCACACCGATGTACCGGTCCGTGTCGCCGACGTTCGCGGCCAGCTGTTCACGCAAATCCTGAATGTGCAAAGCGGCCCCGTACCGGTCCTCATCCGTAAGGCCGGACGCCCGGTCCTCGACCAGGTCAGCGAGGTGCGCCAGTCCGACCGGCCCGAGGCCGGCAGCGAAATCCGCCAGCTGGAGGTCGGGCCAGCCGGGCCCGTCGAACTTGGTCTTGTCGATCCACGTGGCCAACGTCTGCGGACGCCTCGGCGGCGCAGCACAGACGGCCTTGGCGTAGAGGACCGTCAACGCACGCAACGCGTCGCCCACAGTGCCGCCGGAGTCATCCAGGTACATCAACGCCTTCGCCACCCGGTCCACCGCGGTGCGCAGTTTCGGCGCCGCCTGGTCCGCCAGCCCGCCGTCCAGCAGCCGCTCGGCCGCTTCGTGGACGGCCCAGGCCGTATCCAGGTATTCGCCGTGCCCGGCGTAGGGGCCGCGGCGCCTGTCCCGGCGCAGCCCGTCCACCAGCCCGGCCAGCTCCTCAACCTCGCTCATCCGGACATCCCATCAAACCGCCGCGCAGGTAGGCTGCCGGGCCGTGAGCGAGTACCAGTACTACGAGTTCCTGGCCGTCGACCGCCCGCTGACCAAGGCCGAGATCGCCCAGGTAAGAGCGCTGTCTACGCGGGCCCGGATCACCTCCACCAGCTTCGTCAACGAATATCACTGGGGTGACTTCCACGGCGATCCCACCAAGCTCGTCGAGTAGCTTTACGACGCCCACCTGTACTACGCGAACTGGGGCAGCCGCCGTCTTCTGCTGCGTATCCCCGCCTCCGTGCTCCCGGCCAAGACCGCGCAGGGCTACGCGCTTCAGCAGACACTCGCGGTGTGGACGCGCGGCGGCCATACCCTGCTGGACTTCTCCCTGAGCGCCGAGGACAGCGGCGAGGGGGATTTCGAGACCTCCTTCGAGCTCGCCTCGTTCGCCGGGCTCCGCGCCGAGCTCGCGGCTGGGGACCTTCGCCCGTTGTACCTGGGCTGGCTGGCCGCCGTCGCCGTCTGGGAGCTCGCGGACGATGACGAAGAGGAGTACCAGCGCGAAACGGAGCCATCCGTCCCCGCCGGGCTGGCCGAGCTGACCGGGCCGCAGCGGGCCCTCGCGGACTTCCTGCGCGTCCCGCAGGACCTGCTCGCCGTCGCAGCGTCCGACAGCGCTCCGGCCACCGAGTCGGCGGCCGCCCCGGACAGGCTCGCCGCCTTCATCGCCGGACTTCCGGCACCCGAGAAGGACACCCTGCTGCTCCAGGCAGCCCTCGGCACAGCCCCCCAGCTCGGCCCCGGACTCCTGGCCCGCTTCCGGCAATCCCTGCGCACCAGCGAGGGCGGCCCCGGGGTACGCCGCAGCGCGGCCCAGCTCCTGGACGCGGCCCACCGCCACCGCACCGTGCGCGCCCAGCGGGAGCGGGCCGCACGCGGGGCGGCGGAGCAAGCGCGAGTACGGGCAGTCGCCGAGGCCCGCGACGCGCGCCTGGACCACTTGGCCCGCGACCAGGCGACCGCCTGGCGCACCATCGACGACCTCATCGCCCAGCGCAAACCGGCCGCCTACGACCAGGCCGTCGCGCTGCTTAGCGACCTGCGCGCACTCCACGCACGTCAGGGCAGCGCCGCCGACTTCGACCGCAGATCCGGCGAACTGCGCACCGCCCACCGAGGAAAGCCCTCGCTCATGCGCCGATTCGACGCCCTGGGCTTCCCCAACCTTTGACCGTCCGGCTGGGCGAGCCGAGCCAAGGCGCCTTCATACATGGGTGTGCGCCGAAGCCACCCACTAGGCCGGGCGGCTTCGGTCCGGAGTTGAGGCTCGCCCCGGTCGAGTGGGGCCGCCCGTGCGAAGTGGTCGTGAAGGCGACTGGGACGCGGAGTTCCTTTACGGCCACGAGTCGGTAGACCTTGCGCCCTTGCAGGGCTATACGGCCTCTGAACTGGGCTTTTCCGCCACGTAGGTGCCGCGCTGGGGCACCGTGAAGACCTCACCGGACTCCACCAGGACAGCGATAGCCCGCCGTACCGTGCTGCGCGCAAGCCCGTACTGCTGCACTAGCTGAGTCTCAGACGCGATCGCGCGTCCTGGTGCCCAATCTCCTCGCCGGATGCGCGCACGCAGAATCTCGGCGAGTTGCCGGTACGGCGTGAGCGGGGCGCCGTGATCAATCTCCGCATCTGGGTCAATGGCCATGGCTCGAAGCTAGGCGTACCCCTTCGTGTCGGCAGTTTGAGATACGTCTAGAAACGTAGCGATACAAGTCGCTACCATATGTAGACAGAAGAGGCCCGGCGGGTGCGGCGAACACCCCCGGGGCGTGGCCGATCGCTGAAAAGGAGCGAACGACAATGCGAAGCCTACTGGCGCTGGTTCTCGGCTTTCTGCGGGCCGCCCTCGGAAAGAGCCGGGCGGAAACCGCGCCGACGGCGCCGATACGAACCTTTCTCGCTCCGCGCTGCCAGCGTGCGGCGGACGTCATCGAGGCGGATTTCCTGCTGTTGGTGAGGCCGTACCCGGTGGTGCACGGGCAGGCGCACGAAAGGCGGCGCCGGCGGGAGAGGCGTCGCGCGGCAGTACTGGCCGTCGTGGGGCAGGACTACGTTTCGGCGGTGACCGAATGACCCGCCTTCGACGCCTCCCGTTCAACGGGCCGGAAGGCAAGCCCGCGTACATCCCCGCCAACAACCCAGACGGTCCGCTCTCGCTGTTCGCAGACGCCATCGAGGCACAACAACTAGAGGTAGGCGCAGCGGTGCTGGGGCTGGTGCGCCCCATGCTAGACGCGACTTTGACCGCTGATGAGGCCATGTACATGCTGCGACGTACGGCGGAATGCCTCCGCGACGCGCTAGACGTGGCGGAGTCCCGTAGCCAGCGGCTGGGCCTGCCGGACCAACCGCTCTCAGGAACTGCGGCAGAGGTGTTGAGCCAGGCGCTGAAGCGCTCGTGCTCTGACGCGGAGTCAGCGAATGGAGGCGGCGGAGGCGCGTAGCAACTCCATTAGTCCTCAAAGACACGAAGCCCTGTGGGCGCCCTGCGAGATTCGTAGGTGTCAACAGGGCTTCTCGTCGCTCCCTGGGAGTCTCACAGGGCCAAGTAGGCCGCCTTCTCACCGAACGCCTTCGTCTCCGACGGGTCCGCTGCCGACCATGCGAGCCCGACCACGGTGACGATGGGGACACAAGGGCCGCGGTCGGCCCGACCGCGGATCCGGCCTCGCATGGACGCCGACGTACTCAACACAGCCGGAGAGAACCCCCCCGGGGGCCTGTTCCACACCTGGCGACGTGACTCGCCCGCCGTTGCGCAGATGGCCCGGGGCCAGCGGCAGAAGCCAGCCACGCACCCCTGGCATCCCAGACTGCGCAGCCGGAGATCCGAAGCCACGCATTTGGCTGCGCAACCGCTCACACCAGCCGATTGCGCAAGACCCTCGACCGGGGGTGGTGGCCGCCGGCTTGGCCCGAGCCGCGGTCCGAGTTAGGTCACCGTGGGGGACACAGGCGATGGTTGGGCCTGTGGCCGGCCCGACCATCGCCCCAACCAAGCCACGTAAGGGACTGATCGTCACAGCGGCCGGAGGGGGCGTGCCACGTGGATGGCGGTGAGCGCGGTGCACGATGTGGGCTCTGCGCACTGCCCCGGCGCCAGTCATGGAGGTGATTGCGCACGATCTCTGGGCCGCGCAGGCCTGGCCGAAGTTCGCTCGACCGGAGGCAGGGGCCGAAGAAGCTGACCCGGGAGCGGGAGGCATACTTCTGACTCATGCAGCAAAGTGTGAGCAGCCGGGAAGCCTGTCGGATCGTCGGCATCGACGTGCGGTCCGGCAAGAAGTGGCGCAACGGTTCACATGCTCACCTCGGCCGGAAGAAGGCGGCACCTCCGATCTACCAGGAGGTGCCGCTCCTTCTGATCCCTGCCGCTACCTGTGTGAAGCCGATCGCCTCCACATAGCCGATCGGTTGCGGGAGAAGGCTACGGTCCGCGTGATCGCCGCCGAACTGGGGTCCTTGGCCGCCGGTGAGCGGATCAAGGTGAGACAGCGGCTACCGTGTCGTTGCAGTCGGTGGCACGTGTTCGATAGCACCAAGGCCCGGATGGGGTGGTCCGGGAACTCTGCCCGGCCACGTACGGACCGGATCCCCACCGTCAGGATTCTCCACCTTGATCACATCGGCTCCGAGGTCGGCGAGTTGCATCGTGCCGAAGGGTGCCGCCATGAACGCCCCGATCTCCAGTGCTCGGACACCGGTCAGCGGTGCGACGGGCTCGAGCGGACGAGCGACAGTACCGTTCATCCCAATCTCCCTGCATGGAAATCCCCGGATGGGGGAGGAAACGGACACGCAGTGCGCGAGTTGAGGATCGGCTGGTCGGACGCCGAATGGGGGCGAGCCGGTGAAGCCGGCGCTCAGGCGCCGCTCGACGCCGGGACCACCAGCCTGGTGACGCTCCCCCACCGAAGGGAAGACCGCCGACCCCGACCGCGAACGCAAGGTCTGCCTGCGTCCGGCCAGGGCGCAGCGGGGCTGGGCCGGCAAGGCCCTCAGAGGCCCGGCGAACGGGGGCACAGCGCGGGCGAAGGCTGCCGAGGCAAGCGCCGGGCGTGGCGGTGCGCTGCATCGAGTAGGTCCGGCACGGCCGCACCGCTGATGACGTCATGCGGATGCGGGCGGAGTGAGACCGGACGAGTGCCCGAGGCGCGCTGAGAGGGTCTTCGCCGCCTCGCTCACCACGGCGCCGAAGAAGGACTGGGATTCGTCAGTCAATCGGGTCATCGGGATGTTGACACTGAGACTCGCGATCGGCTCCCTGGCTTCACCCATGACGGCCGCTGCGACCGAGCCGACGTCGGATCGCCACTCTCCCCTGTTGGTCGCATAGCCCTGTGCTCGTATCCGCTCCAGCTCGGCGAGCAACTGGTCGGGGTCGGTGACGGTCGTGTCGGTGTAACGCGCAAGCTCCTCGGAAAGCAGCCGGTCGATCACCTCGGCAGGGCTGTGCGCCAGCACCGCCTTGCCGTTGGCGGACGCGTGGAGGGGCAGGGAATGCCCCAAGGACATACTGGTGCGCACTGGCTTGGACGTCTCCAGCCGCTCGATGAGCACCATCTTGTTCCCCTCCGGAACCGTGAGGTGAATCGTCTCCTCGGTGCGCCGGCGCAACTCCTCCATCACCGGCACAGCCGCGTCGCGCAGACCGAGGTCGCCACTGGCATGCCGACCCACGTCCAGCGCTTTGGTCGTCACCACCCAGCGGGTGATCTCACCTCCCGCGGGACGGATCCAGCCCGCCGCGTTAAGGGTCTGCAGCGCACGCTGTACGGAGCTCTTGGGTATCCCCAGAACCCGTGACAGCTCGCCGACGCCGATCGGCTGTCGCGTCGCGACCTCTTCAAGCATGCGCAAAGCATTGAGGACGTTCTGCATCTCCATTGACTCCCTGATCACTCGATCCTAACATCACCATACCTTTTTACGGCACGGTGTGCCATGTTACGGCACGGAAGATGGAGTGGTCTCCAATGACGACGCGCAGTGGGCGGCATTTCCTCCAGATCCCTGGCCCGACCAGCGTTCCTGACCGGGTACTGCGGGCCATCGCACAACCGACCATCGACCACCGCGGGCCGGAGTTCGCCGAGTTGGGACTGGACGTCCTGGAACGAGTCAAGCCGGTGTTCGGCACCAGCGGTCCCGTCGTCATTTATCCCTCCTCGGGGACCGGGGCGTGGGAAGCGGCGTTGGTCAACACTCTGAGCCCCGGCGACCGTGTGCTGGCGTTCGAGACCGGCCAATTTGCCACCCTGTGGCGCGGCATGGCCGAAGGCCTCGGGCTGGAAGTGGACTTCGTCCCCGGGGACTGGCGGCGCGGCGTGGACCCGAGCGTGGTCGCCGAGCGGCTGGCCGAGGACAAGACCCACTCCATCGCGGCGGTGATGGTTGTCCACAACGAGACTTCCACCGGTGTCACAAGCCGCGTGCCGGAGATCCGGGCGGCCATCGACGAGGCGGGCCATCCCGCCCTGCTCCTTGTCGACACGATCTCCTCGCTGGGATCGATCGACTACCGGCACGAGGAGTGGGGCGTCGACGTCACCATCAGCTGCTCGCAGAAAGGCCTGATGCTGCCCCCGGGGCTCGGCTTCAACGCGGTCAGCGAGAAGGCACTCGCCGCCGCCGGGCGGGCGCGGCTGCCGCGGTCCTACTGGGACTGGACACCCATCCTCGAGGCCAACCAGCACGGCTACTGGCCCTATACCCCGGCCACCAACATGCTGTACGGGCTACGCGAGGCCCTGATCATGCTCGAAGAGGAGGGCCTGCCCAACGTGTTCGCACGGCATGACCGTCATGCCGAGGCCACCCGGGCCGCCGTCCAGGGGTGGGGCCTGGAGGTGCTGTGCGCCGACGAGCGGGAGTACTCCAGTGTCCTGACCGCGGTACTGCTGGGCGAGGAGCACGACGCTGACAAGGTCCGTCGCATCATCCTGGACCGGTTCGACATGTCGCTGGGCACCGGCCTGGGCAAGCTCGCGGGGCGGGCCTTCCGGATCGGCCATCTCGGTCACTTCAACGACCTGACCCTGGCCGGAACGCTCGCCGGTGTCCAGATGGGGCTCCAACTGGCAGGGGTGGACATCAACCCGGCCGGCCTGAGTGCCGCACTGGACCTGCTGCGCGCCGAGTGAACAGCCCTGAGCAACGCTCGAAAGGAAACGAGTAGTGACCACGGTCAGCAGTTCCCGAACCGCCGGCGAACACGTCACCTCGCAGGACCTGATGCGCAAGCTTGGGCGGGAACTCGACGGTGAGGTCGCCTTCGACGACTACACCAGGCGCCTATTCGCGCAGGACGCGAGTATGTACTCGATAACTCCGATGGGCGTGGTGTTCCCCCGCCACGCAGGGGACGTGGCAGCCGCGGTCGCGGCGGCCGCCGAACACCGTGTACCGGTGGTCCCGCGCGGGGCCGGCACCAGCCTCGCCGGCCAGACCATCGGGCCCGGCCTGGTACTGGACCTGTCCCGGCACATGAACCGAATCCTCGAGATCGACGCCGACAACCGTACGGCCCGGGTCGAGGTGGGCGTGGTGCAGGACCAGCTCAACCGGGCCGCCGCCCCGCTGGGACTGATGTTCGGCCCCGACACCTCGACCAGCAACCGCGCGACGATCGGCGGCATGATCGGAAACAACTCGGCGGGCAGCGGATCGGTCCGCTACGGGATGACCATCGATCACGTACGAGAGCTGGACGTGGTGCTCAGCGACGCCAGCCTCGCCCACCTGGCACCGGTGACCGAGGCAGAGCGAGCACGCCGGGCGCAGGCGGCCACCCTCGAAGGCGACATCTACCGGCAGCTGCCCGAGATCCTGAGGCGGAACTCCTCCGCCATCGCCGAGGGGTTCCCGAAGTTCTGGCGGCGGGCCGGCGGCTACCGGCTGGACCGGCTTGCCGGGGACGGACCGTTCGACCTGGCGAAGTTCGTCGTGGGCTCGGAGGGCACGCTTGTGGTCGCCACCCAGGCCCTGGTCGACCTCGTGCCCAAGCCGCTCTGTACGGTGATCGCCGTCGGCCACTTCACCTCGACGCCCGCCGCCATCGCGGCCACCGAGGATGCGCTCTCCTGCGATCCGGCCGCCGTCGAGCTGATGGACCGAACGATCCTGGAACTGTCCAGGCAGAAGATCGAGTACGCCTCGCTGGGCACGATCCTGGAAGGCGACCCCGGGGCGCTGCTCTTCGTGACCTTCTCCGGGGACGACGAGCGCCGGCTTGTCGGCCAGTTGAACCAGTTGACCGCGCTGTGGCGGCGCCACGGCCACGGCTACCACACGTTGGAGGCGGTCACGGCCGACCAGCAGGCGGCTCTGCTCAAGGTACGTAAATCAAGCCTGGGCCTGCTGATGGCCGCCAGCGCGGGCTCACGCCGCCCGCTGGCCTTCATCGAGGACACCGCGGTCGATCCCGTGCACCTCGCCGAGTACACCCAGCGCTTCAAGGCGATCCTGGACCGGCACGACCTGACGGCCGGGTTCTACGGGCACTGCTCGGTCGGCTGCCTGCACATCCGCCCCTTCCTCGATCTGACCGATCCGGCGCAGGTGCACACGATGCGCTCGGTCGCGGAGGAGATCAAGGACCTGGTCAGGGAGTACGGCGGCGTCAACTCCAGCGAGCACGGCGACGGGCTGGCCAGAAGCGAGTTCAACCGGGAACTCTTCGGCGACGGGCTCTACGAGGCCATGCGCCAGGTCAAACGCGTCTTCGATCCGGAGGACCGGATGAACCCGGGCAAGATCGTGGATGCCCCGTCGATGACGGACAACCTGCGGGATCCGGCACTGCCACCGGCCACCCCGTTCCCGACGCGGCTGTCCTTCGAAGTGGTCGGCGGCATGCGCGGCGCCGCGGACCGCTGCATGAACATCGGGCTCTGCCGCAAGAGCGCCGCCGGCGCCATGTGCCCCTCGTACATGGCCACACTTCAAGAAGAGCACTCCACCCGCGGCCGGGCCAACGCTCTGGTCAACGCTCTGTCGCAGCCCGACCCCCGGACGGCGCTCGGCGACGAACGGCTGCACGAGATCCTGGACCTCTGCCTCGGATGCAAGGCGTGCAAGAGCGAATGCCCCCTCGGCGTGGACATGGCCACCCTCAAGAGCGAGACACTGTCGCACCACCACGACCTGCACGGAACCCCGCTGCGGTCCCGGATCTTCGGCGCGATCCGGTCGCTGAACCGCCTGGGTTCGGCGACCGCACCGCTGTCCAACCTGCCCGGACGCATGCGACCGGTGCGCCGGCTGATGGACCGGCTGATCGGTATCACCCCGGCCAGGCCGCTGCCGAGGTTCACGCGGGCCAACTTGCTGCGCTGGTTCCGCCGCCGCACGAGCACGGCACACCCCGTCACCCAGGGAACGGTCGTCTTCCTCGCGGACTCCTTCACCACGTTCACCGAACCGGGCATCGGCCAGGCGGCGATCGAACTGCTGGAACTGGCGGGGTGGCAGGTCGAGTTGGAGGCCGGCGGCTGCTGCGGCAGGTCCAGCCTGTCCAAAGGGCTCATCGATGACGCCCAGCACAAGGCCCGCGAACTCGCCCACACGCTCAGCGCCCGCGGGGAACCGGGCTCACCGATCGTGGGCTGCGAACCGTCCTGCCTGATGACCCTGCGGGACGAGCACCTGGCGCTGCTGCCCGACGACGTGGCGGTCAAGGACGTCGCGGGCCGGGTAAGGCAGGTGGAAGAGCTGCTGGCGGAGGCCATCGACGACGGGCGGCTGCGGCTGCGCGCGGATTCCTGGCTCGCCGGGCGAAGGCTGCTCTACCACGGCCACTGCCATCAAAAGGCCGAAGTCGGCACCACCGCGACCATCGCGCTGCTCAACCGGATCCCCGGTGTGACGGTCGACGAACTAGACGCCGGATGCTGCGGCATGGCCGGATCCTTCGGATTCGAATCCGAGCACTACGACCTGTCGATGACCGTGGGTAACGACCGCCTTTTCCCGGCCATCAGGGCGGCCTCCGAAGACACCGTCGTGGTGGCGACCGGCGTGTCCTGCCGACAGCAGATCTCCCATGGCGGCGGACGCCGTGCCCTCCACCCGGTGGAACTCGTTCGCTCCGCGCTCCACACCACCTGACCTGACAGACCGGGCGGTCCCGGCTGAATTCCTCCCGAAGGCGGCGCGCACTCGATGCTCAGCACCGCCGCCGGGGCCAGCACATCCGTATGCCGTGCCACTGCCCGCCCGGCCTCGGCCGCGCCCTGTGCGAAAACCGTCGAGCGGCAGGCACACCAGGAAAGGAGACGACGAAACCCGCCCCACGAGTCTCTCGCGCAGTCCGTGCGCTGAGAGATCCGGCATTACACCTACAAGGAGGTAGGTCGTTGGCAACGCAGACATCCGTATTCCGGCGCCGATCCGACATGAAGCGATGGACCAGAATTCTGCCGGTCATCGTCTTCGTCTACATCATCTGCTACATAGACCGAACGAACATCAGCTTCGCCCTGCCCCACCTCCAGGTGGACATGCACCTCTCCGGGGCACAACAGGGCTTCGCGAGCGGTGTCTTCTTCTGGGGGTATCTGCTGCTTCAGGTCCCCGGCGGATACATGGCCGAGCGGTGGAGCGCGAAGCGGTGGATCGCGATCCTGATGGTGCTGTGGAGCGCGGCCGCGGTGGCCTCAGGACTGACGCACAACTACACCGAACTCGTATTGACCCGCTTCCTGCTCGGGGTGGCCGAGGGCGGCGTACAGCCCGCGCTGATGTCCACCATCCGGTCGTGGTTCCCGTTCGCCGAACGCAGCCGAGCATACGCGATCTTCAAGCTGTACACGCCGATCGCTGCAATCGTCGCCGCGCCGTTCTCCGGTGTCATCCTGACGTACGCGGACTGGCGCTGGTTGTTCATCATCCAGGGCGGCGCCCCACTCGTACTCGGGCTTGTCGCATGGCTCGTCATCATCCGCGACACGCCGGCGAAAGCCGAGTGGCTGTCGGCCAACGAGCGAAACTACATCGAGAAGTCCCGCACCGAGGAGGGCGAACCGCTCAAGCACCGTGGGACGTTCAAGGCAGCTTTCAGCAGCCTGATCGTGTGGAAATTCGCCCTCATCTATACGCTGACCCAACTGGGTCTGCTCGGGCTCTCGATGTGGTTGCCGAGCGTGCTCAAAACGGCGTTCCACACCGACATGAAAGTCGGTCTCGTCGCGATGCTGCCCCAGATCGCCGCCGGCCTGGCGATCATTCTGATCGGCAGGTCCGCAGACCGCCACGGCAGGCACACCACCCACATGTTCGCCGTCCTCGGCGTAGGAGCCGTGGTCCTCGCCGGGGCGGGCCTGATCTCTGCCCAGCAGAAGTGGCTCGTGCTGGGGGCGATGATCCTCGGCACCGCTGCGTCGATCGCCTGGTACGGACCGTTCTGGGCCACCGTCACCAAGCTCACGCCGGCAGCGGCCGCGGGCGCCGGCATCGGCATCATCAACGGGGTCGGCAACCTCGGCGGCTTCATCGGGCCCTACATCGGGGGATGGCTCAAGGACATCAGCGGGGGATACGCCCTCACTCAGGTGTTCTTCGGCGCGGCCTTCGCGGTGGCGGCGCTGCTCGTCCTGACGCTGCGGAAGAAGCTGCGTGAGGCGACGAGCGCCCCGCCCATCGGTACCGAAGCGGAGGGAGCGGAGGGAACACCCGCTGTCAGGTCTGCCTGACAGTTCCTTCTCGCCCTTTCCCCTGTGTGCCAGGCGGCCGGAAGCCGGCCGCCTGGCACGCAGGCCCGATGGGTGTGGGAGCCGGCTTCGACAGCTTTCAGGTCAAGAACGGTCCGCAGGGGCCAACAAGGGAGATGCGCGGTGCGGTTGATCAGGTATCGCAAGGCAGAGCACACCGGATTCGGTGCGCTGGTCGACGAGTACATCCACGATGTGGGCGACAGCCCGCTCGGCAGCTCACGGCCCGGACCCAGGATCGCGGCGCTCGACGAGGTGGAGCTCCTCGCGCCCTGCGACCCGCGGGTCATTGTGTGTGCGGGAAGCAACTACGCGGGACAGATAGCGGAGAAGCAGCGGCCGTGGCCGACCCAGCCACCCCTGTTCCTCAAAGCGCCCAATGCCGTGGTCGGCCCCGGTGCGGCGGTGGTCCACCCGGCCGGACTCCGGCGGCTGGAGTACGAGGGAGAACTCGCCGTCGTGATCGGCCGCACCGCCCGGGACGTCTCAGCGACGTCGTTCGCCGACTACGTACTCGGCTACACCTGTGCCAACGACATCACCGCGGACGACTGGCGCGCGGACGGGCAGTGGACCAGGGCCAAGAGCGCGGACACCTTCTGCCCGCTCGGGCCATGGATCGAAACGGACGTGGCCGACCCCGGAGCGCTGCGGCTGGACACCCTCGTCAACGGTCGTACGGTCCAGGACGGCTCCACCGCCGACATGGTCTTCGACGTGGGTGAACTGCTGGCCTTCGTCACCCGCTGGATCACCCTGCAACCAGGTGACGTACTGCTCACGGGCAGCCCCGCCGGCGTGGGTCCGCTGGTCCCGGGGGACCGGGTCGAAGTCCGGATCGAAGGCGTGGGGACACTGTCCAATCCGGTGGTCGGCACGGAGCCGCTCGGCGCGCCGGGCACGACGTGAGCGTTTGATCCCGCCCCGGCCGATGAGTCTGCGCTCTCCTGTGGCCCAACGCCCGCCCGCGAAGCCGCCGGCCCGGCTGCACCGTCGTGCAGGTGATTGTTCAGGTTGACTGAGCGCTGCGCGTCCGACCCGTGGCACCTGGACGAGCCCGGAGATGGACGACCGAGGTCGCTGGTGCGGGCGTCCCGCCAGAGGTCGACGCCGCCGTCGGTGGCGTACTTGTCGATCTCGCCCAGTTCATCGCTGGTGAGGTCAGGATTCTCCAGCGCGGCGACGTTCTGTAGGACCTGCTCCGGGCGGAGGCCGGGGCCGCGATGGTGCGCGGGCACAGCAGCGCGGGTGCCGATACATCATCCGGCCTGGTCACGCGGCATGTTGGTACTCGTGGAGGGTTCCGCCGAGTCGGTCCCACTGCCTGACCGGCACCGACGGGTATCCGAGCGCCCCATTGTCGCGCTTCCCGGCTGTGGCAGGATCCATCACAGATACGAGCGCAAGCCGGACATTTGTCCGGCTTGCGCTGGCATCGACGCCGCCCTCATCTGCTACCGCGGACTTTCCAAATGAAGCGACTCTTCAGGGCGTGTCGGATGGACGATGGTCTTGCCGGCGACGAGATGATCCGCGGCGATGAACTGCGCATGCGCGCCTCTCGCCTGCGGTTACCCCGCCAGAGGCGGTGTGCTGCGCGGTAGTTTCCGGGTCTTCGTGGCCTTCTCGTAGGCATAGGCGAGCGAGAGGAGCAGCGGCTCGTCGAATTCACGCCCGAGCAATTCCGCGCCGACCGGCACGCCGATCGGAGCTGCCGATGTGGGGGTGGAAAACCCGCCGGGGAAGCAGACGGCCGGGAACCCCGTGCCGTTCGACAGGGTGCCGTTGCGCTCCGGTTGCGGTACACCGACCGGGGAGACGAGCACCTTCTGCAGCGGGTACAGGATCGCCTGAATGTCGAGTTCGGCCATCTTGGCCGACACCGTCAGCCGAAGCTTCTCGCGGTTGACGAAGTGGTCCTTGTAGACCGCGTTGTTCAGGCCGTCGGCGATGGCGATCTCCGTCTCGAGCGCCGCTTGTGCCTCGGGCGTCGCCGTCTTGGAGGCGACCAGTTGGTCGAAGGTGTGCACCGGGGCGTCCGGGCCGAGTGACGCGAAGTACGCGTCCATGGCCGTGCGCGCCTCCCATGTGGAGGTGACCACGATGGACTGGAGGGTGTCGTACTCCGGCAGGCTGAAGCGGATGATGGTCGCGCCCTGCGCCTGCATGGTGGAGATGACGTCCTCCATCACGCGATTGACCTCCTGATGGCGCGTCTCGGTGCCGAACAGGTTGGTCATCACGCCGATGCGGGCGCCATGCAGCGCGTCGCGTCGCAACCGATCCGTGTAGCTGCGCGGAGGGCGGCCGACGCCGTATCCCGTGACGGGGTCGGCCGGGTCGAAGCCCACCATGACGTCAAGCAGCCGAGCCGCGTCCTCCACGGTGCGGGTGATGGGGCCGAGTTCGTCCTGGGTGATGCTGGCCGGAATGACGCCGCTACGGCTGATCAGGCCTCTGGTGCAGCGCACTCCGACGAGGCTGTTGGCGGAGGCGGGGGAGCGGACCGACTGGCCGGTGTCGCTGCCCGTGCCCAGGACGGCGAAGTTCGCCGCGATCGCCGCACCGGTGCCGCCGCTGGAGCCGCCCGGTGTCCGGGTGAGATCGTAGGGGTTCAGGACCTGCCCGCCCAGCGAACTGAGCGAGTTGCCGCCCCGGGCGAATTCCTGCAGGTTGGCCTTGGCGAGGATGAGTGCCCCCGCCTTGCGCATCTTGGCGACCGTGAACGCGTCGGTGGGCGGCACGGAGGTACGCATCGCTGTGTTGCCGCCGGTGGTCGGCATGTCGAAGGTGTCGTAGTTGTCCTTGAGGATCACTGGGATGCCGTGCAGCGTGCCGGTGAGGCCGGAACGCCGGTACTGGCGGTCGAGTCCGTCGGCGACCTCGAGCGCACGCGGATTGACAGTGATGATCGCCTTCAGGGCAGGCCCTCGCTGGTCGTAGGCGGCGATCCGGTCGAGGTACTGCTGCACCAGCTCCCGGCAGGTCAGCCGGCCGTGCAGGTAGGCGTCGTGGATGTCGGCGACGGTCGCCTCGATCAGTTCGAAGCCGCGGGCGCGAGACCGCGGCCGGGACGTACCGGCCGCTGCCCTCGGGGAGGCCGCCCCCTGGGCGAAAGCCGGGCCCGTGGTTTCGCCGACGATGCCCAGCGCGCCGATCGCGCCCACGGCACCGATGAAGCCACGTCTGTTCAGATTGCCGTGCTCGCTAACGTTGCTGTGCTCGCTCACGCGTCCACTGGTCCTCTCTCGTACCGCCGTTGGGCGGCAGCTAGGTGTTTGCTCGCGTTGCGTCCGCTGCGGAGAGTGCCGCGGACGTGATGGGCACGGGATTACCGTCATCGGTTCGGCGGTGTCTCATGTCACCGGAGGGTGCGGGCGACTGCGTCGGGCCGGCATCTGAGTGCGGTCGGAGTGCAGTCGGCACCTTTACGCGTGGTGCCGGTCGGTGAAGTGCGCCTTCTCGATGACGCCGTGTACGCCGACGGTGCGGTCCACGACCTGGGACACCTCGAAATCGGCGGCCGCCGAGAGATACGCGTACGCCACGGCCCGGTCCATGCCGAGGTCGTGCTCCAGGAAGTCCAGTGCGTTGACCACGGCCCGCCGCATCGCGATGTTCAGGTCGTTGATCTGGCCGTTCTGGCTGCCGTCGGGATCCGACAGGCCCACGGCCACCCATGCGTCCGGAGTCTCGCCGAAGGGGTAGTGGAACGCGACGGACGGGGCTTCACCGGAGCCCTGCTTGCACACGGTCAGGCGGAAGGTCGTGCGCAGGGAACCCTCCATGGCAGTGAGCGCCACCTCGCCGTTGCCCATGGCCATGTGTGGGTCGCCGGTGTAGAACAGCGCGCCTTCGGTGAACACCGGGAGGTAGAGGGTCGCGCCCTGCTGGAGCCGGTTGATGTCGATGTTGCCGCCGCCGAGGGTCGGCGGTATCGAGTTGAGCGCCGGTGCCGTGAGGGCATCCGCGGAGGCGAAGGCGACGCCCATCATGCCCATGTGAGGCTTGAGCGGGAAGGCGACCTCACCTGAAGTGCCGAGCGGCACCACTCCGTTGAGGACCCCGGCGCCACCGCGGCGGACCGGCGTGAAGACCGAGACGTTGCCGTAGTGGACGGGGTCTCCGGTGGACCTCCCGTCCGTCGACACCGGGGGCATGACCTCGTCGAGGGTGATCCCCGCAGGGGCCGAGCCGCCCGCCTGGCGGGCGAGGGCGCCCTTGCCGTGGCGGCTCGATACGACGCCATAGGGCACACGCGGCAGGAGCGAGAGGATCTCGATCTTCAGTACGTCGCCGGGTTGCGCCTCCTCGACGTGGATCGGGCCGGTAATCACGTGCGGGCCGTCGACATCGAAGTTGCGGGTGGTGCGGGTGTAGTCGCGGGCGATGGCGATGGCGTCGTCGAGCACCTGATCGGCAGGCACACCATGGCCTTTGAAGTAGGCGGCGGGGTCGCGTCCCTGATCTTCCAGGAGGCCCTCGTGGGAGACCGTGTCGACGGTCACCGTCTCCCCGGAACGCATCCGCAGCACCGGCCGGCTGTCGAGCGAGGGGACGTACCCCCAGCGGACCTGCTCCGGAAGGGAGGACAGGTAGTGCTTGCCGTGGATCGGTCCCTTACCTGGCTGGAGGATCTCCTTCGGATACGCGGTAGTGGGCGCCTTCGTGGACTCAGCCGCCTGCGCCGGATCGTTCGACAACAGTGTCGCTGCAGCTCCCGTCGCGGTCACGGCGGTGGCGGCGCGCAGGAAACCGCGCCGCCCGAGGCCGGAGATGAGCAGCTCCCGGGCGTCACCCGAGTCCGTGGCAGAGGTGTTCATGGGTACTCCTGTGTTCATGTCGTTGGCGGCGCTGTCGTCGGGCTGGCTCCCGGCAGGCTGGGGCCCACGTGAGCAGCGCCGTATCGGGGAACCGTGCAAACAGAAGGGGCGTACGGAAGGGCTTGCAGGGGGAATCGCGCCGCCCTGTGACGGGGCGTCGCGGCGGTGAGGAAGGTCAGGCCTGGCCGGCGGAGGGTGCGCTGTCGTCGCGCGTGCGCCGGATCAGCTGGTCGACGTCCGCGAGGTGAAGAATCATCGCCTCGGCTGCCGCCGCCGGGTCACGGGCCTCGATCGCGTCCCGGATCGCCCGGTGGCCGGCCAGCGACGCCCGTCGGCCCTCCCGGGTGCTGTGGGAGTCTTTGCGTACCGGCGTGGTCCATGAACTGACCATCGTGGTGAGCGCGGTGAGCAGCGGATTGTGGCTCGCCCGGGCCAAGGCGAGATGGAACTGGACGTCCAGCTCCAGCGATTTGACCGCCAGCAGGTTCTCGTCCGTGGCGTGCAGGATGTCGTCCATCTGCAGCAGGTCGGAGCTGGTGGCCCGCAGTGCCGCGAATTCGGCGATCTTCGGTTCGATGACCGTCCGCAGCTCGGCCACATTGGCCAGTTCCCGGTCGGCCTCGGCCAACTCGGTCAGATTGGCATAGAGATCGCTGACCTGGGCGGGCGGAGCCAGCACCACGGTGCCCCGGCCCGGCCGCCGCTCGATGAGGTGCTTGGCCTCCAGCTGATGCAGGGCCTCGCGGAGCGAGGTCCGCGAGACTGACAGCGACTCGGCCAGTTCGCGCTCGGACGGCAGTTTGTCACCCGGACCGAGTTCGCCCAGCGCGATCAGCTGTTCCAGATGGGCGACCAGCGCGTCGCTGACGCTGTGGGCACGGGTGCGCAGCGGCGGAACTTTCGCCACTCCCATACCTCTTACCTCCGCACCGAACGTGCAGCCAGCGTACCGTGTCCGATCACCCCGGGCCGGGGCTTCAACCCACGGCTGAGTCCGGCATCGGCAGTCTTCCACGATCACGTCCACGCGCCGAAGTCGCTCTTGCGGATCAGGCAGTGGACGCCCTTGACGTCGTCCACCACCTGGCTCACCACGAAATCCGCGGCGGCACTCAGATAGGCGTACCCGATGTCCGTCGGCACCTCGTACAGATCGGCGAGGACCCGGAGGGCCTCGCGGACGGCTTCGCGGAACGCCTCGTTGAGGTCGCGGTGCAGGCCGAGCGCGATCCAGTGCTGCGAGGTCTCACCGAAGGGCCGGCGCAGCAACCCCAGGAGAGCGCGGCTGTCGGCCGACGGCAGCACCTCGACCCGCAAGGTTGCGCGCAGCGGTGCCTCCAGCGCGGTAAGGGCCACCTCGCCGTGCCCCTGGGCATAGTGCGGATCTCCGACGAACAGCCCGGCGCCGTCCACCTGCACGGGCAGATACAGGCTGGTTCCGGTGACGAGGTCCTTGACGTCCATGTTCCCGCCGAACGGCCCGGGTGGTACGGAGTGGAGCGGGGTCGCACCACTGGGAGTCACCCCGATGAGCCCCAGGAAAGGCGCGAGGGGGAAGCGCAGCTCCCGGCCACCGGGCACCGGCAGGGTGCCGGTCAGATCCGCCGAGGCCCGGCAGAACGTGGAGACGGAGCCGGCCTTCTCTGGGTCGCCAGGATCGGGCACGAAGCCGAGGTGCGGCAGGGGTGGCAGCTCTCCGGCCAGAGCCCCGTAGCCGTGTCTGCTGGAGATGACTCCGTACGGTGCGCGCGGCACGAACTCCAGGAAGTCGACCCGCAGCACGTCGCCGGGCCTGGCCCCGCTGACCGCGATGGGTCCGGTGGTGACATGCGGCCCATCGCCGACGGCGTCACGGACGGGGTGCCCGGCAGCGATGTCGACGGCGTCACGCAGCACGTCGGCAGGGTCGACCCCGAACTGCCCGAAGAAGGTCACGGGATCCCTGCCCTGGTCTTCCAGGATGCCCTCGTGCGAGACGGTGTCCACGGTGATCGTCTCCCCGGAGCCCATTTCGGCGACCGGTGCGGTGCCCTCGGCGGGGAGCCAGCCCCAGGTGACGGTCTCGCTGGTCGACGCCAGGTAATGCCGGCCCGGAATGGGCCCCTCGTGGGGCTGAAGGAGGGGGAGAGTCATGAATGCTTCCTCTCTGGGATTCCGGCGATGAGGTCGATCTCGATGGCTGCCCCCACGGCGAGGCCAGACACCCCGACGCAGGTGCGGCTCGGCAAAGGGCCGTCGAACCAGGTTTCGTAGGCCGTGTTGAAGACGTCGAAGTCGTCAAAGTCGGTCAGATAGACCCGGACCATCAGGACGTCGTCGAGCGTGAGGCCGAACTGGCGTAGTACGGCCTCCAGGTTGCGGCGCACCTGCTCTGCCTGGGCGATCACGTCGCCGTCCACCAACCGCCCGGTCGCCGGGTCGGTGGGCATCTGGCCGGTGACGAAGACCAGCGATCCGAAGCGGGTCGCGTGGGCGAAGGGGCCGACCTGCGGCGGCACCCCGTCCGCGGGCGAGAAGACGAAGGTCTCCTTCCCCACCGAGTCGTCGGCCGGGACTGTCATGCGACGCCTCCTACGCTCTGCGCTCCCATGACCCGCAGGAACCGGGCGGTGGCCGGGTGCCTGGGGCGTGTGAGAAGCTCCTCGGCGGGCCCCTCTTCGGTCACGGAGCCGTTGCTGATGAACACCACCCGGTCGGCGACCTCTTGGGCGAAGCGCAACTGGTGCGTGGCGATGAGCATGGTCAGCCCGTCCTCGCGGGCGAGCCCGCGGATCACCTCGAGTACTTCGTGGACGAGTTCCGGGTCGAGGGCCGAGGTCGGTTCGTCGAGCAGCAGCACCCGGGGATTGGGCGCCAGCGCCCGGGCGATGGCCACACGCTGCTGCTGCCCGCCCGACAGGTGCCGCGGCAGTGCTCCCGCCCGGTGGGCGAGTCCGACCCGTTCCAGCAGCTCGCCCGCCCTGTGTTCCGCCTGCTTGGCCGGCATCCGGTGCACCCACCGCAGCGGTCCCGCCACGTTTTCCAGGGCGGTGAGGTGCCTGAAGAGGTTGAAGTGCTGGAAGACCATGCCGACGCCGACCTCGGCGCGGGTGTCTGCGATCTTCGCGGGGGAGAGCGGCTTGCCGTCGTCGTGGTAGCCGAGACGGCGGCCGTTGATCAGGACGGCACCCGAGTCCAGGTCCTCCAGGTGGTTGATGGTGCGCAGCAGGGTGCTCTTGCCGGATCCGCTGGGGCCGAGCAGGGCGACGACCTCGCCGGTACGTACGGTCATGTTCAGCCCGTCGAGTACGACCTGCTCCCCGTAGCTCTTGTGCAGATTGCGGACCTCGACGGCGGCCGGCGCACCGTCGAGTGCGGCCACGCGGGCTTCTCGCTCCCACGGCTCGGGCGGGGCCGGAGGCGCCCACGGTTCGTCGTCGGCGACGGCGTCCTTCGCCGCTGCCGCCACCGGTACGGGTGCGGCGACGGGACGGCGGAGCGGCAGCAGCCGGTCTGCCCACGACCGGGAGGCGGGGCGGTCCAGATCGAGCGCGCGCTCGGCCGCCAGCTGTACGGCACTGATGGCTCCGGTGAGGACGAGATACATCACGCCGGACGCGAAGAAGACGGAGAAGAAGTCGAAGGTGGACGAGGCGAGTTGGGTGCTGCGCAGGGTCAGTTCCTGGACGGCGATGAAGGATGCGAGCGAGGAGTTCTTGAGCGTCGTCACGGCTTCGTTGCCAAGGGCCGGGACCATGAGGCGTACCGCCTGCGGAGCGATGATGCGTCTCATGATCACGCGCGGTGTCATACCGAGCGCCTGGCCGGCGGTGACCTGGCCCTTGTCGACCCCGAGTACGCCGGACCGGAAGACCTCCGCGATGAAGGTGGCCTCGTTGGCCGCGAGCGCGAGCCCGGCCGCCGTCAGTGGGCTGAGCGTCAGCCCGGCGTGCGGCAAGGCGTCGTAGGCGAAGACCAGTTGGAGGATCAGCGGGGTGCCGCGGAACACGATCGTGTATCCGCGCGCCACCACGGACAGCGCCCGGTGCCGGGACAGCTGCATACTCGCCAGGACGAAGCCCAGCACCAGACCGCCGAGCAGCCCCAGCCCGGTCAGCTGCAGGGTGATGAGGATGCCCTGCAGCAGATACGGCAGTTCCAGGTAGTGGAGGAACTGGGACATCAGCCCGTCACCAGCCGCGGTGCCTCCAGAGTGCCCGTCTCGAGCGACCACTTCTTGAGCAGTTTCGTCTGGGTGCCGTCCTTCTGGATCTCCACGAGGGCGGCCTGAACGGCATCACGGAACTGGGTTTTGCCCTTCGGTACGGCGATGCCGATGGAGTAGGGCAGCGTCACGGCGGTCGCCTTGCCCAGCGTCTTCGGGTTCGCCTTGACCGCCTGGGTCACCGTGTTGACGTCGTTGATGTAGGTGTCCGCGCGGCCGGCGAGGATCGCCTGGATGCACTGGGCGTTGTTGTCGTACAGCTGCACCTGCGGGGCGCGGCGGCCGGCGGCCTTGCATGTGTCGGCCAGGTTCTGGACGAGGGGCACCTCGACGAATCCGGTGTTGAGTGCGGCGGTGGAATCGCACAAGGAGGTGTTGATGCCCGTGAGCTTCTTCGGGTTGCCCTTTCGCACCAGCACCCCGTCGTAGACCTTCGAATAGGTGACGAAGTCCGCCGCCTTGGCGCGCTCTTTGGTGGCGTAGATGTCGGAGATGACGAGGTCGGCCTGGCCGCTCTGCAGTGTGGGCAGTAGCGCCGGGAAGGCCACCGGCTTGTAGGTGAGTTTGAAGCCCAGACATTCGCCCAGAGCGGCGCCGAGATCGATGTCGAACCCGACGTATCTGCTCGGATCCTTGGGGTCGAGCGCCTCGTAGCCGGGTGTGTGCGGATTGAGCGCGTTGGTGAACGTCTTGCCTTTGAGATCCGGATGACTGGTCTGCAGCTTCTTGCAGGGGGGCGAAACCGTGGCTGTGGGGGCCGTGGCGTTCGTTGTCGACCCGGCGCCGCAGGCCGCCATGAAGGCGACGGATGCGGCGGACGCCGCTGCTATCGGCAGACGGTGGCGCATGGGTGCATTCCTTTCGGTCACGGACGCAGGGCGAAGTGACTTGGTCGGATGGTCCGACCAAGCCGAATCACCTTACGAACGCCCCCGCAAGCGCGTCAGCAGCCGAACGTAAACGTCATGGCGTTCTTACAGGGATGCAACAAACCCCGGCCGCCCCGGAGGTTCCGGACACTGAGGGGAAACCGGACCGCCGCCCGCGTCGGAGTTCAGGAGATGACGGAGGCCATCCGGGACGGCGATGCCCAGACCGCCTTGCGCAGTGCCCGTCGGCGCTCCCTGTAGGGTTCCAAAAGCTCCGGATGTGCGCTGACCTGGGTGTTCGCTGCGTGACGCGAGCTTCTGCAGGTGGTGTCCCGGCATTCGTGGATGAGGCCGTCGAGGATGTCGTGGCGGTGGATCCGCTGGGCTGGGGACGGGATGACGTCCGGGTTGTCGGCGGGGGCGCGAAATTGCAGGGCCCGGTGGGGCCGTCCGCGGTTGTAGTGCTTGGCGTACTCGGCGAGGACGTTGCTCTTGCCGAATACCTTATCCATGCTGGTCAGGCCGGACGCGCGTACTCGTGCAGGGTGCCGCCGAGCCGCGCGCGTCGTCGTATGTCGAGGCGCGCGATCCGCTCTGGATCGTGGATTGGTTCGGGCAACGGACGCAGAGGGCGGGCGTTCGCGAGGTCCTGGTGCGGTCTGTGCTCGTTGTAGAAAATCTCGAACTCGCGCAGGGCGTGAAGGAGATGGCGCTGGTCCCAGATCAGTGTCCGCTCCAGCAGTTCTCGGCGGCAGGTCTGCACTCACCGCTCCATGATCGAATTCATGCGGGGCATCCGGATGCCGCTGAGGACGATCTCGATGCCGGCGTCCTAGAGGACCGCATCGAACAGCTGGGGGAACTTCCCGTCCCGGTCCCTGATCAGGTAGCGGGCTCGACAGTCGGCGTCCTCGAGGTCCATGACAAGATTTCTTGCGGCCTGGTCACCGGGGAGGCGGTCGGGTGCGCGGTCGCGCCCAGGATCCGTATGCGCCGGTTCGTGTGCTCGATCACCGCGAGCACGTACAGCCGTGCTCCGGTCAGGGTGACCGTTTCGAAGAAGTCGCACGCCAGCAGTGCGTCGGCTTGGGAACGCAGGAAGCCCGCCCAGGTACTCGAGGCTCGCTCGGGCGCTGGGTCGATGCCCGCGTCCTTGAGGATCTCCCAGACGGTGGACGCCGCCACCTTCACCCCGAGGACGAGCAGTTCGCCGTGCAGGCGCCGATAACTCTAGTTCGGGTTCTCCCTGGCCAGACGCAGTACCAGTGCTCGGATGGAATGCACGGTACGCGGCCGGCCGCCTCGCTTCCATGGCGCTCAGACACCCGCGACAGCTACTCCCACCTGCATGGATGAGGTATTCGGCAAGAGCAAGGTGTAGATGGCCGGATGGCGACCGGCACGACTCAAGATCAGCGATCAAGCCTGCCACCTGCGCGGATGATGTATCGGCACCCGCACGCATACCGGCCGGACCGGTGTACGTCACGGCCGGGTGACGCTTGCCGCGGTCGCCGTCCGGCTCGCCGCGAGGGTGGCAACTGCCCGCGCTGCCGGATTCGTTGACGAGCGCATTGCTGCTCTGTAACTTCCTTTCAGTTACTTGTTGTAATTTTTCATCAGGCTATGGCCATTCAACTAGACCATCGCCGCAATTTTCCGCGCAGGTGTGGCCGCCAACGCACCGAGTTCGTCAACCCTCGCATCCCTATCCCACCCCCCAAGGAGCCGAGGACGAGGATGAGAACCACCGGAAGATCCTCCGCGCTGCCCGCGTCAGGCCGGCAGCGAACCGCCGTCGTCGCAGTGCTCAGCATGCTGGCCGCACTGCTGGCAGTGCTGCAGGCCGGACCCGCCCACGCCGCCGGGACCGACCTGGCAGCGGGCAAGACCATGAGCGCCGGCAGCTACACCCAGACCTACACGCCGGCCAACGCCAACGACGGTAACCAGTCCACCTACTGGGAGAGCGCCAACAACGCCTTCCCACAGTGGCTGCAGGTCGACCTGGGCGCGACCACCAGCGTCAACCAGCTCGTGCTGCAGGTGCCGGTGGCCAACTGGCCCGCCCGGACCCAGACGCTGTCGGTCCAGGGCAGCACCGACGGCAGCAACTTCACGACCATCGTGGCGTCCGCTCCGTACACGTTCGATCCGGCCACCAACAGCACGGTCACCATCAACTTCGCGGCGACCGGCACCCGTTACCTGCGGACGCTGATCACGGCCAACACCGGATGGCCGGCGGCCCAGATCTCCGGGTTCCAGGTGTACGGGCCGAGCACCGCCGACACCACGCCCCCCACCGCACCCGGCACCCTGACCTACACCCAGCCGCAAGCCGGTCGGATCGCCCTGTCGTGGGGAGCGTCGACCGACAACGTCGGCGTCACCGCCTACGACGTCTACCGCAACGGCGCGCTGGCCGTCAGCGTCGGCGGCACCACCTTGACCTGGACCGACTCCCAGCCGGCCACGGCGACGGTGTCGTACTACGTCAAGGCGCGCGACGCCGCCGGCAACGTCTCGCCCGCCGGCAACACCGTCACCCGCACCGGCACCGGCGGCAGCGGCACCAACCTGGCGCTGCACAAGCCGGTCACCAGTACCCCGTACACGTACATCTACGCCCCGGCGAACGCGAACGACGGCGACCTCACCACGTACTTCGAGGGCTCCTCGTACCCGAGCCGGCTCACCGTGCAACTCGGCGCGAACGCCGACGTCACCTCCGTCGTGGTCAAGCTGAACCCGGCCTCGGCCTGGTCCACCCGCACCCAGACCATCCAGGTGCTCGGCCGTGAGCAGAGCGCGACGGACTTCACCAGCATCTCGGCCGCGCAGACGTACACCTTCGACCCCGGCACCGGCAACACCGTCACCATCCCGGTGAGCGCCACGGTCGCGGACGTCGAGCTGAGCATCACCAGCAACAGCGGAGCCACCGGTGGCCAGGTCGGCGAGCTCCAGGTGATCGGCACTCCGGCCCCGAACCCCGACCTGACAGTCTCCGCGTCCTCGTGGTCCCCGTCCGCCCCGGTGGAGACCGACTCGGTCACCGCGTCTGCCACGGTCGCCAACGTGGGCACCGCGGCCTCTCCGGCCTCCAACGTCAACTTCTACCTGGGCAGCACCAAGGTAGGCACCGCCCCCGTCGGCGCGCTGGCGGCCGGCGCCTCCGCCAGGGTGTCCGCGGTGATCGGCACGCAGGCGGCCGGTTCGTACCAGCTCACCGCCAAGGTGGACGAGGCAAAGAGCTTCATCGAGTTGGGCTACGACAACAACGCCTACACCAACCCGAACAACCTCGTCGTCGCGCCGGTACAGAGCTCGGACCTGGTCGGAACCGTGGACTGGACCCCGAACAACCCCTCGGCGGGCAACACCGTCAAGTTCTCGGTGACGCTGAGGAACCAGGGCACGGTCGCCTCGGGCAGCGGTTCCCACGGCGTCACGCTCACCCTGCTCGACAGCACCGGCAAGACGCTCACCACCCTCACCGGCTCCTACACCGGCACGATCGCCGCCGGCGCCGCCGCTCCCGCGGTGAACCTGGGCAGCTGGACGGCCGTCAACGGCAAGTACACGGTGCACACCGTGATCGCGGTCGACTCCAACGAGCTGTCGGTCAAGCAGGCCAACAACACCAGTGACATATCGCTGTTCGTCGGCCGCGGCGCCAACATGCCCTATGACGTCTACCAGGGCGAGGACGGCCAGATCGGCGGCGGCGCCGCCGTGGTCGGCCCCAACCGCACCATCGGCGACCTGGCCGGCGAGGCGTCCGGGCGCAAGGCCGTCACCCTGAACAGCACCGGCGCCTACGTCCAGTGGACCACCCGGGCCAGCACCAACACCCTGGTGACCCGCTTCTCCATTCCGGACGCCCCCGGCGGCGGCGGTGACACGGCCACCCTGAACGTCTATGTCGACGGCACCTTCCGGCAGACCATCACGCTGAACTCCAAGTTCGCCTGGCTGTACGGCGCGGAGACTGGCCCGGGCAACAACCCCAGCGCCGGATCGCCGCGTCACATCTACGACGAGGCGCACGTGATGCTCGACCAGACGGTGCCCCAGGGCAGCGTCATCAAGCTGCAGAAGGACTCGTCCAACACCTCGCAGTACGCGATCGACTACATCAACACCGAGCAGGTCGCCCCGGTCGCCAACCCGGACCCGAACGCCTACCTCACCCCGGCCGGCTTCGGCCAGCAGGACGTGCAGAAGGCGCTCGACACCGTCCGCCAGGACACCACGGGCAAGCTCGTCGGCGTCTACCTGCCCGCCGGGCAGTACCAGACCACCGGCAAGTTCAACGTCTACGGCAAGGCCGTCAAGGTGGTAGGCGCAGGACCCTGGTACACCCAGTTCAACTCCCCCACCACGTCGGACAACTCGGACGTCGGCTGGTCGGTGCAGAGCAGCGCCAACGGCTCCACTTTCCGGGGCTTCGGCTGGTTCGGCAACTACACCTCCCGCATCGACGGGCCCGGCAAGGTCTTCGACCTGACCGACGTCTCCAACATCACCGTCGACGACGTCTGGATCGAGCACCAGGTGTGCGCCATCTGGGGCACCCACGTGAACGGGCTGAAGGCGACGAACATGCGGATCCGCGACACCTTCGCGGACGGCATCAACCTCACCAACGGCAGCCAGGACAACCTGGTGAGCAACAACGAGGCCCGGTCGACCGGCGACGACAGCTTCGCGCTGTTCGCGGCCCAGGACCACAACTCCTCGGACCTGACCAACAACACCTTCCAGAACCTGACCGCGCTGACCCCGTGGCGGGCGGCGGGTGTCGCCGTCTACGGCGGTGAGAACAACACCCTGCAGAACCTGTACGTGGCCGACACGCTGACCTATGCGGGCATCACCATCAGCTCGCTGAACTTCGGCTATCCCTTCCAGGGATTCGGCACCCAGCCGACCACCATCCAGAACGTCTCGCTGGTGCGCGACGGTGGTCACTTCTGGGGCGGCCAGGTGTTCCCCGCGATCTGGCTGTTCTCCGCGACTCAGCCGTTCCAGGGGATCCGGGTGAACGACACCGACATCGTCGACCCGACGTACGCCGGCATCATGTTCCAAACCGACTACGTCAACGGCACGGCGCTCAACCCGATCAAGGACACCGTCTTCACCAACACGTCCATCACCGGGGCACAGCAGAGCGGAGACGCCTACGACGCCAAGTCCGGCTATGGCATCTGGGCCAATCCGATGCCCGAATCGGGACAGGGCCCGGCCGTGGGCTCGGCGACGTTCAACCACCTGACCCAGACCAACAACCACATCGACATCTACAACCCGACCACGACCTTCACCATCAACGTCAATCCCTGACGGCAACGCGTCATCCGACGAGGACTCCGTCAGTAGTCGTCCAGAACCAGCTCCGTGCAGGATCCCCGGGGGCCGGCCCACAACCGCGTGGGCCGGCCCCCGGGCCATTGTGCACAGCGCCTTCTTTCAACGCTCTGAGTAATATTTTCTTTATCAGATCGGAATCTTGCGGCGTCCCGCCATGCTCTGTACGGTCGGGGCGCCGGTCCCCCCACATTCCCTGAAGGAGCATCCAATGCGTGAGATCCCAAGGCCCTTACGCGGCACGGGGCTCGTCCCGCGCCTGGCTGTGGCCCTTGTCGCCGCGCTTGGCATGGTGTGGATGTCCTTCGCGCCGGCCGGTGCAGCCTCCCGCACCGCGGCTGCCCCACCGTCGTCGGCCGCCGACGTGGCGCCCGCCGCGAGCACAGCGGCGGGCGCCACCACTCCGTTCACCACCTATGAGGCCGAGGCCGGCACCCTGGGCGGGGGTGCCGGCAGGGTGTCGCTGACCTCGGCGCCGACGACGCAGTACTCGAGCGCTGCACTCGAGGCGTCCGGGCACGCGTACGTCCACCTCGGTGCCACCGGTCAGTCGGTGCAGTGGACGAACAACACGGGCCAACCCATCAGCTTCATCAACGTCCGGGCCAGCATTCCCGACTTCTCGTCGGGCGGCGGCACCACCGGCACGCTGAACCTGTACGTCAACGGCACCTTCCGGCAGGCGTTGAACCTCAACTCCAAGCAGACCTGGGTGTACGAGGGCAACAACAACTACAACACCAGCGACAACCAGAACCCGGCGGACGGCTCTCCGCGGGTGTTCTTCGACGAGTCGCACACCTTCGTCGCCGGCACGCCCATCGCCCCCGGCAGCACCTTCTCGCTGCAGAAGGACTCCTCGAACAGCGCGTCGTTCTACGATGTCGACGCCATCGACGTGGAGAACCCGCCGGCACCGGTCGCCCAACCCGCCAACTCGATCTCCATCACCAGTTGCGGCGCGGTGTCCGACGACAACCTGACCAACGGGTCCGCCGACACCCAGTCGGTGGACAGCACCGCCGCCATCCAGAACTGCATCAACCAGGCGCAGTCCCAGGGAAAGATCCTCTGGATTCCGCAGGGCACCTTCTACGTGAAGGGCACCACCGGCCTGCGCGCGCAGGGCATCATCATCGCCGGGGCCGGGATGTGGTACACCACGATCTACCGTGACGTGCCGGTGCCCAACAGCACCCCCCTGGCGGCGCTGTTCTCCCTGACCTCGTGCACCGTACAGAACTTCCACATCGACGCCAACGCCGTCAGCCGCGGCACCGTCGGCGGCGACGGTGGCGCCATGGACACCACCGGCACCAACTGGGTGGCCGACGGCATCTGGACCCAGCACACCATGTCCGGCTTCTGGGCCTCGGGTACCGGCGGAAAGGTGCAGAACAGCCGCCTGACCTCGATCTGGGCCGACGGGATCAACCTGAACAACGTGGCGCTCGACGCGAACACCGGAAACGACCTGACCGCCACGAACAACTTTGTGCGCGGCACCGGTGACGACGCGATGGCGATCAACTCGGTCAACTACAACACCAGCGGCAGCACGACGACCTACTACAACCCGATGACCAACATCACCTTCACCAACAACACCGCGATCGCGCCGTGGGGCGGCAAGGGCATCGGGATCTACGGCGGAAGCGGCCACCAGGTCAGCAACAACTACATCAGCGACACCGCGCGGTACATCGGCCTGGGCGCCGGCCGCTTCGGCGTCAACGGCAACGACCTGCTGTCCGCGACCGTGGCCGACAACGTCGTCGTCAGGTCGGGCGGCAACGCCTACAGCCAGGGCCAGCCGGCGCTGCACATCGGCAACGGCGGCGACGGCCAGAACACCGGCGTCGTCGACCACGTCACCGTGACCGGCAACACCGTGTCCGACTCCCTCTACGACGCGATCGGCTTCTCCACCTCGACCAACACGCTGCTGCAGAACAACACGATCACCAACCCCGGTCGCAACGCAGTGGTGATCGCACCGCCGTACTACCCGGCGCCCAGCGGATCCGCCACGATCACCGGAAACACCCTCACCGGACTGCACTCGGGGAACGCCGCGTTCACCAACAACTCCAGCGGCTTCACCGCGACGGTGAACAACAACAGCTGGCAGAACCCCGCGCCCGAGGGTCCCTACAGCGGCACTCCCGCCGCAGTGCCGGGCACCGTGCAGGCGGAGAACTACGACACCGGCGGTCAGGGCGTCGCCTACAACGTCACCTCGGTCAACGGCAACGGCACTGCCTACCGCTCCGACGGCGTCGACCTGGAGACCACCTCCGACACCGGCGGCGGCTACAACCTCGGCTGGACCAGCAGAGGGCAGTGGTTCCGCTACACCGTGGACGTCGCCACGGCCGGCACCTACACCGTCAGCCTGAGGACCGCGGCTCCCGCCGCCGTGACCGGCGCGTTGCACCTGTCCGACGCATCCGGAACCAACCTCAGCGGAGCGGTCGACGTCCCCGCCACCGGCGGCTGGCAGACCTGGACCACGGTTACCGCCGACGTCACACTCCCGGCCGGTCGGCAGGTCCTCACGCTCAACCAGGACAACGGCGGCTGGAACCTCAACCACCTCACCTTCGCCGCGGCGAGCGGCTCCCCGTCGGCTACGGTGTCGGTCTCGTCGGCCTCGCTGACCTTCGCCGGCCAGACGCTGCACACCACCAGCGCCGCGCAGACGGTCACGGTGACCAACACCGGCACGGCGACGGCGACGGTCTCCGGCGTCACCGTCTCCGGTGACTACGCCCAGACCAACACCTGCGGCACCTCCATTGCCGCCGGGGCCTCCTGCTCGGTCAGCGTCACCTTCACGCCGACCGCCTCCGGCACCCGCACCGGCACGCTCACCATCAACAGCAACGCCTCCAACAGCCCCACCACCGTGGCGCTGTCCGGCACCGGCGCCACCACCAGCACCAACCTGGCCGCCGGCAAGGCCACCAGCGAGTCCAGCCACACCCAGACGTACGCCGCGTCGAACGTCACCGACGGCAACCAGTCCACCTACTGGGAAAGCGCCAACAACGCCTTCCCGCAATGGGTCCAGGTCGACCTCGGCTCCGCCCAGAGCGCGTCCCGCGTCGTCCTTCAGCTGCCCGCCGGCTGGGGCGCCCGTACCCAGACGTTGTCCCTGCTCGCGAGCACTGACAACTCCACCTTCACCACGGTCAAGGCGTCGGCGAGCTACACCTTCGACCCGTCCGGCAGCAACACCGTCACGATTACCTTCCCCGCCACCGCCCAGCGCTACTTCCGGGTGAACATTACGGCGAACACCGGGTGGCCGGCCGGACAGATCTCGGAGTTCCAGGTCTGGAACTCCTGACCTGACCGGTACCTCACCGGTACGTCCCTGATGGTGCCTGCGCCTGCCGAAAACCTCATCCGCCCAGTTCAGGCCGAATGTTGGTACTCGTGGAGGATGCCGCCGAGTCGGTGGCTCCGTCGTATCTCGAACAGCCCAAGCGCAGCAGCTGCAGCAGCTTGTCGAAGATGATCCGGTCGCTGATGCGCCGACGATGGCAGACGAGCGGATGGTCCGGGTGGAACGCCGGCCGATCTGGCAGCAGCGCCGCGAATCGGTCCCAGAGTGGTTCGGTCAGCCATGATGGCAGCGCGGGCACAGGCCCCCTTGGTGATCACAGAGCGTCTCAACCACATGATCGCTATGACCTGTGCCCGTCAGGCCGTCCATCGGCCCGTCCACCCAGGCGCCGACCTTCTCGTGCTCGATCCACACGTTGGACACGGTGGAGTTGCTCATCGCGCCGCCGATGCCGTTCACCTGCGCGCCGTCGTTGCGGTCCTGGACGTCATCGAAGATCGCGAAGTTCTCCAGGTGCACGCCGGTGCTCGGCGACGGCGCGGAGTTGCCGTAGAAGCCCGGCGCCGACCCGGTGACCGTCGAGTACCACATGCCGGCGCCGGCGATCGTCACGTTGTTCACCGCGATGTGGCCTGGGATCTTGTACGTGCTCGGCGGGATCCACACTGTCTCACCGGCGCCTGCGGCGCTGATGGCCGAGTTGAAGGCGCTGGTCGAGTCGTTGACTCCCGTCGCGTCCGCGCCCTTGCTGGTCACCGACACCGAGCCGGCCGGCTGCGTCAGCGGGGCACCGACCTGCTCGAAGTCGGCGAAGTCGATGGTGTAGGACGATGCGGTGTCCTCGGGGTCCACCTGTAGCGTGAAGGTGGTCCCGGCCGGATAGGTCTGCGTGAAGAGGGGATGGGCCTCGTCGAAGAAGTGGTGCGGGTTGCTGCCTGGGCTGTTGGTGAAGGGGTAGCTGCCGTAGAACCAGCTGTATGCGTTGGTCAGGGTGAAGTTGCTCTGCTTGGTGCCGTTGATGTTCAGGGACAGCGGCGCGTTGTAGACCGTCCCGTTCGAGCTGTCCGGGATGCTGTACCGGAAGTTGATCGAGTTCGGGCCACCGGGGTGGTGAAGGTGACGTACTTGCCCGCCCGCTGCAGCGTCACGGCCTTGCGGTAGGAGGCTTCGTCGGCCAGCTGGCCCTGGGTGTAGCTGGGACCGATGGCGCTGCCGTTGGTGGCGGCGTTCTCCGGCTGGACCTCGACATAGGGCAGGGCGGCACCGTTGCCGCCGGTGGCGGCGGCCCATGCCGAGGACGCCGTCAGGAGGACGCCCGTGGCGACCAGCAGTGCGGTACTGCCGCCTAGGGCGACCGCGCGTCTGAGTGTGCGGAGGGACTGTAACAAGGGTTGCTCCTTGGGACCGAAGCCGGCGTGAGGCGTGCCGCCGTCGGGTGGGGTGCCCGAGGTCAGGTGCCCTTGGGCACGACGCAGCGCTTCGCCGGCCCTTCGTGGCCGGGCAAGGTGGAGCAGGTACGAACAGGTGGAGAGGGAGATCCGATCACAGGCGGCGGCGCGTGCAGCACCGTATTGGCTCGGACAGACACGAGCAATATTCGGACCAAGCCTTGTTTCAAACTTACTTTTTCTTGTAAGTTCTCGAACTCGAGCATCGTGGTCGCGTCGGCATATGGAGAAGGCCTGCGCCCCTGGGTGGGGCGCCTCTGTCCCCGGCGTCGGATCGTCCCCCCGGGGTGGAGCCTTCTTGCCGTGGCTGTCCCGACGTTCTTGCTGCAAAGACTGACGAATTTTTACGCAGAGCTGTAAGTGGATTGCGGATCATGCCTTAGGGTTGAGCCATGACACGACGACTTGCCGAGGTGGCCAGGAAAGTCGGGGTCAGCGAGGCGACGGTCAGCCGGGTGCTCAACGGCAAGCCCGGTGTCTCCGAGCAGACCCGCGAGGCCGTGCTGACCGCCCTGGACGTGCTCGGCTACGAGCGTCCCACCCAGCTGCGGGGCGAGCGCTCGAGGCTGGTCGGGCTGGTCCTGCCGGAGCTGCAGAACCCCATCTTCCCCGCCTTCGCCGAGGTGGTCAGCAGTGCACTGGCGCAGCAGGGCTTCACGCCGGTGCTGTGCACGCAGACGGCGGGCGGTGTCTCCGAAGCCGACTACGTGGAACTGCTGCTCCAGCAGCAGGTCTCGGGCGTGATCTTCTTCGGTGGCTTGTACGCCCAGGCCGAGTCCCCGCACGAGCACTACGAGCGGCTGTACCGCCGCGGTCTGCCGACGGTGCTGATGAACGCCGCCATACCCGACCTGGACTTCCCGCAGGTCAGTTGTGACGACGCGGTCGCGGTGGAACAGGGCGCCGGGCACTTGCTGTCGCTGGGCCACCGGCGGATCGGCCTGGTGCTCGGCCCGCCCGATCACATGCCGTCGCGGCGCAAGCTGGCGGCGGCTCGCACGGTACTGGAGAGGGCCGGGCTGGAGCTCGAGGAGGCGGACGTCGCACACGCGCTGTTCTCCCTCGAGGGTGGCCAGGCCGCGGCTGCGCGCCTGCTGCAGCGCGGTGTCACCGGCATCATCTGCGCCTCGGACCCGCTGGCCCTGGGGGCGGTGCGCGCTGCCCGCAGGCGCCGGCTCGATGTGCCTCGGGATGTGTCGATCATCGGCTACGACGATTCCTCCTTCATGACCTGCACCGATCCGCCGCTGACCACCATCCGTCAGCCCATCGAGGCGATGGGTCGCGCCGCCGTGAAGCTGCTCGTGGGAGAGCTGGCCGGCGCCAAGGTCACCCACGACGAGCTGCTCTTCGAGCCGGAGCTCGTGGTGCGCGGATCGACCGGTCTGGCATGGAAAGATCCCAGCCACTGACGGAGGGCCAACTCGCAGCGCCGGCAAGGGCCGTACCCCTATGGGGTGCGGCCCTTGCGTTGTTCGTGGCTCGCCGCATCACGGTTCCGCGTTGACTTCTTGCAAAATACCGTCGAGATATTGCGGTGCCGACGGGTCGGTGCTTAAGTGAGGTGCGCCACATCCCACGCACTCCCGCCCATGAAGGGGTCTCCTACCCATGCGCAGATCCGCAGCGCTGCTGATCGCCGGCGCTCTCACCCTGTCCGCTGCCGCCTGTTCCAGCTCCTCCACCGGCGGTGACAAGCCGACCAACGGCAAGGTCACGATCTCCATCGACTGCGCCCCGCCGAAAAGCCGCCCAACGCAGCGCAAGCAGTGGGCCGACGACATCGCGGCCTTCGAGAAGCTGCACCCGAACATCACGGTGAAGAGCATCGACACGTTCCCGTGCGAGACCCCTGAACTGTTCACGGCCGCGCTCAAGGGCGGCACTCAGCCCAACGTCTTCTACACCTACTTCACGGACAAGCAGCAGGTCCTGGACGCCGGCCAGGCGGCCGACATCACGAAGTACGTCACCTCTGAGAACCTGCCGGTCAAGGACGACATCATGTCCTCGGTGTGGGACACCCAGAAGGCCGACGGGAAGATCTACGGCATTCCGCGCACCAACTACACCATGGGCATGATCATCAACCGGAAGCTCTTCCAGCAGGCCGGACTCAACCCCGACCAGCCCCCGCAGACCTGGGCCGAGGTCGCGGCCGACGCCAAGAAGATCGCCGCCCTGGGCAAGGGCATCGCGGGCTACGGCGACTACAGCGCGGGAAACAACGGCGGCTGGCACTTCACCGCCGAGATCTACGCCCAGGGCGGCCGGATGGTGAGCGACGACGGCACCAAGGCGGCCTTCAACAACCCCCAGGGCCTGGCCGTGCTGCAGAACCTGCACAAGCTCCGCTTCAACGACAACGTCATGGGCACCACCCAGCTCTACAAGTGGGGCGACCTCCAGAAGCAGATGGCCGCGGGCAAGTTGGGGATGTACATCGCCGCCCCTGACGACATCACCTACATGGTGCAGAGCCTCGGCGCCCACTACGAGGACTTCGGCATGGGCCCGATCCCCGGCCAGAACGGACCCGGCGTCGGCAGCCTCACCGGCGGCGACAACTACATGTTCAACGTCAAGGACACCCCCGAGCAGATCAAGGCCGGGATCCAGTTGCTCAGCTACCTCTGGCTGACGGAGGGCCAGGGCCAGCAGTACAACTACCCCCGCTCCAAGGCCTCCGGCCAGGCGGTCGGACTGCCCCAGCCGCAGCTGTTCCAGGGCGCCACCGCCGCCAAGGACACCCAGCTCAAGGCCGCCAACGCCACCATGTCGGTGAAGGCCTTCGAGCCCTTCGTGAAGGCCAACGTCACCGGCGTCACCGAGCCCGCCAACGCCCAGGCCATCTACAAGATCCTCGACACCACGATGGCGTCCACGCTGACGAACTCCAACGCCGACCTGCAGAAGCTGCTGGACACCGCTGAGCAGCAGGTCAACCAGGTCCTCGCCAACGCCCAGTAGCCGCAAGGGGCGCCAGGCCCCGGGACGAGCAGCCTCCCAAGGAGATCGACGATGGCGGTCGCGACCGCATCCTCCGGAACCGACTCGCCGCCCGCCACGGCGGCTGGTCGGGCCGGGGCACTGCGCACATCCGTACGGCGCAACCTCGCCGCACACGGCTTCCTGATCGGCGCGGTGCTCTGCTTCGCCTGCTTCCAGTGGTATCCCATGGTCCGCGAAGTGATCATGAGCTTCCAGAAGGCGAAGGCGGGCAGGACCACCTGGGTCGGCCTGCACAACCTCAACCAGATCGTGAACGACCCCAGCTTCTGGCCGGCCTGGCGGAACACAGCCCAGTTCACCGGACTGGCCCTGCTGTTCGGCTTCGCGCTGCCGTTCGTCACGGCCGTGGTGATGAACGAACTGCGGCACGCGCGCGGCTACCTGAGGATCCTGGTGTACCTCCCGGTGATGCTCCCGCCGGTGTCCTCACTGCTGCTGTTCAAGTACCTGTACAACCCCGAATACGGGCTGATCAACCGGTCACTGCAGCTGCTGCACCTGCCCACCTCCGGCTGGCTGCAGTCCCCGGACACGGCGATGCTCGCCGTCGTCATCGCCTCCACCTGGATGAACATGGGCAGCGCCACGCTGATCTACCTGGCGGCGCTGCAGAACATACCCGGTGAGCTCTACGAGGCCGCCGAACTGGACGGAGCCGGACTGCTGCGGCGCGTCTGGCACGTGACGATCCCGCAGACCCGGCTCATCCTCTCGCTGATGCTGATGCTTCAGATCGTCGCCACCATGCAGGTCTTCGTCGAGCCCTTCATCCTCACCAACGGCGGCCAGGGGGTGGAGGGTTCGACCACCACCGTCGTCTACCTGATCTACCAGTACGCCTTCAACTTCTCCAACTACGGCGCCGCCTGCGCCCTCGGGCTGCTCCTGCTGCTGGTGCTCGCCGGGTTCTCGGTGATCTACGTGCGACTCAACCGGAGGCTGGAGTCATGAGCGACACCCGCACCTTGGTCAATCCGGCCCAGCTCAACCGCACGCTCTACCAGGTGACGCTGATCCTGATCGTCGTCGCCTTCACGCTGGTCTTCCTGGGCCCCCTCTACCTGCTTGTGTCGGGCGGGCTCAAGGACACCACCGAGTCCATCCAGACCCCGCCCACCTTCTACCCGCACCACATCGAGGCCTCCAACTACAGCGACGCGTGGACTCGCCTCAACATCGCCCACCTGCTGTTCAACACGCTCTGGTACGCCTTCGGGGCGCTCGCCTTCCAGCTCGTCCTGGACGTCGCCGCGGCCTACTCGCTGTCCAAACTACGGCCGGTGCTGGGCAACGCGATCCTCGGCCTGATGCTGGCTACCCTGATGATCCCGGCCATGGTGCTGGTCGTCCCGCAGTACCTGACGGTGCTGGACCTGCCGCTGATCCACCAGAACCTGCTCAACTCCCCCTGGGCGATCTGGCTCCCGTCGGTGGCCAACGCCTTCAACATCTACCTGCTGAAGCGCTTCTTCGACTCGGTGCCCCAGGAACTGCTCGATTCCGCCGCCATCGACGGCGCCGGACCGCTGCGCACACTGCTCTCCATCGTGCTGCCCATGTCCCGGCCGATCATCGGCGTGGTGTCCATCTTCGCCCTGGTCAACGTGTGGAAGGACTTCCTCTGGCCGCTGCTGGCCGAGCCCGACCCGACCAGGCAGACGCTCAACGCCGGCATCTACTCGCTCTCACTGGGCGTGCCGGAGAACGTGCTGATCGCCGCCTCGGCCATCTCCGCCGTGCCGACGGTGATCTTCTTCCTGATCTTCCAACGCAACATCATGTCCGGGCTCACCGCCGGCAGCCTCAAGGGCTGACACCATCTCCCGAGGAGACTTCTACCGTGCACCAACCCCACGAGTGGTGGCGTGGCGCCGCGATCTACCAGATCTACGTACGCAGCTTCGCCGACGCGGACGGCGACGGGGTGGGCGACCTGGCGGGCGTCCGGTCCCGGTTGCCGTATCTCGCCGAACTAGGTGTCGACGCGCTCTGGTTCACCCCCTGGTACGCCTCACCGATGGCCGACGGCGGCTACGACGTGGCCGACTACCGGGCCATCCACCCGGCCTTCGGCAGCCTGGGGGAGGCCGAGAAGCTGATCGCCGAGGCACTGGCGTCGGGTATCCGCACCATCGTCGACATCGTCCCCAACCACGTCTCCGACCGGCACCGCTGGTTCCAGGACGCGCTCGCCGCAGGCCCCGGCTCGCCGGAGCGCGATCGGTTCTGGTTCCGTGAGGGCCGAGGCGAGCGGGGTGAACTTCCTCCCAACAACTGGATGTCGCAGTTCGGTGGCAGCGCCTGGACCCGCGTCCCGGACGGCCAGTGGTACCTGCACCGCTTCGCCTCCGCCCAGCCCGACCTGAACTGGCAGCACCCCGAGGTGCGCCGGGAGCACGAGGAGGTGCTGCGTTTCTGGTTCGACCGGGGCGCGGCCGGAGTCCGCATCGACTCCGCCGCCGAGGTCATCAAGGACCCGGCGCTTCCCGACCTGGTGGACGGCGCGGACCCGCACCCCTACCTGGACCGCGACGAGATCCACGACGTGTACCGGGACTGGCGCAAGGTCGCCGAGTCCTACACCCCGCCACGCGCCCTGATCGGCGAGGTCTGGCTGCCCGACCCCGAGCGCTTCGCCCGCTACCTGCGCCCCGACGAACTCCACACAGCCTTCAACTTCGGCTTCCTCACCTGCCCTTGGGACGCCGCGCGGCTGCGCGAGGCAATCACGACCACGCTGGCCGTGCACTCGCCCGTCGGCGCGCCCGCCACCTGGGTGCTGGCCAACCACGACGTGACCCGGACCGTCACCCGCTACGGGCGTGCCGACACCGGCTTCGACTTCGCGGCCAAAGCCCACGACACCCCCACCGACCTCGCACTGGGCACCCGGCGCGCCCGGGCGGCAGCGCTGCTGAGCCTGGCCCTGCCCGGCTCCGTCTACCTCTACCAGGGCGAGGAGCTCGGCCTGCCCGAGGTCGAGGACCTGCCGCACTCGGTCATCGAAGACCCGATGTTCCACCGCACCGGAGGAGCCGACCCCGGCCGGGACGGCTGCCGCGTGCCGCTGCCGTGGAGCGGCGACGCCCCGCCGTTCGGCTTCGGCCCCGAGGGCACTCAGCCCTGGCTGCCCCAGCCTCGCCACTGGTCGGCGATGACGGCGGAGCAGCAGGCGGCGGACCGGGACAGCATGCTGAGGCTGTACCGCACGGCGCTGCGCCTGCGCCGGAGCGAGACCGCACTCGGCGACGGGCAGATGACCTGGCTTCCCAGCGGCCCCCAGGTCCTCTCCTTCACCCGCGACGCCGGCTTCGGCTGCGTCGTCAACCTGGGCCCGGAGCCGGCACCGCTGCCACCGCACCGGCAGGTCCTGCTGAGTAGCGCACCGCTGACGGACGGGCAACTGCCCACCGATACCGCGGTCTGGCTGCGCCTGCCCTGACCCGGACGCGGCACCGACCGCACCCGGGCCGCGCCGCTCCTGGAGGTGAGCGGCGCGGCCCGCCCCTTCCCACGGCTTCCGCGAGGATCCATCGCCCTCCACCACAGAATCGAGGCGCAGTGAACCGCACAAGCAGACGTGCCGGCGCGCGGCGAAGAGCTGCCGCAGCCCTGGCGGCCGTGACAGCGACGGTCGGCCTCACCGCCGTGCCGGCCGGCGATGCCGCGGCGGCCGGTGCCGCCAAGGAGACCCAGGCTGCGCCGGTGACCCGCGCCGGGCTCGACCCCGCCCTGGTCGCCGGTCGCGGAGCCGACCTCGGCTTCCTGGAGCAGGAGGCGGAGCACGCCCCGACCGACGGCACCGTCATCGGGCCGGGTCGCACCGCGTACACGCTTGCCGCCGAGGCTTCAGGCCGCAGTGCGGTCAGTCTCGCGCCCGGCCAGTACGTCGAGTTCACGCTGCCGCGTGCCGCCAACGCCATCACCGTGCGCTACAGCATCCCGGACGCCCCGACCGGCGGCGGGATCACCGCCCCGCTCGACGTCAGCGTGAACGGACGCCACCGCAGCACCATGACGCTGACCTCGCAGTACGCCTGGCTGTACAACCTGTATCCCTTCACCAACGACCCCACCGCCGACGTGCTGCACCCCGACTGGTGGATCACCGAGTGCGGCTGCGTCCCCAACGCCACCACCCCGGCGCCGGTGATTCCCAAGCCGTTCCGGCCGAACCACTTCTACGACGAGCAGCGGCTGCTGCTCGGCCGTACCTATCCGGCCGGTGCACACATGCGGCTGCGCGTGCCGCAGCGCAGCGAGGCCGCGACCACCGTGATCGACCTGATGGACTCCCAACTCGTCGCTCCGCCGAAGGCGGACCCATCCGCGGCCAACGTGCTGGCCTTCGGAGCGGACCCCAGCGGACGGCGTGACTCCGCCGACGCTGTCGACAAGGCCATCGCCTTCGCCAGACGAGCACACCGGAAGGTCTACATCCCCCCGGGGACGTACCAGGTCAGCCGCCACATCATCGTCGACGACATCACGATCGAAGGCGCCGGCAGCTGGTACACGATCATCAAGGGCCACCAGGTCACCCTCGCGGCACCCGCCCCGGACGGCTCGGTCCACACCGGCGTCGGCTTCTACGGCAAGGACGCTGCGACGGGCGGCAGCCACCACGTGCACCTGTCGGGCTTCGCCATCGAGGGCGACGTGCGCGAACGGATCGACACCGATCAGGTGAACGGCATCGGCGGGGCACTGAGCGACTCGACCATCGAGGGCCTGTACATCCACCACACCAAGGTGGGCATGTGGTTCGACGGACCCATGAGCAACCTGCGGATCACCGGCAACCAGATCGCTGACCAGATCGCCGACGGCATCAACTTCCACACCGGAGTGACCGACTCCCTCGTCTCCAACAACTTCATCCGGAACACCGGCGACGACGGGCTGGCCATGTGGTCGGAGAAGACGGAGGACGCGGGCGACGTCTTCGACCACAACACCGTGCAGACCCCGGTGCTGGCCAACGGCATCGCGCTGTACGGCGGAACGGACAACACCGTCTCCGGCAACCTCGTCGCGGACCCCATCCGGGAGGGCAGCGGTATCCAGGTCGGCTCCCGTTTCGGCGCCGAAGCCTTCACCGGCCACCTGTGGATCACCGACAACACCACGGTGCGTGCCGGCACCTACGAGCTCAACTGGAACATCGGGCTCGGGGCGATCTGGTTCTACGCCCTGGAGAAGGACATCAGCGCGGACGTCGAGGTGGTGGGCGACTCCTTCCTCGACAACACCTACAACGCGGTGATGTTCGTCGCCGACTGGCCGGTCAAGGACAAGTACTCGATCACCAACGTGCACTTCAAGGACATCAAGGTCGACGGTACGGGCACGTCCGTGGTCAGCGCCCGCGCCGCGGGGTCGGCCAGTTTCGAGGACGTGCAGGCCCGCAACGTCGGCGCGGTGAGCGTCAACAACTGCGGGTCCTTCCACTTCACCCCTGCCGGTTCGGAGTTCTCCGTCTCCGACCGCGGCGGCAACGGGTCCTGGCTCGTCCCGTGGGAACTGCCCAACACCATCACCTGCGACGACCGGCCTGCGGTGGTGCCCCCACCGGCACCCAGCCCCTGGCCGTAGGAGTCCAGAGGATCCCATGTGATGGTCACCTGCCCGGGTCTCCAGGCTCCGGGGGTCGGGGCGGCCGGCTGCGAGACCCTGGACCGCCCGTACGACTCGGCCCGGGTCCGTCACCGGCTCGCCGAGTCGCTGCCGGCCCGGGGCGGCGGCGAGGACGCGCGTGAGCGGGTTCCCGGTGGGTCGGCCCGAGGAGGCCGCCCGAAGGCCACCGGCTGCGGGGGGCGGGTGGCCTTCGGGGGCGGTCTCAGGCCGTCGGTGCGGATCGGCCCGACCGGGTCAGTAGGGCGTGATGCCGTAACCGAGGGGGAAGAGGGGCGTTTTGCCGTCGCCACTGTTGATGGGCTCGTCGGTGACCGCCGTGGGCCAGGTGACTGGAAGCTTGCCGGAGAAACCCGCGCCGAAGAGAGCGTCGGTGATCCCCGCGCCTTCCGTGCCGGGCAGCCAGGCAGCGATGAACGCCTGCGCCTTCGGGAGTTGGTTGCCGATGATCAGTGGGCGCCCGGAGTAGAGGATCGCGATGCAGGTCTTCACGCGTGAGCAGATGTCGCTGAGCTGGGTGGAGTTGTCGTTGCCGAAGGCGAGGGTGGAGGAGTCCCCCTTGCCTTCCGCGTACGGGGTCTCGCCGCCCACCCAGATGCCGACATCCGCGCTGTAGTTGCCCTTGGTGCGGGTGCCGACGTTCTGCAGGGTGATGCCGGTGCCGGCGGTGGTTTGCTGGAGTGCCTGCCAGAAGGTGGTGCCCGTGGTGTGCGTGCCGCTGGAGCCCTGCCAGCTGATCGACCAGCCGCCGGTCTGGTTGCCGAGGTCGTTGGCCGATTTCCCGCCCACCACGATCTTGTACGTGCCGGTCTTCGGCAGCGGCAGCGCGCTGCTGTCGTTCTTCAGCAGGGTCAGCGACTCGCGGACCGCCTGCCGGGCGACGTCCCGGTGGGCCTGCGAACCGACCTGCGGGGTGTAACTGCGATCGGTGTAAGGGCGGTCGAACAGGTCGAGCGCGAACTTGGCGTTGAGGATACGGGTCACCGCGTCGTCGACCCGCGACTGCGGGATCTTGCCGTTGTTCACGTCGGTGACGATGGCGTTGATGGTGCCCACGTAGTCGTCCGGCACCATGATCATGTCGAGACCGGCGTTGACGGCGTGCGCGACCTGGTCGGCGTACGTGGCGTCAGGGAGCTGCTTGATGCCTGCCCAGTCGCTGACCACGAAGCCGGAGAAGCCGAGTTCGGTCTTGAGGACGTCGGTGATCAGGTACTTGTCGCCGTGCATCTTGGTGCCGTTCCAACTGCTGTACGACACCATGACCGACCCCACGCCCGCCGTGATCGCCGACTGGTAGGGCGGCAGGTGGACGGCGCGCAGCTCGCTCTCGCTGATCTGCGTGTTGCCCTGGTCGATGAGGTAGCCGCTGCTGCCGGTGCCGTAGGTGGTGCCGCCGTCGCCGATGTAGTGCTTGGCCGTGGCCAGGACCGAGGTCGGGCCGATCGCAGTGCCCTGGAAACCTGTGACGGCCGCCGAGGCGAGCGGTGAGACGACCGACGGGTCCTCACCGTAACTCTCGTACGTGCGGCCCCAGCGGTCGTCGCGGGCGACGCACACGCAGGGTGCGAAGGACCAGCGGATCCCGGTACCCAGGACTTCCTGGCGGGTGATGTCCTCGACGCGCTGGACGAGCGCCGCGTCGCGGGTGGCCCCCATGCCGATGTGGTGGGGGAACAGGGTGGCGCCCTGTACGTTGTTGTGGCCGTGGACGGCATCCACGCCGTACAGCAGCGGTATCCCGAGCCGGCTGCTGAGGGCGTAGCTCTGATAGCTGTCGACCATGTCGGCCCACTGGGTGGCGGTGCCGCCCGCGCCGTTCGGGCCGCCGCCTCCGCCGCTGAGCACCGAGCCGAGGCCGTATGTGGCGATGTCCTGCTTGTTGACGATGTAGGAGTTGGCGGCCTGCGTCATCTGCCCGGCCTTCTCGGCCAGCGTCATCTTGGACAGGCAGTCCGCGGTGGACGTGCAGCCCGCGGCGGCATGCGCGGCGGGTGGGGTGGGCGCGGCCGTGAGCAGGCCGGCGGTGAGGACGAGAAGCGCGCTGAGCAGGAGAGCACGGCGGTGTGGCGTCCGGCCGGCTCCCCGTAGGGCGGGAAGCGTCACCTTGCTGGTCTCCGTCCCGGGAAGACGTCAGGGAACGTTCAGAACTCGTACAGACGTTGTCGCTCACCGGCATGCCCGCGTCAATAACTTCGACCGTCTCGTCCTCGCGGGAAAGGTCTTTTGGGTGTAGCTCGTCTGTAGGGATTGGCCCGTGATCGTGTGTGCGCTACTCGGATCGGCGGCGGATTGCTGAGGGGAGGCGCTGCATGCCGACCACGTGGCCGCCCGTCCCGATGACGAGCCTGTGGGGCGCCAAAAGGCCCGCACATGTGCTGATCTTGGCGTTCACCTCCCGGCCGCGATCTTCGTCAGGTGGTGTCGCGGGACTCGTGGGTCGACGGTCTCCCGGGCCTCCTTCGGTGCTTGCTGTAGTCCCAGTTGCGCGCGACCAGTCTGCGGTGCCATGCCAGCAGCGTCGCGGGCGTCACCGGGAAG